>DASTAC010000001.1:0-26368 GCA_035713045.1 Steroidobacteraceae bacterium
ACTGCTTCGCCCGCCGAGCGACGTTGAGCCAAAAACGACGCTTTTTGGCTCAACGACGCTGGGCCGGGCAGGAGCCCGGATCCAGCGTTTCATCCCAGTTCCCCATCGCGCATGGCGCGACCCCGAACCCTGAAACGGCACGAGCCGGTGCCCAGGCACAGGGGTGCGACGCATGCGTCGCACGGGTGGCCATGGCTGGCCACCCCGGGCTTGCGCGCAGCAGGGACTGCGCCGCGCAAGGTGCCCCGCCGCCGCAGGGCGAGGCGGTGTCTTTCAGCGAAGCACTGCTTCGCCCGCCGAGCGACGTTGAGCCAAAAACCACGCTTTTTGGCTCAACGACGCTGGGCCGGGCAGGAGCCCGGATCCAGCGTTTCATAATAGAATCGAGTCGGGGATTCGCCAGGGGGCTGCATTGAAACAACTGAAGATGGGTCTCGTGGGTCCGGGCTTCATCGCCGCCCAGCACATCGAGGCGGTGCGGCGCCTGGGCACGGTCGAGGTGGTGGCCCTCGCGGGCTCGAGCCGCGATTCGGCGCGACGCCGCGCCAGGGAATGGCACGTCGAGCGCGCATATGGCGATTATCGCGAGCTCATTGCGGACCCGGACGTGGACGTCGTTCACAACACGACGCCAAACCACCTGCATCTCGAGGTCTCCCTCGCCGCCCTCGCGGCGCGCAAGCACGTCATCTCCGACAAGCCGCTGTCGGACCGGGCGGAGCACAGCCGCGCGCTCTGGGAGGCCGCGCGGCGCTCGGGCGTCGCCCACGTGGTGACGTTCAACTATCGCGGCAATCCCCTCGTGCAGGAGGCGCGCTCCATGGTGAGCCGCGGCGAGCTCGGGCCGCTCTGCTACATCCACGGACAGTATCTTCAGGACTGGCTGGCGGACGAGCGGGCGTACTCCTGGCGGCTCGATCCGGCCCGCGGCGGCGCCAGCTCCGCGCTGCGCGACATCGGCTCCCACTGGTGCGACCTCGCCGAGCATGTGACGGGCCTGCGGATCGATTCGGTGCTGGCCGACCTCGGCACGGTGGTCGCGCAGAGGGAAGTATCCGGCGCGGCCCGCGGCACGTTCTCACACACGACCGCCCGCGGGCGGCGACGGGTCCGCATCAAGAGCGAGGATCTGGCGACCGTGCTGCTGCGGTTTCAAGGCGGAGCCAAGGGTTGCGTTGCCATCGGCCAGGTCCTCCCCGGTCACAAGAATGATTTGCAGCTCGAGGTCTGTGGCCGCAGGGCTTCCGTGCGCTGGCTGCAGGAGCGGCAGAACGAGCTCTGGGTCGGGCGATTCGGCGAGCCGAGCCTTGTGGTCGGCAAGGACCCTTCCCTCCTGCGCCCCGAGGCGGCACGCTACGCGCACTTGCCGGCGGGGCACCAGGAGGCCTGGGCCGATGCCTTCCGCAACGTGATCGCGGATGCGTACCAGTGGATACGGGAGGGCGCGCGGCCCCAGACGCGGCCCGCCGCGCTCGCCACGTTCGCGGACGGCTATCGCAGCGACCTGCTGGTGGAAGCCATGCTCGCAAGTCACGCCGCGGGCGGTGTCTGGCGCAAGGTGCCGCGCCCCGCGTGAGAGCGGCCGCCGCTCCCGCGGACCGCGCGTCCATGCTTTGACACCGAAGTTGGATCCCAATAACCTGAGCCTCGTGCAGCTCCCCGCAACATCCCACAGCGCGCCCAAACGCGCCGGACTGACACCTTTCGAGTGAGGCGCCCGGTCATGAGGAACACCATGAAGATGCGGCTGAGCGCAATGATGTTCATGGAGTTCTTCACCTGGGGCGGATGGTTCGTCACCATGGGAAGCTTCCTCGCCCTGAACCTGCACGCGAGCGGGGAGCAGAGCGGGCTCGCCTACTCGACCCAGGCCTGGGGCGCCATCATCGCGCCCTTCATCGTCGGACTGATAGCCGACCGGTACATCCACGCCGAGCGGCTCCTCGGCGTCATCCACATCCTCTGCGGCATGCTGATGCTGATGCTCGCGCGGGCCCGCGATTTCGCGGATTTCTATCCGTATCTGCTGGCGTACATGATCCTCTACATGCCGACGCTTGCGCTGGTCAATGCAGTCGCATTCCGGCAGATGGAAGTGCCGGCGCGGGATTTCCCCAAGGTGCGCGTCTGGGGGACCATCGGATGGATCGTCGCAGGACTCGTGATCAGCTATGTGTTTGCCTGGGACGCCCCCGCGGCGCTGGCCCGAGGCGCGCTGCAGAACACCTTTACGATGTGCGCGGCGAGCTCCTTCCTGTTGGGGATATACAGCTTCACGCTGCCGCGCACACCGCCGCTCGGCGCCGCGCAGCGCGGCAAGAGCCTGGGCAGCCTGTTCGGCTTCGATGCGCTCGAGATGCTACGGGAACGGAATTTCGCCATCTTTTTCTTCGCGTCGATCCTGATCTGCGTGCCGCTCGCGTTCTATTATCAGGACGCCAACCAGTTCCTCACCGAGATCCATGTCGCGCACGCTGCCGGCAAGCAGACGCTGGGGCAGGCTTCGGAGTTCTGCTTCCTGCTGATGCTGCCGCTCTTCCTGAAGCGCTACGGGATGAAGGCCACGCTGCTCATCGGAATGGCCGCCTGGGCGATCCGGTACGCGCTCTTCTCCTTCGGAGATGCCTCCCAGCTGCAATGGCTGTTGCTCGTCGGAATCGCCCTGCACGGACCCTGCTACGACTTTTTCTTCGTCTCCGGCCAGATCTACACCGATACCCGGGCCGGGCAGGAGCGGCAGGCCGCCGCGCAGGGCCTGATCACGCTGGCTACCTACGGCGTCGGGATGCTCATCGGCTTCTCCGCCGCGGGCCTCGTCACCGACCGCTACAGTGTGGCGGGCGGCCACGACTGGGTGGCGATCTGGACTTATCCGGCCGCGTTCGCGCTCGCGGTCGCGGCGCTCTTCACGGCGTCGTTCCGTAATGAGAGGATCGGGCATGCCATCCCCCAATCCTGACCCCGGCGCATCCGCCGGCACGGGGGCCGGGGGCGCGTTCCGGCCACGGCCCATGAAGCTCAGCATCCTCACCGCGGCGCTGCAGGAGCTGACGCCCCGGGATCGGCGGGAGGCGGACCCCGATCTTGCGATCGAGGAGTGGCTCGCGTTCGCGGCCGAGATCGGCGCACCCTACATCGAGCTGTCGTGCGCCCTGCATCCGACACAGAGCGACGTGCCGGCCGCAGCGTTGCTCGATCCCGTCGCCAACACCCTCGACCTGCGCAAGCCCTTCACCGCGGCGCGCGCCGCTCGGGTGGAGAGCGCGATGCGCACGACGGGGGTGGGGCTCTCGGAGCTGGGTTACTTCGACAACATGCTGGCCGCGGAGGATTCCGCGCGCAGGGTCAAGCACGAGCTGATGCTGAGAGTGTTCGACGCTGCCGTGCTGCTGCGGTGCGATGCCGTGGTCGGCTTCGTCGGGCGCAACCCGAGAATCGGCCTGGACGCCAACCTCGACATGTTCGAGGAGACCTTCATTCCGCTGCTGCGGGAAGCGAAGGCGCGCGGCCTGACGTATCTGGTCGAGCAGTGCCCGATGCCGGGCTGGAACGTCACCGATGCTTGGCACAACAACATCGCCTACGCGCCCGGTCCCTGGATCGCGCTGCACCGCATCTGCGAGCGTCACGGCGTCGCAGACCAGTTCCGCATCCACTACGATCCGTCGCACGCCATCCTCATGGGGCAGGACTCGCGCTCCGTGTTCCAGTACCTGAAGGACTGCGGCTACGGCTTCCTCATCCAGCGCTTTCACGTCAAGGGTCAGGTGATCGACTCGCGTGGCATCGCCGCGTGGGGCTATGGAGGCCAGACGATGCAGCGGGGCGACCGCGACGGGGATACGCCGCGCAGCGATCCGGCCGCACAGCAGAACGCCTGGAAGAAGCAGACGGTCTTCTGCGAGCACGAGCTGCCCGGCACGGCACGCCACGACCCGCTCGCCTACCTGCAGAACCGGTCCGTGGACTGGCTGGACCACCAGCTCGCCGCGCGGGAGCTGCTCGACCTCGATCCGCAGCGAACGTACCTCGTGCTGGAGCACGAATATCCCAAGGCACGGGTGCAGGACAAGGCACTCCTCGGACCCATTCTCGCCGGCTCGCTCGCCTTCGCGCGGGCCATCGACGAGGCGGCGGCGGCGATGTACGCGCTGCAGCACGAGGTACTGGCGAGCCGCGGAATCCCGGTCCAGGGGTTCGGCAGGGAACCCTACCGTTCTTGAACGACGCAGGTCTCAAACGACGAAGGAGCTCCGATCGATGCCATTCGTGACGGCGAGCACTCAACGCGGCCCGTATGACGTCATCATCGTCGGGTCCGGCGCGGGGGGAGGACAGACGGCCTATACCTTGTGCATGGAGGGTGTGCGTGTCCTCATGCTGGAGGCCGGCCGCGAGTACTCGCCTCCGCACGAGACTCCGATGTTCCAGTCACCGGACATGGCGCCGCTCGGCGGTGTGGTGACTTCGGACAAGAACTTCGGCTTCTATGACGCCACGGTGGATGGCGGCTGGGATGTCCCCGGCCAGCCGTACGTCACCGTTCCGGACAAGTGGGGCGGACATTTCACCTGGTGGCGGGCTAGGATGCTGGGAGGCCGCACCAACCACTGGGGTCGCATCTCGCTGCGCAACGGCCCTTATGACTTCAAGCCGCGCAGCCGCGACGGGCTCGGGCTCGACTGGCCGATCCACTACGACGATGTAGCCCCCTACTACTCCAAGGTGGAGATGCTGGTCGGGGTCTACGGCGGCAATGAATCGGTGGAGAACACGCCGGCGGGCCCCGGCGACACACTGCTGCCTCCACCGACGCCACTGGTCAGTGATCACCTCTTCATGCAGCGTGCCCCGAGGCTCGGCATCACGGTATTGGCCGGACGGCGGGCGGTCCTGACACGTGCCCAGGATCATCGGACGATCCCGGCAAAGCTCCATCCCGGCAACCCGAGGGCACAGAAGATCCTCGCGGAGGCCATGCGCAAGCGCTCGCCATGCCTCTGGGCGACACCCTGCGGACGCGGCTGCGCAGTCGGCGCCAACTATCAATCCACCACCGTGCATCTGCCACCGGCGCTGGCCACGGGCAATCTCGACATCATCACGGACGCGATGGTGTACGAGGTCACACTGGACAAGAAGGGCCGCGCCAACGGGGTTCGCTTCGTCGACGCGGCGACCGGCCGGCACGAGCATGCCTCCGCGCGCATCGTCGTTCTGGGCGCCAGCGCCTGCGAGACGTCGCGAATCCTGCTCAATTCCAAGAGCAGTCTCTTTCCGAACGGTATGGCCAACTCCAGCGGGTTGGTGGGACGGTACATCCTGGACACGGTCGGCAGCTCCGTGGTGGGCCAGATTCCGCTGCTCGAGAGCCTGCCGCCCCTCAACGAGAATGCCGCCGGCGGCCTTCAGGTCTACGCGCCGTGGTGGCTGTACAAGGAGCAGCTCGCACACAAGCTCCCCTTCCCACGCGGCTATCACATCGAGTACGGCGGTGGGAAGCAGATGCCGTCCCCGTACACGTTCCATGGGCTGGAATGGCTCACCGGCGGAAGCTACGGCAGAAAGCTCAAGGAAGACGCCCGCCGATATTACGGCTCCTTCGTGGAATTCGACGGCCGCGGCGCCATGGTGCCGAACAACGACTGCTACGTGGAGATCGATCCCAAGGTCAAGGACCGCTTCGGCATCCCGGTACTGCGCTTTCACTGGCAGTGGGGCGACTACGAGCAGCGCCAGGCGGCCCACATGCAGGAGACCTTCGGCGCCCTCATCGAGGCGATGGGCGGGCGGATGCAAACGCCCGTCATCACCGACCCGGTGAAGGCAATCTCTGCCGGCGGTCAGATGATTCACGAGGTCGGCGGCACCGTCATGGGCGCTGACGCGCGCGCTTCGGTCACCAACGAATGGTCACAGACCTGGGACGTGCCCAACCTCTTCGTCGCCGACGGCGGCGTTTTCCCCTACAACGCGGACAAGAACCCGACTCTGACCATAATGGCGCTGGCGTGGCGCATGTCCGATCACATCCTAGAGCGCATGCGCCGACGGGAGATTTGACGTGACCGACAGACGCACGACCATCAAGCTGATCGTGGCCGCGGCGGCCGCCATGCCGGCGCTGCAGGCGGGCGCAACGGATCCGACCGACCTGCAGCCGGACCCCATGACTCACGGCGAAGTACAGCGGTACCGACCGGTGATGAATGGTTACGGGCCGGATCCGGATCTGGTCAAGGCCTACCATAAAGGGGAGTTCTGGCCGCTGACATTGAGTGCGCAGCAGCGGCAGCTCGCAGCGGTGCTCGCCGATCTGATCATTCCGGCGGACGAGCATTCCCCCTCCGCTTCCGCGGTCGGGGCCGTCGACTTCATCGACGAGTGGATCAGCGCGCCGTATAGCCAGCAGCGTGCGGACCGCACTACGGTGTTGAACGGCTTCACCTGGCTGGACGAGGAGGCCCGGCGCCGGTCGGGGCAGCCGTTCGCGAGGCTGCGCGGGGCCGAGCAGCAGGCGATCTGCGACAGTATCTGCGATGCGAGCCGGGCGGCCGCGCAGCTGAAAGCGCCGGCGCGGTTCTTCGCGACGTACCGGAACCTGACGGTTGCGGCGTTCTACACGACCGAGGCCGGCCGCAAGGACGTGCAGTACGTCGGCAACATTCCGTTGCAGCATTTCGACGGGCCTCCCCTCGAGCTGCTGAAGAAGCTGGGACTCGCTTGAGGTGTCCTTCCCCTCCATCCACAGGAGAATACGAATGAGAGAATTGAGTGTGCGCACGGCTCGGAAACTGTGGCCGATCGCGCTGTCGCTGGCTCTCCCGTTGACTGCGGCCGCGGGGCCCGCGGCGGCAGCCCCGCACACGAGCAGCGCGGTGGGAGGCTGGCAGTATTTTCTGCGGAAGGACTCGGCTCCGCTCCTGCGCGGCTGGATCCATCCGGGACTGCCCGCGGGCTGGACCGTGCACGACGGCATTCTCTCCAAGAGCGGACCGGTGGAGGACCTCGAGTCCACGCGCAAGTACAGGGATTTCGAGCTGGAGCTGCAATGGAAGATCGGCAAGAAGGGCAACAGCGGCATCTTCTACCGGGCCACCCACGAGTACGACCACATCTACTGGACCGGACCCGAGTACCAGCTGCTCGATGACGCGAACACGAAGGATGGCAAGAGCCGCATCCGGGCGGCCGGGGCCGTGTACGACGTCTACCCCTCGCCCCCCGGGTTCGTTCACCCGTACGGACATTGGAACAGCGCACGCATCCTCGTCCGCGGCCACCACGTCGAATACTGGATGAACGGGCACCGGATCATCAGCTACTACCTTGACAGCCCGAACTGGAAGAGGCGGGTCGCCGCCTCGAAATTCCACGCCTATCCGGGCTACGGGCTGGCGCCCGAGGGACGAGTCGGGATCCAGGGAGATCATCCCGGCGCGATCGAGATTCGCGACATGCGGATCCGCGTCCTGCCGTGACCCGCTGAGCCGCTGCGGGGAGATCGGGGCTCTCCGCAGCGGCGACGTACGCGGGGACCGCTCAGGGGCGGGGCCGGAACGGACCGTCGCCGTAAGGTGCCGCGAGGAATTCCGGCAGCTGCTCCGCCCAGGCCGATAACGCGCGCAGCTGCGGATAGGCGACGTCCTTGACCGTAGCGGGCAACACCCGCTCCGTGAAGTGCCAGGTGACGGCCGTGGCGACATCGGCGGCGCCGATCCGGCGGTCCCCGCCCGGGGGGCGTCTGGCGAGCTCCGCCTCCAGCTCCGCGTAGGCAGCGTGCATCTGGCCGAGGACCCTCTGCGCCCAGGGCTCGTGCTGCTTCTGCGGCGGCCGCAAGTTGCGCTCGTAGTAGAGCTGCACGCTCTTCTCGCAGGCGGCGAGGGCGAGTCCGATGCGGCGCAACGCCGCCTGCCGCTGCGCGAGGCCGCCCGGCATCAAGGAGCGGGGCGCCGCCAAGGCTTCGGCGTAATCCAGGATGAGCGTTGAATCCATGAGGACGGTGCCGTCATCGCACACCAGGGTCGGCGCTTTGACCACGGGATTGATGGCGCGGAACTGCTCGAAGGTGCGAAAGACCGACAGCGCGCGGTGCTCGAAGGTCAGCCCGAGCAGTTGCAGCGAGATCGCGACGCGTCGGACGTAGGGAGAATCCAGCATCCCGATGAGTTGCATGGGGGCTCCAGGATCGGCGCAAAAAAGCCGGTTCGGTTACGATACCACTCCCGGCGCGCGGCATTCGCGGCCCGAGGGGGAACCGATGACGCTCATCGCCACTGACGATCGCAACTCCGATCAGGTCGCCTACTGGAACGGGCCGGCCGGCGAGTGCTGGCGCGCCCGCCAGCAGGATCAGGACACGCTGCTGGCGCCCGTCGCAGAGCTGCTGCTGCGGTGGGCCGCACCGTCGCCGGGCGAGGTGGTGATCGATGTTGGGTGCGGGTGCGGCTTCACGACCCTTGAGCTCGCGCGCCGCGTCGCGCCCGGCGGCCGGGTGCTGGGCGTCGACGTTTCGGCGCCCATGCTGGCGCGGGCACGCGAGCGCGCGCCTGCCGCGGCTGGCATCGAATTCATCGAAGCGGATGCCACGGCCTACCCCTTCGAGCGTGCAGCCGCCGATCTTCTCTTCTCGCGGTTCGGCGTGATGTTCTTCGCCCAACCGCGCAAGTCATTCGCCAACCTGCGCCAGGCATTGCGCAGCGGTGCACGGCTCGCCTTCGCGTGCTGGCGCGAGCCGCAGAGAAACCCCTGGCTGATGCTGCCGCTCGAGGAGGCCTGCCGGCACGTGCCGCGGCCGGCTCCCGCCAGCCCCGAGGAGCCCGGGCCCTTTGCCTTCGCGGACGAGCGCCGCGTCCGAGACATCCTGGAAGACGCGGGTTTCGAGTCCGTCAGCCTGGAAGCGATCGACCTGTCGCTGGATGTCGGAATCGGCCGCGGCCTGGATGCCGCGGTGGAGACGGCGATCGGGATCGGCCCCGTCAGCCGCGCGTTGGAAGGTCAGCCGGCGGAGCTTCGGTCCGCAGCGGCAGCCTCCATTCGCACGGCGCTGGCACGCTATCAGAGCGGCAATGCCGTGCGTCTCGCCGGCGCCATCTGGATCGTGACCGCGACGAATCTCTGAGCGCATGTCTTCGTCATGAGGGACGACCATCATGCCTGACCTTCGAGACCGGGTCGCCCTGGTCACGGGCGCCTCGCGCGGCATCGGCAAGGCGATCGCGATCGCTCTGGCCGAGGCAGGGACCGCGGTGGCCATCAACTATCGCGAGCGCGCCTCGGAAGCGCAAGCGGTTGCTGACGCTCTTCGCCGGCAGGGCGGCCGCGCGGCGGCAGTGCGCGCCGACGTCTCCCTTCGCACCGACGTCGAAGCCATGGTCCACGACATCGAGCGGCAGCTCGGACCGATCGACATCCTGGTCAACAATGCGGGCATCGCGCCCGTGCGCGGACTCGCTGACATCACGGAGGAGGATTTCGACCGCACCCTCACGGTCAATCTGAAGTCGGCGTTTCTCTGCACGCAGGCCGTGTTGCCGGGGATGCGGGCGCGGCGCTGGGGCCGGATCGTGAATGTCTCCTCGATCGGCGCCCGTATCGGCGCTCCGGCGGTCAGCCTCGCCTACAGTGCCGCGAAAGCCGGCATGGAAGGTCTGACACGAGGCTACGCAGTGCGGCTCGCGGCGGAAGGAGTGACGGTCAACGCCGTGGCGCCCGGTCTGATCGACACGGACATGGGGAAGCCGCTGATCGAGGCCGGCACCAGCATCCGCATTCCCGTGGGACGGCCCGGAACGGGAGAGGAAGTCGCACAGGCCGTGCTGCTGCTCGTGAGCAACGCCTTCATCACGGGACAGACGATCGCCGTCAACGGGGGCGCGCTCTTCTCCTGATGCCGGCGCCGGACTGCCGGGAGCCCGTCTCACGCCTCCTGAGGCGCGGGGGACGCTGACGCCGCCCGCACAGCTCATTGCCAACATGGACCGACACTTCGGGAACATCACCCTGTTCGATCGCTACGAGGGCCGTCATCTCGGTGGCCGCTCAGGCGCCGACGCTGCGGACGGCTGCCCGCTGGCTGGGGCTTCGCGCGGACCGGGCGGCCTAGCGGCACTTCCGAGCCGGGGGGCCGGCCGCGGCGGTGCGGTGCGTGACCGCGAGAAGCGGATCGGCAGCGCGAGTCCCGGAATCGTCTGACCCCGATAGCCTTCGGCTTCAGAGGCGAGCACCATGCCCCGCTCGCCGGTGTTGGGATCTGCAAGAGCCTCCGCCACGGTGTTGATGGGGCCGGAGGGCACCTGGGCGGCCTCGAGCCGCGCCAACGCTTCCTCACGCCGGAGCGCGGCGAATCCCGGCGCGAGCGCCTGCTCCAGCTCGGAGCGGTGGCGGACCCGGGCACCGTTGCTCGCAAAGCGCGGATCGCTCGCCAGCGCTGCACATCCCAGGGCATCGCACAAGCGGCGAAACTGCACGTCGTTGCCCACGGCAACGACGATGAATCCATCCGCGGTGCGAAACTCCTGGTAAGGCGCGATATTGGGATGCGCATTGCCCATCCGCGTCGGCGTCAGGTTGCCGATCAGGCAGTTCATGGCCTGATTGGCGAGAATCCCGATGGTGGAATCGAGCAGCGCGACATCCACGTGCTGCCCGCGCCCGGAGCGCGCACGCTCGGCCAATGCGGCCTGGATCCCGATGAGGCCGTAAAGACCGGTGACGATGTCGGACATCGCGACGCCGACCTTCTGCGGCGGCCGCCCGGGCTCGCCGGTCACGTCCATCAGACCGCTCATCGCCTGGGCCACGAAATCGTAGCCGGGCCGATCCGCGTAGCGTCCGCTCTGGCCAAAGCCGCTGATCGAGCAATACACCAGGGCCGGGTTGAGCGCGGCGAGATTCGCGTAGTCGAGGCCGTACTTCTCGAGACCGCCCACCTTGAAATTCTCGATGAGGACGTCGGCCTCGCAGGCGAGCTGCACCGCACGCCGGCGGTCCACCGCTTGGCGCAGATCGAGCACGAGGGACTGCTTGCCCCGGTTGCACGAATGAAAGTAGGCAGCATCGGCCGCCGAGCCGTCGGCGTTTTCCAGGAAGGGTGGCCCCCAGCGGCGCGTCTCATCGCCTTCGGGCGATTCGATCTTGATCACCTCGGCGCCGAGATCCGCCAGTATCTGGCCAATCCACGGGCCTGCCAGCACCCGGGCCAGCTCGAGCACCCGGAGGCCCGCATAGGGGGGGTCTGCTCTTTCGGTCGACACGCCACCACCTCATCACGATCGTCGGCTCAGGCCGCTTAGGGTACCCTTCGGCCCTCCCCGATGTTCCTCCGGCTCACCTGCAGGCATGGCAATGACGGCTCGGCGAGGGCACCTGACGATCAGTGTAGGCGCGGATCATCGCGTGTCCGGTCTCTTCGAGCGCCCGGACGCGGCGCGAGCCCTGCTCGTCCTGGCCCACGGCGCCGGCGCCGGAATGGAGCATCCCTCGATGCAGGCTGTCGCCGCAGGCCTCGGCGAGCGCCGCATCGCAAGCCTGCGGTACCAGTTTCCCTACATGGAGCGCGGGAGCCGGCGGCCCGACCCGCCGGCGCTGTGCCATGCGACCGTCAGGGCCGCGACGGCCGCGGCGGCGAGGCTCGCACCGGATCTGCCGCTCATCGCGGGAGGCCGATCGTTCGGCGGCCGGATGACCTCGCAGGCCCAGTCGCTCCTGCCGCTGCCGGCAGTCCGCGGACTCGTGTTCCTCGCCTTCCCGCTGCACCCCGCCGGCAAGCCGGGCATCGAGCGCGCCGAGCATCTGCGGCAGATCGGCATCCCGATGCTCTTCATTCAGGGCGCGCGCGACCAGCTGGCGCAGCGCTCTCTGCTGCAACCGCTCGTCGACAGCCTCGGCTCCCGGGCCGTGCTGCATCTGCTGGACGATGCCGACCACGCGTTTCACGTGCCGGCGCGAAGCGGCCGGAAGGATGCCGAGGTATGGGCGGAGGCGCTGAACGCCCTCTGCCGCTGGATGAACGAGCTCGCCATCGGCCCGTAGAGGAGCCGCGTCACGTCTCGTCGCGATTTTCCATCCCTTCGTCGCGTATGCCGGGAGACACGGCAAATTGCAGCCCGAATGCGAGTCAGCTAAGCTCGTTCGACAACACCCTCCGGGTTCCGCAATCCATCACTCAATCAAGGGAGCTCGCGTGACCGCAGCCTCCAAGACGCCGCGCGCCCGCGGCAGATTTCCCCTTGCAGCCTTTGCGGCAGTCCTCGCCGTCACGGGGGCCGTCGCGGCTCACGCCACCACTGCGCATCGCTTCCTCGACGGCAAGCTGTCCTGGCGCAGCATCGGGCCGAACATCGGCGGCCGCGTCATCGCAGTCGCGGGCGTCCCGAGCGAGCGCAACCTGTTCTACATGGGCGCGGTCGACGGCGGCGTCTGGAAGAGCACGGATTACGGCGTCGCCTGGCACAACATCACCGACGGTAAATGGAAGTCATCGAGCGACAGCATCGGCGCCATCGCCGTGGCACCCTCGAATGCGAAGGTGATCTACGTCGGGACCGGCGAGACTGACATCCGCAACGACATGGTCACCGGCGATGGCATCTTCAAATCCGTCGACGGCGGCAAGACCTGGAAATACGACGGGCTCAAGGAGACGCGCACGATCAGCATCATCCTGGTCGACCCGCACGATCCCAACATCGTGTACGCGGCCTCGATGGGGCACGTGTTCGCCCCGAATGCGGATCGCGGCGTGTTCAAGTCCACCGACGGCGGCAAGACCTGGCACAAAGTCCTCTTCGTCAACGACGAAACGGGCGCCATCGATCTCGTCATGGACCCACGCAATCCCTCCGTCCTGTACGCGGCGATGTGGCAGGCGCAGCGCAAGCCTTGGGCGCTCGATGACGGCGGCCCTGGAAGCGGCCTGTACAAGAGCACGGACGGCGGCGCGCACTGGACCGACATCTCGCGCAACCCAGGCCTGCCGCGCGGAGTGCTCGGCCGGATGGGCATCGACGTGTCCGCGAGCGATTCGAACATCGTCTACGCCATCATCCAGGCGAAGGGCGGCGGTCTCTTCCGCTCTGCAGACGGCGGCGCCACCTGGCAGCGCATCAACGAGAACTGGAGCCTGCGCCAGCGCGCGTTCTACTACATGACCGTCTATGTGGATCCGACCAACCCGCAGGTTCTCTACGTCCCGAACGTGGACGGCGTGTGGGTCTCCCGCGACGGCGGCAAGGCGTTCTCGCTGCTGCACATGCGGCACGGCGACAATCACACGGTCTGGATCAATCCCAACGACCCCAAGGTCCTCCTGGTCGGCAATGACGGCGGCGCAACGGTGTCGACCGACGGCGGCAAGACCTGGAGCACCGAGCACAATCAGCCGACCGGCCAGTTCTACCACGTCGCGATCGATGACCAGTTCCCGTTCGACGTCTACGGCGCCCAGCAGGACGAAGGCTCGTTCGAGGGCCCGAGCTCGATGCCGGGAGGCTCCATACCGAACGGTGCCTGGCACGAGGTCGCGCTCGGGGAGAGCACCTTCATCGCGCCGAAGCCAAATGATCCCGACGTCACCTACGGCAGCGACTACTACACGCTGATGCAGCGCTACAACCGGGTCACCGGCGCACGGCGCTCCGTGAGCCCCTATCCGATATACCTCGACGGCGTCTCGTCGGCAGAGATGAAGTACCGGTTCGGCTGGACACATCCCATCTTCTTCTCGCCCAATGATCCGAAGGAGCTGTTCCTCGCCTCGCAGTACGTGATGACCAGCGAGAATGGCGGCCGCAGCTGGAAAGTCATCAGCCCCGATCTGACGCGCAACGATCCCGCGACCGAGAAGCCGAGCGGCGGTCCCATCGACCTGGACCAGACCGGCGCGGAGGTATTCCCCGACATTTCCGCCCTTGCGGTCTCCCCGCTCGATCGGAAGGTCATCTGGGCCGGCTCCCAGGACGGCCTGGTCCACGTGACGCGCGACGCCGGCCGGCACTGGGACGCCGTGACCCCACCGCAACTGACGCAATGGGCCGAGATCACCTCGATCGAGCCGTCGCATGTCTCCGCGGGTACCGTGTACCTGACTGCCTCGCGCTACATGTGGGACGACTATCGTCCGTACGTCTTCGAGAGCAAGGACTTCGGTCAGCACTGGTCGGTCCTGACCAGCGGACTGCCGGCCGATGAGTCGGTTTTCGTCGTGCGGCAGGATCCGAAGGACCCCGCACTCCTCTTCCTGGGGACCGCCAACACGGTCGAGGTCAGCTTCGACGGCGGCGCGCACTGGCGCTCGCTCGGCTTGAACCTGCCGAACGCCGAGGTGCGTGATCTCGCGATCGATACGCGTGAGGGCGAGGTGGTCGCCGCGACGCACGGCCGCTCCTTCTGGATCCTGGACGATCTCGCGCTGCTGGAGCAGCAGTCGCAGGATCCACATCCGGCCGCGGCGACGGCACAGCTCTACGCGCCGCAGACCGCGTGGCTCACGAACGCCTACGGCCAGAGCTCGCACGCGAAATATCGACATCCGATCGGACTCAATCATCCGTCGGGGGCGACGGTGTTCTTCCGACTGCCCGCCGGATACGACGGCAGGACGCCGGCGAGCCTGGATTTCCTCGACGGCCGGGGCCGCCTGGTGCGGCATTACACGCTGCACCTGCGCAAGAAGCACGCGAAGATGCCGGAGACGGTTCGCGACAATCTGCTGCCTAACCAGCAGAAGCGGCGCTCGGACGAGAAACTGACCGCCGTGTCCGCCGGAATGAATCGCTTCCGGTGGGACATGCGCTATCCCGATGCGACCGACGTGATCGGATTCGAGCCGCCGGAGGACACCGACGGATTGACGGCCGATGCCCGGGGTCCGCTCGTCAATCCCGGACGCTACACCGTCGTGCTCCACTACGGCGCGCAGTCCTACCGGCAGACATTCCAGGTCTCGCTCGACCCCCGGCTGCACACGACGCCGGCGGCGCTCCGTGAGCACCTGGCACTACAGCTTGAGCTGCACCGCACCATCGACACGCTCGACCGGGACATCAATGCCGCCATCAAGGTCCGCCAGCGGCTCGCTGGAGCGGTGAAGGCGCACAGGATCGATGCCTCCAGAGCGGCGCCTGCGCTCGATTCGCTGCGCGCTGCGATCGATGGGGTGGTCTACCTGCACGTCCGCTCTAGCGAGGGCGACGTCATGCACGAGATGCGGCTGCGCAGCTTCCTCGCGTACCTGCAGTCGAACATCGGCCTCGACTACGGGATGCCGGACGCCAACATGGTTGCCGCCTGCCACCGGCTGGAGGGTCAGGCCAGGAGCGGCGAGACGAAGCTGAAGGCGGCCACCGCGGCAGGTGAGCGCCTGCTGTAACCAGCCTCCAAAAAAGCCGGCCCCGAAGGGCCGACGGAGGGATACCGGCGAGAGGCGCCGCGGTATCAAGCTTGCGGTGTCGAGCGCGCCGTGCTCGGCGGCTCGACTCCAATGGCAGCGCGCCCGAAAGGGACGAAGCCGGGAGCGGTGACTGGACCTGCAACGGCCGGATGGCAGAGAGGCCGGCCCGCCGCTCCCGAGATAAGTGCGGCTCAACACCCGTCGCGCTGCCCCAATTACCTGCGGACGTACGCGAGCAGTCCGGCGTCGCGGCTGGCGTCGACGCACCGCACGTGACCTGAGAGCGCCAGCTGCATGCTCGAAACCGAGCAGGCATCGCGGGTGATGCCCGGCCGGGGCCGGGCGAACGTCATGGGAGCAGTGACGGAGAGGGCGCCAGCGAGCGTGATGGCAAGGGCACTGGCGGCGAAGGCGGCTTTCTGGATGGTGCTCATGGTGTCTTCTCCTCTGTTACGCCCCAAGAACACCGTCGGCTTTCAAAAGTTACAGCCACCCGGCGCCGATACGGGCAGTGCCGGCTGGAATATAATCCGGCCCTTCCCGGCGAGGTGCGCACCATGCGGGCTTTGCGAATCATCGGCATCGTGGTCGGCTGTATCGTCGTGGTGCTCGTCGCGGCGGTGATCGCGCTGCAGCTGCTCATCCATCCGAACGACTACAAGGGCCGCATCCAGGCGGCCGTCAAGAGCTCCACCGGCCGCGAGCTCGCGCTGCCCGGCAACATCCATCTCGAGATATTTCCAGCGCTCGCGGTGGAATTCGGTCCGGCGACGCTGGGCAATCCGCCGGGCTTCAGCTCAGCCCAGCCGTTTGCCTCGATCCAGCGGGCGTCGCTTCGGGTGCACCTGCTTCCCCTGCTGCACCACCAGCTCGTCGTCGGGCGCGTGGAGATCGACGGTCTCGATCTGCGG
Organism: Steroidobacteraceae bacterium; assembly: GCA_035713045.1. GTDB lineage: Bacteria > Pseudomonadota > Gammaproteobacteria > Steroidobacterales > Steroidobacteraceae > 13-2-20CM-66-19. The sequence goes on from DASTAC010000001.1 coordinate 16,303, forward strand.
CTCTTCAAGAACGCGCAGGGCCAGGGAAACTGGTCGATGCCGGCTGGGAAGACGGGGGCGCCCGCCGCGCAGACCTCGGGCAGTCAGATGACGCTGGCGGGCGTCGCCGGCGTCGTCATCAAGAAGAGCCGCGTCCGCTACCAGGACATGGTCCTCGATCACGTCAACGTGACCATCGGTCACGTGGCGACCGGAGTGCCGGTCCCCGTGAAATGGAATCTCGCCCTCACCTCCGGCGCCGGTGCACGGCCGATCTCGCTGTCAGGCAACGCCACACTCGAATACGGCGCCGATGCGGCTCACCTCTCGGACCTCGATGCTCGCGTCGATGACTCGACGCTGCGCGGCAACGCTGCCGTAACGAACCTGACTACCGGCGCGATGAGCTTCGATCTCTCGATCGACCACATCGATCTCGACCGCTATCTGCCCTCGAAGTCAGCCGCCCCAGCGGCGCATACGGCCCCGACCCAGCAGCCGACACAGCTGCCGACCAGCGTGCTGAAGACGCTGCAGCTGAAGGGCAAGCTGGCAATCGGCAGCGCCCAGGTCTACGGCATGAAGCTGTCACAGGTGGAGATGGGCCTCACGGCCGATGGCGGCGTGCTGCACATCAGCCCAGCGGCCGCCAGGCTTTACGGCGGGGCATCGACCGGGAGGATGACATTGGATGCGCACGGCGCGGTGCCGGTACTGCATCTGGCCGAAGCCCTCTCTGGCGTGAACGTGCAGCCGCTGCTCGAGGATTTCGCGAAGCTGAATCGCGTCTCCGGCCGGGGCACCGTGACGCTCGATGTCACGGCGCGCGGAAGCACCACCTCGGCGATGCTGGCGTCCCTGGACGGCCACGCCGCGGCCAATCTCGCGAACGGCGCCATCAACGGCCTGGACCTCTGGTCCGCCGTCAACAGTGCGGTCGCGCTGCTGCAGAAGCACACCGTACCGTCGGGAGGAGTGGGCAAGAGCACCCGCTTCGACACCTTCAAGGCCTCCGCCGATCTCACGAACGGCGTGGCCTCGACGAGGGACCTGACTATCGCTTCCGGCGACCTGCACGTGACGGGCCAGGGAACGACCAACCTCGTCACCGGAGCGGTCGATTACCGGCTGAATGCGGCACTCCTGAAGGGAGCGTCAGGAGGCGGTGCGCTGGCCAACATACCACTCCTCGTCAGCGGCACCATGACGAGCCCGAGCGTGCGTCCCGACACGCAGGCGCTGGTCAAGTCGGTGGCGCGGCAACAGCTGCAGAAGCGAAAAGGCGCGATCGAGAACAAGCTGCGCAATGTGCTCAAGGGCTTCATCCACTGACCGGCCCGCCGTCCCACCGACGGGCGGCGACCGACGGGGAGGCGCCCGATGTTCCGGGGCCTGAGCGCTCGGCATTCGCCCGAGCGGGCCGGCTGAGCCGCGGCTGCGGCAGAGGCAAGGGCGGCGTGTCAGGTTGGGCTCGGTCCAGGCGCGATCCCTGCTCCGCTCCCCGGTGTGGCGAGCATCCGAATCGGCATCTCGGGCTGGCGCTATGCGCCTTGGCGCGGCTCGTTCTATCCGGCGGACCTGCCGCAGCGCGCCGAGCTCGAGTACGCGTCGCGAGCCTTCTGCACCATCGAGATCAACGGATCGTTCTACTCCCTGCAGCGGCCGGAGAGCTATGCGCAGTGGCGCGCACAGGCGCCCGACGGATTCGTCTTCAGCGTCAAAGGCGGACGGTACATCACGCACATGCTGCGCCTCAGGGAGGTTGAGCAGGCGCTCGCGAATTTCCTTGCCTCCGGCATCTTCAACCTGCGCGAGAAGCTCGGACCGATTCTCTGGCAGTTCCCGCCGAACTTCCGCTACGACCGCGATCGGATGGAGCGCTTCTTCCACCTGCTCCCTCGCGACACGCAGGGCGCTCGCACGCTCGCCCTGCGGCGCTCGCCCTGGATGAAGGGCCGGGTGCGGCTTGCGATCGATGCGCGGCGGTCGTTGCGCCACGCCGTGGAAGTCAGGAATGAGAGCTTCAACGACTCCTCGTTCATCTCGCTGTTGCGCGAGCAGCGGATCGCACTGGTGATCGCCGAGACGGCCGGACAGTGGCCGATGGCGCAGGACGTCACGGCGGACTTCATGTACCTGCGGCTCCACGGCGACAAGGCGCTGTACCGCAGCGGCTACTCCGAGCGGGCTCTGGCGAGATGGGCGGAGCGTATCAGGGCCTGGCACGTGGGCTCGGAGCCGGCCGATGCCGCAAAGATCGCGGGCGGCGGCCCGCCGTCCACGGCGTCGCGGGACGTCTACTGCTATTTCGATAACACCGACGTGAAGCTGCGGGCACCGGTCGATGCGCGCAGCCTCATGCGCAAGGTCGGAATCGAATGGCATGGTGGGCAAGGCTCCGGCGCACTCCATCCGGGCGCGGCGCGACGTCGATCTCGGATGACTCCCGCCGTGCGCAGCCCGCCGTGAAGGTCGATCCACTGCCGACCTGAGCGTCGACTCCCCCCGCCATATAGAATGCGGCCCGGGACCTCCCCCGATGATCCCGAGATGGCAGGAGTACCGCCGATGGCCGACGCGCCCGAATACGTTCCGCCGAAGGTCTGGACCTGGAGCAAGCCGAGCGGCGGCACGTTCGCCAACATCAACCGCCCCGTCTCCGGCGCGACCCACGAGAAGGAGTTGCCCGTCGGCCGCCATCCGTTGCAGCTCTACTCGCTCGCAACGCCGAACGGAGTGAAGGTCACGATCCTGCTGGAGGAGCTGCTGGCGCTCGGTCACCGTGGAGCCGAGTACGACGCCTGGCTGATCCGCATCAACGAGGGCGAGCAGTTCGGCAGCGGATTCGTGGCCCTCAATCCCAATTCCAAGATCCCGGCGCTGGTCGACCGCAGCGGCCCGCGGCCGATCCGGGTGTTCGAGTCCGGCTCGATCCTGCTCTACCTGGCGGAGAAGTTCGACGCCCTGCTGCCGCAGGAGCCGGCCGAGCGCGCGGAGTGTCTGTCGTGGCTTTTCTGGCAGATGGGCGCAGCTCCTTATCTCGGGGGCGGATTCGGGCACTTCTATGCCTATGCGCCCACCAAGATCGAATACGCCATCGACCGCTTCGCGATGGAAGTGAAGAGGCAGCTCGATGTCCTCGACCGGCGCCTGGCCGAGCACCCGTACGTCGCGGGCGACGCCTACACCCTCGCCGACATCGCGATATTCCCGTGGTACGGCGGCCTCGCCAAGGGATGGCTCTATTCCACGGCTGCGGAATTTCTCGGCGTGCAGGACTACAAGCACGTTCAGCGGTGGGCTGACATGCTTCTCGAGCGGCCCGCCGTGCGGCGCGGACGGATGGTGAATCGCACGACCGGCGAGCTCTCCGAGCAACTGCGCGAGCGCCACGATGCGAGTGACTTCGAGACCAGAACCGCCGACAAGCTGCCGCCAGCGAGATGAGCGCCCTGTCGCAGGAGCAGCTGTTCCGGGAGTACCTCACCGCACTGGGTGATGCGGAGGGCGGCACGGCGTTGCATCGCCTGCATACACCCGATGCGCCGGTGCGCCATGCGCAAGGCATCGGAGCCGCCGCCGCCATTGACAGCGCCGCGTTCGCCCGCAATCACCGGGAGATCAGCGTTCAGGGAGCGCAATGGATTCCGCGGTTCGCGGAGCCGGCCCTGCTGCAGGCACCCGGGCACGGCGATGCTGTTGAATCCGTTTGTTGGCTCGAGGTGCGCGAGATCCGCGAAGGGCGCCGGGTGGTGGTCGCACTGGGCTCGAGGACGAGCAGCGGTGGGCCTCGAGTCGTCTGGTGTACGGTGGCCGACCGGGTGGAGCCCTGGTCGTTCGAGGATGGCCTGCGCCAGGCACTCGCCGACTACCCCTGGATGCGCAAAGGCGAGCCCGCTGCACCTCGCGTCCTGCTCGATGCGGGCTACTATCGACGGTACTGGCGACCCGAGGTGAGGTTCAGCGCGCTCCCGGATGCGCGGTTCAGCTGCCGGATGAGCGCGGCCTGTTGCCGGCACGACTACGAGATCACGCTGCCGCCGGAAGCCCAGCTGCTGATCGACGCGATGCCCTGGCAAAAGATCGATCCCGCATTGACGGGTACGCGGCTACCGCAGCGGCCGGACGGCAAGCTGCAGCTGAAAACCCCCCACGAGACGTGCCGATTTCTCGACCGCCGCGGCCTGTGCCTCATTCACCAGACGCTCGGACGACAGCCATTCGGCGCGTGCTGCGTATTTCCGTTCTCCTTCGCCCACACCCCCGAGGGACTGGCGGTCGGCGCCAGTCCCATCTGCGGCAGCGTGCGCGCGGGACTCGGAGTGAGCTTCTCGGAGCGCGAGGAGGACCTGCGCGAGCGGTTGGTCCACGCGGAGCCGAGATCCGCAGCGGCCTATCGTCTGGCGCCCGGGACCGAGATCCCCTGGGAGCGCTTTCGGGACATCGAAAAGGCGGTGTGCGACTGCCTGGCGGCGGGCGACATCCCCTTGAGGCGCCGGCTGTATGTGGCAGCACGATTGCTCGGCGCCCTGAAGGACCGCCAGCCGATCGACCTCGTCACGTGGACTGCGGAGCCCCTGCCCGCACTCGCCCCTGAGCTGCGCGAGGCGATCCGCGGCATGCTCGCGAGGCTCGTCGGCTGGGATCGCGCGGCGCTGCGCCGGCTGCCGCGCGAGATACCGCCGGACCTGTGGGGCCGCGAGACGCTGGAGCCCGCGATACTGACCCAGATCCTGCGCAACACCCTCTTCTGCAAGGTGTACTCCTATCCCTTCGATCTGACGACGGCGCACAATCACCTGATCGTGCTCTACCTGCTCGCCCTCGTCATGCAGTCTGCCGCCATGCCGCTCGCGCCCGAGATGTGGCGCGAGCTCGGCTCGCTCGGCGTGCACGGCTTGCTAAGATCCATGCTTCACGAAGGCATGCCGGAGGGCTTTCGCGCCCTCCTCGGCAGCGCGGAGTTCGGAGTTTGGATGCTGGCGGCCTGATGCCATCGGGGAACGAATCCATGACGACAGACGCCGCATTTCCGATCGAGGGCGGATGCGCGTGCGGACGGATCCGCTACCGCATGCAAACGCGCCCGCTCTTCGTCCACTGCTGCCATTGCCGCTGGTGTCAGAGGGAGACCGGCACCGCCTTTGCGCTGAACGCGCTCATCGAGTCCGAGCGCATCGTGCATCTCGCGGTGGAGCCGCAGATCATCGATACGCCATCCTCGAGCGGCCGCGGGCAGCAGGTTGCGCGCTGCCCGCGGTGTTGCATCGCGGTCTGGAGCCACTATTCGGGCGCAAGACCCTTCGTCCGCTTCGTGCGTGTTGGCACGCTCGACATGCCGGATCTCCTGCCGCCCGACATCCACATCTTCACCGCATCCAAACAGCCCTGGGTGCAGCTTCCGCAAGGCCTGCCGGCCGTGGCGGAATACTACGATCGCGACCGGTACTGGCCGCGGGAGAGCCTGCAGCGGCGACTCGCCTACCTGCCGCGGCTCGAGGCTCATCTGGCGGCCTCACGCTAGGCCGAGGCGCGCGCTCGCCGCTGCGGACACGGTCGGGGATCGGCTCCAGAGGCAGCAGCGCTGTCGACCGACGCGGTCGTCGCAAAATCGAGACGCACGCGCTCTTCATCCGCGCTCGCCCAGGCGCCGGTTAAGCATTCGTTCAGGAGCATCCTCTACCATGCGGGAGTTGTCCCAAAACAGGAAGTACCCGGGAGCCACGAGGACGCATTTTGTCAAATCGCGATTCAGCGAGCTCGATAAGGTCCGAGAATTCGCTCTCCCGCGGAATTCGGCGGAGCGAGGATCGGATACCACGGATCGCGCAGCGAAGGACTCGCGGCGGGATGACTGCCATCACATGACGCCTGTCAGGATGTCTGGCAAGGCCAACATTGCAACACACCCCAAGAGAGCGTTTATGACAACCTCACAGTCCCACACCCGCTACCGGCAATCGGCGCGCCTCGTAGCCGCAGCATGCCTCGTCTTGCCGCTGCTGGCGGCCTGCGGAAGCGGCAGCAGCGGATCCTCTTCGACCCTGAACCTCGGCATCACGGACGGGCCGGTCGATTCCGCGAGCTCAGTGGTGGTCTCCTTCACCGGAGTGGAGTTGCAACCGAGCGGCGGCGGCCAGGCGCTCACCATCAATTTCAGCTCGCCCAAGACCATCGATCTGCTCCAGGAGCAGAACGGCAACGAGGCTTCGCTTCTCAGCGGCGAGTCGGTGCCCGCGGGCCACTATGATTGGATCCGCCTGTTGCTCAATGTGGCCGCCGACGGCACCGTGGCCAATTCCTACATCGAGATCAGCGGCGCCCAGTATCCGCTCGTCATCCCGAGCGGCGCCCAGACGGGCCTGAAGCTGGTGCAGGGCTTCACGATGACGGCCAACCAGGTCGCCGATTTCACCGTCGATTTCATGCTGCAGCAGTCGATCACCGCGCCCCCGGGCCTGACCAGCGGCGGCACGCAGGATTACGTGCTGCGGCCGGCGCTGCGCCTCATCGACAACGTCCAGGCCGGAACGATCAGCGGTACCGTGGCGCTCTCGACGCTGCAGAGCAATTCCGCGTGCCTGAACGGCTATTCGGGCAGTGGCCCGCTGCCCAACGCGCACGTATATGTCTTTTCCGGCACCGCGACGCCGTCCAGCAGCCTGACACCGGTGGTGGAGTCGCAGATTGCGCTTTCATCCTCCGGCAGCTACTCCTACGACCAGCCGTTCCTGCTCGCCGGCGGCTATACCCTGGCCCTCGCCTGCAGCAGCACGTCGAGCACGGGGACGACCACCGTGTCCTTCCTGCCCGCCGCCGGCGTGGCCGCCACCGTGACCGCCAATCAGACCACCACCGTCAACTTTTGAGCCCACGGTGAGGGGATAGCATCCCCTCACCCGCGCCGGGAAATGGCAGAAGGGGCTGCAGGGTCCACAAACGAGAGCGCCGGCGGTGCACGAGGCACCGCCGGCGCATTCCGATCCAAATCCCCGTCCGCGCCGCCCCTTAGTACGACAGGACGCAGCCCCCGCTGCCGCCATTGAAGGCGTTGCTCCAGAGAGACTGCATCGGGTACGTGCTGCCGTCCGGGAAGGTCACGTCGGCCGAGGCGCCCTGACCCGATGAGATCCAGGCGCACTTGTCACCGATCTCCGAGCCGCCGGAATCCACCCAGCCGCTGCTCGGGAACTGGTCGGTGACGGTCTCGGCTGCTTCGTGCCCTTCGACGATGGTGATGCCGGCGTCAGGCCCCAGGCCGTTGAAGTTGGCGCCGCAGCTGGCACCCGCGTCGGTGATGTACGGCAGGTTGGTATAGGCAACGTTGCCGTAGCTCGAGCTGGTGTAGCTGTGATACGCGCAGTACTGCCTGCCGAAGCCGCTGGAATTGTAGCCGCTGGCCGTTGCGATCACGTACTGCGCCGTATTGTTGCTGCCGGCTGCCGTATTGCCGAAGTACTTGGCCGCGCGCACCGCCTCGGCGGCGATCTGCGATTGTCTCGGATGATCCGGCGCGGCCGAGCCGGTGTCGTACCAGTAGCCGTAGAGCATGCCCGACTGGTTGCCGGCGGGCGTGCCGGCGCCGTTGCAGAAGACGGTGCCCGAGGACACTCCCTGGCAGTATTGCGTGACCGTATTCAGCCAGGAGCTTCCGCCCATGGAATTGAGAAGCGACTCCACGATGCCCGCCTCTCCGCTCGGGTCGTTGTTGCTCCACTGCGAGCCCCAGAAGACGACATAGATCTTCGGAGCAGTCTCCACACCGATTCCGCCGGTGCCGCCCCCGTAGATCAGGTTATTGGTAGCGGTGCCGCCGCCCCCTTTGCCCTTCGCGGGATGCGCCTCACGCATGCTCCGCGCCTGCTCGACCGTCAAATGGATGACGACCGGCGGCTGCCCCTGCTCGAGGTATCTGATCACGCCGCCCGAGCCGGCTGCCGCGGCGCCTGGCTGGGCGCCGGCCGCCAGGCCCGACAGAAGCGTCAATGAAAGGCCGGCTAAAGAGCCGCCGAGCACTCTTGCAAGTCGCATGCGACTTCCCCCTTGGTTAGTTAGCTGTCGATGAATTCCGGAAAGGGTATGGCGGGCGGACCGAATCACGCCACCCGAGCCCCCCGCCACACCCGCGATGGACTTAGTATTAGTGTTGATGCATATAGCATCTTTTGGTACCGGAGATCAACAACAAGTCCGGCGGGACCGGCCGCACCCGTGGCGTGGACACTCAGGATCCGCAGCGCGACACTCGCCGGGGCCTGGTCGCCGCTCCCCATCGGGCCGGGGTGATGAGCGGGAGCGCATCGCAGCCCATCCGTGCCACCCATCCGGTTGAGATCTCCCTGGTGGGATACCAGGCTTCCCCTGACCTACGAAGGGGTGGTCGCGAGCGCCCCGTTGCCCGACGCCGGATCGTCATGAAGACACGAACCAAGTTGCGGTGCTATTCCCAACGCGCAAAGCGGGTCATGTACCCCACCGCACAGGATCGTAATGACCCACGTCACGGCCTTCGTCGCCGGGAGCATCTACCTGGGCGGCGATGCGCTCACGAAGCCGGCTCGGCGAAGCAATCGCCTCTTGGAGCTCGTCGCGAGGAAGGCCTGGTGCCGCTTGCGACGACAGCGCTTTACCTCGAGCACGAAGAGAAGCGCTGAGCATCCCCGGATTGCAGCTCACCACGACGCCGACCGCTTCTCGAGCCAGGCCCCGCGCGTGGTGCAAGCAGCCAGGCGTCCGTTCACGAAGGATCGACCGGTTCGCAATGTGGGGCGCGCTCGGTCTTCAGCCCTCCCCGGGGACGCTGACAGCGGACCGCGCGACACCCTCCTTCCGACGGTTCGACCACCGGTCGACGAGGCTCGACGAATACATCAAAGCGTATTGCGGACGATCCTTCCGCCCTGCACGAGGACCGGGATCCGGGCCTTGTCGCGAAACCCGCTCAGGTCCCTGAGCGGATCGAAGTCCAGCACGAGCAGGTCCGCCCGCATTCCGGGGGCGATGCGCCCTACTTCGTCCTCGACCTGCAGCAGCTCGGCATTGACCGAGGTCGCCGATCGAAGCACGTCGATCGGAGCCTCCACCCTCCCACGCAGCTCCAGCTCTCCGGGCTGCAGCGGATGCGAGGCATAATCGAAGAGATCGGTCCCCAGGCCAAGCTTGACCCCGTTGCGCCGGCAAACCTCGATCGCGCGGAACGCGCCGTCGCCCACCTCGCCTAGCTTCTCCCGCATCGCGGGCGGAAGGGCCCTGCCGCCTCCTGAGTTGCCGAGGGCATCGATCACCGAGAGGGTGGGCACTACGAATGCGCCGGCGGCGGCGATCGACCGTGCGGTCTCATCCCGCTCGATCAGGGTGCCGTGCTCGATGGACCGCACGCCGAGCGCGGCGCAGCGCGCCGATCCCTTGTCCGTGTGGCAGTGCGCCATCACGTAGCGCTCGCGCGAGGCCGCCTCCTCCACCGCGACGCGAACCTCCTCGTCCGAGAACTGCCGCATCCGCAGAGGGTCTGTGGGCGACAGCACGCCGCCGGAGACGAACAACTTGATCTGGTGTGCGCCCTGGCGCAGCTCTTCGCGCACGGCGCGGCGTAGCTCGTCCGGTCCATCAACCGTCCGGGACAGGAGTCCGCCGTAGCCATGACAGCCGCAAGGCTCGCCCTCCTCCGCGCTGCGCATGTCTCCGTGTCCGCCGGTTTGCGACAGGGCCCGTCCGCAATATCGGAGCCGAGGTCCCTGGATGAGACCGGCCTCGAGTGCGCGCGCCAGGCCTACGTCCGCGCCAGCCGCATCCCGCACGGTCGTAAAGCCTCGATCCAGCGCGTCCGCGAGGATGCGGCTCGCATGGCACGCCATGAGCGAGGGCGGCATGCGGTCGGCAGAACGGATGTCCCAGCTCGGCGAGCACGCATGGAAATGAGCGTCGATGAGGCCCGGCATGAGGTAACGCCGTCCGCAGGCGATCTCGAGCGCTCCCGAAAGCTTTGGCCGCGTGGTCGCCACCTCTCGGATGCGGCCATCCTCGACGACCACGTGCCGCGGATCGCCATCGTCGGCGCTGTGACCATCGAACACCCTGGCATCGGAAA
>DASTAC010000002.1:0-25452 GCA_035713045.1 Steroidobacteraceae bacterium
TCATGCTGGCGTGGAAGGTGGCGCCCGCCCTGGCTGCCGGCAACTGCGTGGTGCTCAAGCCGGCCGAGGACACGAGTCTCACCGCGCTTTTGTTTGCGGAGCTCTGCGCCGACGCGGGCGTGCCTCCCGGCGTCGTCAACATCCTTACCGGCGACGGGCGGGTGGGCGAGCTGATCGTGGCGCATCCGGGCATCGCCAAGATCGCATTCACCGGCTCGACCGAGGTCGGCAGCATCATCCGGCGCAGCACCGCGGGAACCGGCAAGTCGCTGACGCTGGAGCTCGGAGGAAAATCACCGTTCGTCGTCCTGGAGGACGCCGATCTCGATGCGGCCGTGGAGGGGCTCATCGATGCGATCTGGCTCAACCAGGGACAGGTGTGCTGCGCCGGCTCGCGCCTCATCGTCGAGGAGAGCGTGCTCGACACCCTGGTCCGCAAGATCAAGACGCGCCTCGGCCACGTGCGCATCGGCGATCCACTCGACAAGTGCGTGGACATGGGCGCGCTCATCACGCCGAAGCACCGCCAGAGGGTGCAGGGCTTCGTCGAGCAGGCGCAGGCGCAGGGGGCCACGGTATGGCAGCCACAGATTCCGCTGCCGGAGCACGGGGCCTTCTTTCCGCCCACGCTGCTGACGGATGTTTCCACGGCCAACATCGTCTGGCGCGAGGAAATCTTCGGGCCGGTGCTCGCGGCGACGAGCTTCCGCACGCTGCAGGAAGCCGTCGAGCTCGCGAACAACACCCGGTATGGGCTGGCCGCGACGCTCTACACCGAGAACATCAACCGCGCGCTGGAGCTCGCCGTGAAGCTCAAAGCGGGGGTCGTGTGGATCAACACGACCAACCAGCTGGATGCGGCCTGCGGCTTCGGCGGCATTCGCGAGAGCGGCTTCGGGCGCGAGGGTGGCCTCGAGGGCATGCTGGACTACCTCCGGGAGCGCGATGCGTGGCTTGAAGTCCCCGAGGACGAAGCTGCCGCCCGCCAGGCGGCGCAGGCGCCGACGGCGCCCGCTTCAGCGCTGGAGCGCAACGGCAGGCTGGTGGCCGAGGCGGGCGAAGGCGCCGCGTCTGCTGCGGGCGGGCCATCCGACATCGATCGCACTTTCAAGCACTACATCGGTGGCAAGCAGTGCCGGCCCGACGGCGGTCAGTCGTATCCGGTCACTGATTCGCGCGGACGCCTCGCCGGCTGGGCGGCGAGCGGCAATCGCAAAGACATTCGCGATGCGGTCGAGGCCGCGTTTCTGGCGAGCCGGTGGGCCGGCGTGACGGCTCATCTTCGCAGCCAGATCCTCTTCTACATCGCCGAGAACCTCGCGCTTCGGCGCGATGAGCTGGCGGCGCGGCTCGGCCGGCTCACCGGCCAGAGGGCCTCGCGGGCCCGGGAAGAGGTCGATGCCGCGGTCGAGCGTCTCTTCTCCTATGGAGGCTGGGCGGACAAGCATGACGGCCTCGTTCACACGCCACCTGTAAGAAACGTCGCGCTCGCGGTGCCGGAGCCCATCGGCGTGGTCGGCGTCATTTGCCCCGACGAGCGTCCGCTGCTCGGGTTCGTCTCGCTGCTTGCGCCGGTGATTGCAATGGGCAACCGATGCGTGATCGTTCCATCGCAGCGGATGCCGCTGCCCGCATTGGATCTGTGTCAGGTGCTCGAGACCTCCGACGTGCCCGCAGGCGTGGTGAACATCGTGACCGGCGATCGCGAGGTGCTCGCGGAAACGCTCGCACTGCACGATCAGGTCGACTGCCTCTGGTACTTCGGGTCGAAGGACGGCAGCAAGCGGGTGGAGGAACGGGCGGCTGCGACGATCAAGCGGACCTGGGTGAATCACGGACGCCGCCGTGAGTGGATGTCCGTCGCGCACGGCGAAGGCCGCACTTTCCTCAGGCAGGCGACGCAGATCAAGAACATCTGGCTGCCCTACGGCGATTCCGCCTGAGGGCAGGCGGGCCTGCCGGGCCTGCGGCAGCCCGAGAAGTTAAACGTTCTACGCGACATACCCGGTGGCGCCGCTGTGACGATGATCTTCAAGAATCTCATTCGCAAGAAGCGCGACGCGCTGCGGCTCGAGCCCGGGGAGATCGAGTCCTTCGTGCGCGGCCTGGCGGATGACTCGATTCCCGCCGAGCAGGTGGCCGCGTTCGCCATGGCGGTGTACTTCCGCTCCATGGACTTCGCCGAGACGGGAGCCCTGACCACGGCCATGGCCAATTCCGGCAGGCGTTTGCGCTGGGATGAGCTTCGCGGCCGCGGACCGGTGATCGACAAGCACTCCACCGGCGGCATCGGCGACAAGGTGAGCTTTCTGCTCGCGCCGATCGCTGCCGCCTGCGGCTGCTTCGTGCCCATGATCTCCGGGCGCGGCCTCGGACATACCGGCGGCACGCTCGATAAGCTCGATGCCGTGCCCGGCTATCGCTCCATGCCGGCGGTGGAGGAATTCCGGCGGGTGGTCGGCTCCGTCGGCTGCGCCATCATCGGCCAGACGGACGATCTGGCGCCGGCGGATCGGCGTTTCTACGCGATCCGCGATGTCACCGCGACGGTAGAATCGATTCCGCTGATCACCGCGTCGATTCTCTCCAAGAAGATCGCGGCGGGCAACGAGGCGTTGGTGATGGACATCAAGACCGGCTCGGGCGCCTTCATGGAGACGCTCGAGGACGCGCGTGCGCTCGCGCGCAGCATCATCGGCGTGGCCGCCACGACGGGCATGACGACGCATGCTCTGATCACCGACATGTCACAGACGCTCGGCTGGACGGTGGGCAATGCGCTCGAGATCGCCGAAGCGCTCGCATTCCTGGGGGGCGGCCCTCGCGAGCCCCGCCTGCAGGAAGTCGTGTTCGCGCTGGTCGCCGAGATGCTGGTGATGACCGGCCTCGCTCCCGATCATGCGCAGGCGCGAGCGCGCGCGCAGGCTGCCGTCGATTCCGGAGAGGCGGCGGCGCGATTCGAGCGCATGGTCGCGGAGCTGGGCGGGCCGGCCGATCTGTTCGCGGGCGCGCACGACTATCTGCCCCGCGCTCCGGTCGTCATGCCCGTCTTCCCCCTGGCGGAGGGCTACGTGTCGTGCGTCGATGCCCGGGCGGTTGGCAACGTGCTCATCGGGCTGGGCGGAGGCCGCCGCGTGGCGGGGGAGACTCTGGATCTGGCCGTGGGCATGAGCGAGGTGGCCGGGATCGGCGAACCCGTCGGCAGGGAACGGCCTCTGGCCGTGGTTCATGCGCGGTCGCAGGAGCAGGTCGGATGGGCTGCCGAGGTCCTACGGGAGGCGACGTCGATTTCGCCGGAGCGGGTCTTGCCGCCTCCCATCGTGCGCGAGACGCTGGTGAGTGCCTGAGGCGTCTCGAATGACCTCTGAGCCGGCGCGGTACGATGGGGCGAGTCGAGGCGTTGCTCCCAGAGGCGCGACATGACGGCAAATGACGAGACAGCAATGGGTCTGTGGAACCACGACCTTGCTCCCACGGCGCCGGAGCGTCGCACGTGGTGCTGGTACCACTATGTCGCGCTCTGGCTCGGCATGGTGATGTGCGTTCCCGCCTATACGCTGGCAGCCGGCCTCGTGGGCTCGGGCATGTCGGCCTCGCAGGCCGTGATCACGGTGGCGCTCGGGAACCTGATCGTGCTCATCCCGATGCTGCTGATCGGGCACGCCGGAGCCAGGTACGGCATCCCGTACGCCGTGCTGGTGCGCTGCTCGTTCGGTACGCTGGGCGGGCGCTTCCCGGCGGTGCTGCGCGCGCTGGTGGCATGCGGCTGGTACGGCATCCAAAGTTGGTTCGGCGGCCTGATGATCTACACGCTCATCGGCGTGCTGATCGGTCATCCGTTGGGTGGCCCGCGGATCCCCCTGCTGGGCATCGGTGCGTGGCAGCTGGCGTGCTTCCTCGCATTCTGGCTGATGCAGTTCTATTTCATCGTGCACGGGATCGAATCGATACGCCGGCTGGAGACCTACACCGCGCCGCTCAAGGTCGTCATCTGCGCCCTGCTGCTCGTCTGGGCCTACGACAAGGCGGGGGGATTCGGTCCGATCGTGCAGCAGCCCTCGAGGCTGGGACCCGGCCGCTTCGCCGCCGTGTTCTGGCCGTCGCTCACGGCCATGGTCGGCTTCTGGTCGACGATGGCGCTCAACATTCCGGACTTCACCCGGTTCGCGAAGTCGCAGCGCGATCAGCTCGTCGGCCAGGCGATCGGCCTGCCGGCGCCCATGGGCATGCTTGCCGCGCTCTCGGTCTTCGTCACCTCGGCCACGGTGGTGATTTACGGCAGGGCGATCTGGGATCCGGTGACCCTTGCCGGGCGCATGACGGGGGCGGCCGTGCTGGTGGCGCTGCTGGTGCTCCTCATCGATACGATCAGCGTCAATCTCGCGGCCAATCTCGTGGGGCCCGCGTTCGATTTCTCCTCGCTCCATCCGCGGCGCATCAGCTATCGCACGGGCGGGTACATCACGGCGGCGATCGCGCTCGTCATGATGCCGTGGAGGATCCTCGCGAGCACGCACGGATACGTCTTCACGTGGCTCGTCGGGTACTCGGCGCTGCTCGGGGCGGTGGCGGGCATCCTGATCGTGGACTACCACCTGATCCGCGGCCGGGTCATCGACGTGCCGGCGCTGTACCGGGAGGAGGGCAGCCGCTATCACTACCGCCGCGGCTGGAATCCGATCGCCCTCGGGGCGTTCCTCGCCGGGGTGCTGCCGTGCGTGCCGGGATTCCTCCACGCCGCGCTGCCACGCGCGTTTCCCCACGTGAATGCGCTCTTCGGCGGCCTCTACGATTACGCCTGGTTCATCGCGTTGGGATTGTCGGCCGCCTTCTATGCGGTCGCGATGCAGGCGGCGGGACTCGGAAGGAGCGTGCCCGCGGTCAAGTACGCGCCGCCCGCCTGAGCGTACGATTGACCAAATGGTCAGAGTTGTGCATGATGAATCCAGTCAGGCCTCGCGGGGGAACGCAGTTTTGAGCGCGGACAGAAAACCGGACATCCGACCGGGTCGCCTGACGGCCGAGGCCTACGCCGCGCACTTTGCCGACCATGTGCCGCCGCTCACGGAGGCGCAGGCCCTGTTGGAAGCGAGCCGGTGCCTCTATTGCTTCGATGCGCCGTGCACCCGGGCGTGCCCCACCGGCATCGACGTGCCCTCCTTCATCAAGCGCATCGCGGAGGAGAACGTGCGGGGAGCGGCCGAGACGATCCTCGAATCCAATCCACTCGGCGGATTCTGCGCGCGCGACTGCCCGACGGAGGTATTGTGCGAGCAGGTGTGCGTGCGCAACGTGCAGCAGGGACGGCCGGTGGCCATCGGGCGGCTGCAGCGCTTCGCGGTCGACGGCCTGATGGCGAGCGCCAACAATCAGATCTTCGAGCGCGCCCCCGCGAGCGGACGGCGCGTGGCCGTGGTCGGCGCAGGTCCCGCGGGGCTCGCCTGCGCCCACGCGCTGGCACGGGCCGGTCACGCCGTCACGCTCTACGACGCGAGACGCAAGCCCGGCGGTCTCAACGAGTACGGCGTCGCCACCTACAAGACCGCGGATGGCTATGCGCAGCGCGAGATCGAATGGCTCCTCGCCGTGGGGGGCATCACCCTCGAGTGCGAGTGGGCGCTGAGCCGCGCCGATCAGCTCGAGGGCCTGCGCCGGGACTACGATGCCGTGTTCCTCGGTCTGGGGCTCGCCGACACCCACCGGCTGGGCGTGCCCGGCGAGTCGCTCGCGGGAGTCGTCGATGCGGTCGAGTTCATCAGTACGCTGCGTCAGGCCACGAATCCGGGCACCGTACCCGTCGGCCGGCGGGTCCTGGTGATCGGCGGCGGCATGACCGCCGTGGATGCGGCCGTGCAGTCGAAGCTGCTCGGCGCCGAGCGGGTCGACATCGTCTATCGGCGCGGTCCCGAGCACATGCGTGCCTCCGTCGAGGAGCAGAATCTCGCCCGTATCCGCGGGGTCGGCATCCTGCACTGGCTCGCGCCCGTGGAGGTGCTCGGCGAGGGCGGCAACGTGACGGGCATGCGCTTCGCCCGGCAGCAGCTCAGCGGCGGCCGGCTCGCGCCGAGCGGGGAGGAATGCCTCCTCGAGGCCGACATGGTGCTGAAGGCGATCGGGCAGCGGCTGGGCAATCCGGTGCTGACGGAGTGCGGGGTGGCGCTGCGCGAGGGCCGCATCGCCGTCGATGAGTCGGGCCGCACCAGCCTCGCGGGCGTGTGGGCCGGCGGTGATTGCATCGCCGGGGGTCAGGACCTGACGGTCGATGCGGTGGCTCAGGGTCTGCGCGCCGCGCGCGATATCGATCTTCAGCTGGGCAACGCTCGGACGCGTTCCGGGAAGTGATGCGGGGCAATCCATGGCGCGACTAGACATCGATTTCTGCGGCATCCGCAGCCCCAACCCCTTCTGGCTCGCCTCCGCTCCGCCGACCGACAAGGCCTACAATGTGGAGCGCGCCTTCGAAGCCGGTTGGGGCGGGGTGGTGTGGAAGACCCTCGGAGAGGCCGGACCGCCGCTGGTCAACGTGAACGGGCCGCGCTACGGCGCGCTGCTCGCCGTGGACCGCAGCCTCATCGGCTTCAACAACATCGAGCTCATCACCGACCGGGACCTCGAGGTCAACCTCGAGGAGATCGCGGCGGTCAAGCGCCGCTGGCCGGACCGGGCGGTGGTCGTCTCCATCATGGTGCCGTGTCGCGAGGACTCCTGGAAGGCCATCCTCCCGCGGGTGGCGGACACCGGCTGCGACGGCATAGAGCTCAACTTCGGCTGCCCCCACGGCATGAGCGAGCGCGGCATGGGCTCGGCGGTCGGCCAGGTTCCCGACTACATCCGCATGGTGACCGCCTGGTGCAAGCGATACACGCGGCTGCCCGTGATCGTCAAGCTGACCCCTAACATCACGGACATCCGCCATCCGGCGCGCGCGGCGAAGGAGGGAGGAGCCGATGCGGTCTCGCTCATCAACACCATCAACTCCATCATGGGGGTGGATCCGGATACCCTCACGGTGAGCCCCGCCGTCGGCGGCGAGGGAACGCATGGCGGTTATTGCGGCCCGGCGGTCAAGCCGATCGCGCTCAACATGGTCGCGGAGATCGCACGCGACCCGCAGACCGCGGGACTTCCGATCTCCGGCATCGGCGGCATCGGCAGCTGGCGCGACGCGCTCGATTTCATCGCGCTCGGGGCGGGCTCGGTCCAGGTCTGCACCGCGGCGATGGTGTTCGGCTTCAAGATCGTGCAGGAGATGGTGAGCGGCCTGTCCGCCTACCTCGATGCCAAGGGCTTCTCCGGCGTGGAGGCGCTGCGCGGGCGTGCGGTCGGCACCGTGACCGACTGGAGCCGCCTCGACCTGAACCGCGTCTCCAAGGCGGTGATCGATCAGGACAAGTGCATCGAGTGCGGCCGCTGCCACATCGTCTGCGAGGACACCTCGCACCAGGCGATCACGTGCACTCGGGACGGGCGCCGTCACTTCGAGGTCAAAGAGGAGGAGTGCGTGGGCTGCAATCTCTGCGTCAACGTGTGCCCGGTGCCCGGGTGCATCAGCATGCGGGACCTCGCGCCGGGAGAGATCGACCGGCGCACGGGCCTTCCGGTCCGTGCGGAGCGCCTGGAGTGGACGGCGCATCCCAACAATCCGATGCGCAGGCAGGCCTGATGGCTACCCGGCCCAGGGACATCGCCGCGCCGGTCCGGTCCGCGAGCAGGACCGCTGCGGCGCGCAAGCCGGCCGCGACCGCAGCGCGCGGCCGCGCCGCCCCGACGCGCGCCGCGCGCCAGGGCCCCCGACAGCAGTCCCGTAACCGCGCCGATCAGCAGGCCGCGATCATCGCGGCGGCTGAGCGGGTGTTTGCCGGGGCCGGCTTCGGCGGCGCCACCATGCAGGCCATCGCCCTTGCCGCGGGCCTGCCCAAGCCCAATCTGCATTATTACTTCGGCAGCAAGAAGGCCCTCTACCAGGCGGTCCTCGAGCGAACGCTGCGCGAATGGCTCGAGCCGGCGGATACCATCGTCGCGGAGGCCGAGCCGCGCGCGGCGCTCGAATGCTACATCCGCGAGAAGATGCGCCAGTCGTTCACGCGTCCCTACGCCTCGCGCGTGTGGGCGAATGAGCTGTTGCACGGTGCGCCGGAGCTGCGCGGCACGCTGATCCGGACGCTGCGGCCGCTGATGCGGCGCAAGGCCGCCGTGATCGATCACTGGATCGCGCAGGGGCTCATGGCGCCGCTCGACAGCCTGCACCTCTTCTTCACCATCTGGGCCGCCACGCAGACCTATGCCGATTTCGAGATCCAGATCTGCGCCGTGCTCGGGCGGGAGACCCTCGATCGCGAGGCGCAGGCCAGGGCCACGCAGCATGTCGTATCGCTGATCCTGCGCGGCTGCGGCCTGGCATGAAGCGCGTCTGGACCGGGCTCTCGCTCCGGATGGAGGAAACGAAATGACCACTTCCCCTGGAAATCGCGGCACGCACGCCTCGCTCACCGATCGCGCCTTTCTCGAGGCGCACTGGATGCCATTCACGGGGAACCGGCAATTCAAGGCGTCGCCGCGTCTGCTCACCCATGCCGAAGGCGCGTACTACACGGACGCGGAAGGCCGCAAAATCTTCGACGGTCTCTCGGGACTCTGGTGCACCGGCCTGGGTCATGGGCGCCGCGAGATCGTCGAGGCGGTCTCCCGTCAGATCGCATCGCTCGACTATGCGCCGGCGTTCCAGTTCGGGCATCCGCTCTCCTTCGAGCTCGCCAATCGCATCGTCGAGCGCATGCCGCAGGGGCTCGATCACGTAATGTTCGCGGGCGGCTCCGGCTCCGACGCCGTCGACAGCTCGCTGAAGCTCGCCCGCGCCTACTGGCGCGTGAAGGGGCAGGGCGGCAGGACCCGCCTGATCGGCCGGCTGCAGGCCTACCACGGCGTCAACTTCGGCGGTATCTCGGTCGGGGGCCTCGTGGCCAACCGCAAGCCCTACGGCCAGGGCATCGAGGCGGGACACCTCGCGAGCATCCTGCCGCCCGCGGGCTCCTTCTTCCGCGGGCAGCCGGCCGAGCATGGCGCAAAGCTCGCCGACTCGCTCCTCGGGCTCATCGAGCTCTACGATGCCTCGACCATCGCTGCCGTGATCGTCGAGCCGTTCTCCGGCTCCGGCGGCGTCATCGTCCCGCCGCGAGGCTATCTGCAGCGTCTGCGCGAGATTTGCGATCAGCACGGGATCCTCCTCATCTTCGACGAGGTGATCACCGGCTTCGGCCGCTGCGGCGCGTGGACCGGGGCGGAAGCGTTCGGCGTGACACCCGACATGCTGGTCTTCGCCAAGCAGAGCACGAACGGTGTGCAGCCGTTGAGCGGCGTGGTCGTCCGCAAGGAGATCTACGACACCTTCATGGCGGCGGGCGGTCAGGAGTATCTCCTGGAGATCCCGCACGGCTACACCTACTCGGCTCATCCGGTCGCCTGCGCGGCCGGCATCGCGACACTGGATCTGATCGCGCGCGAGAACGTGCTCGAGCGCGTGCGGGAGCTGACACCGCGTCTGGAGAAGGCCGTGCACGCCTTGCGCGGCGCCAGACACATCATCGACATCCGCAACTACGGCATGGCCGCAGGGCTCACGCTGCAGGCGCTTCCCGGTGAGCCGGCGCGGCGGCCGTTCGAGGTCGCGATGGCGATGTTCAGGAAGGGCTTCTATGTTCGCTACGGCGGCGCGACGATCCAGCTGGCGCCCCCCTTCATCAGCACCGAGGCCGAAATCGACCGCCTGGCCGACGCGCTCGGCGAGACCCTCCAGCAGACGGACTGAGCTCATGTCATCGACTTCCCCATTGAAGCAGGGCGTGGCGCGCGCAGCGGACACGGTGGAACACCTGATCGCCGGGCGCAGCGCCGCAGGCGGCTCGCGCACCGCCCCCATCTACGATCCGGCGACCGGAGCCGTGACGAAGCAGCTGCTGCTCGCCGATGCAACGACGGTGCGCTCCGCGATTCAGGCGGCCCAGGATGCACTGCCCGCCTGGCGCGCCACCCAGCCGCTCAAGCGCGCACGCATCATGGCGCGCCTGCAGAGCCTCCTCGATGCGCACAAAGAGCGTATCTGCGCCCTGATCACCGGTGAGCACGGCAAGACGCTCGCCGACAGCATGGGCGAGCTGCAGCGCGGCATCGAGAACGTCGAATACGCGACCTACGTTCCCGAGCTCCTCAAGGGCGAGCACAGCCGCAACGTGGGACCGGGAATCGACAGCTGGAGCGAGCTGCAGCCCCTCGGCGTATGCGCCGGCATCACTCCGTTCAACTTCCCGGCCATGGTGCCGCTGTGGATGTGGCCCATGGCCGTCGCCTGCGGCAATACCTTCGTGCTCAAGCCGTCCGAGCGCGATCCCAGTGCGCCGCGGCTCATCGCCGAGCTGGCTCTGGAGGCGGGACTGCCGCCGGGAGTGCTCAATGTGGTGCAAGGCGACAAGGAAGCGGTCGATGCGCTGCTCACCGACGAGCGGGTGCAGGCGGTGAGCTTCGTGGGCGCGACCCCCACCGCGCAGTACGTGTATGCGACCGGCGCCGCCCACGGCAAGCGCGTGCAGGCCCTCGGCGGCGCCAAGAATCACGCGGTCGTGATGCCGGATGCGGACATGCAGGGCGCCGTGAGGGCGCTCATGGGCGCGGCATTCGGGACCTGCGGCGAGCGTTGCATGGCCATCTCCGTGGCGGTCGCCGTCGGAGATCAGGCCGCCGACACCCTCGTGGCGGCCCTCAAAGCGGAGATGGCGCGGATGAAAGTCGGACCGGGATCCGACTCGAGCTGCGACATGGGACCGCTCGTCACCCGGGCACACCAGGAGAAGGTGCGCGCCTACGTCGATCGGGGCGTGGCCGAGGGCGCCGAGCTCGTGGTCGACGGACGCGGTCTCGCGGTTGCGGATCACCCGCAGGGCTTTTTCCTGGGGCCGTGCCTGTTCGATCGCGTCAAGCCGGGCATGGTGATTCACCAGGAGGAGATCTTCGGGCCGGTGTTGTGCGTCGTGCGCGTGCGGACCCTCGGGGAGGCGATGGCCCTGATCGATGCGCACCCCTACGGCAACGGGACTTGCATCTTCACCCGCGACGGGGAGGCGGCCCGATACTTCTCCGATCAGATCCAGGTCGGAATGGTGGGCGTCAACGTTCCGCTCCCCGTGCCCGTCGCCTACCACTCCTTCGGCGGCTGGAAGCGCTCGCTCTTCGGCGACCTGCATGCCTACGGTCCCGACGCGGTGCGCTTCTACACACGGCGCAAGACCGTCACGCAGCGCTGGCCCTCCGCGGGGGCGGAGATCGGCGAGCGGACGGCATTCAGTTTTCCTTCGAGCCAGTGAGCACGCGCCTGCCGGCCCCCGCGCCAGGGGACCGGTCAGCGCAGTGCGGAGGTGACCTGAGATGGACGGACTGCTGATTCGAGGCGGCACGGTGGTCAACGCCGACTGCGCTCGCCGCGCGGACGTGTTGTGCGAGAAAGGCTCGATCGTCGCGGTCGGGGACAGCCTTCAGGCCCCTGCGGGCGTGCAGGTCCTCGATGCCGGCGGCCAGCTGGTGCTGCCGGGAGGCATCGATCCGCACACTCACATGCAGCTGCCCTTCATGGGCACCGTCGCGGCCGATGATTTCTACAGCGGCACGGCCGCCGGGCTTGCCGGCGGAACGACCAGCATCATCGACTTCGTCATCCCCGATCCGAAAGAGCCGTTGCTCGCCGCCTATCGGAAGTGGCGCGGCTGGGCCGAGAAGGCGGCCGCCGATTACGGGTTCCACGTGGCGGTCACCTGGTGGTCGGAGCAGGTGCATGCGGACATGGGGACGCTGGTCCGGCAGGAGGGCATCAACAGCTTCAAGCACTTCATGGCGTACAAGAACGCCATCATGGCCGACGATGAAACGCTGGTGAACAGCTTCCGGCGCGCGCTCGAGCTCGGCGCGATGCCGACCGTGCACGCGGAGAACGGAGAGCTCGTCTTCCAGCTCCAGAAGCAGATCATCGAGCAGGGCATCACAGGTCCCGAAGGGCATCCGCTCTCGCGTCCCCCGGTGGTGGAAGCGGAAGCGGCGCAACGGGCAATCACGATCGCAGGCGTGCTGGACGTGCCGCTCTACGTGGTGCACGTGTCGTGCGCGGAGTCGGCCGAAGCCATCGCCCGCGCGCGTGCCAGCGGCCAGCGGGTGTTCGGCGAGGTGCTCGCCGGCCATCTCACTGTCGATGAGAGCGTGTATCGGCATCCCGATTTCGCGGTGGCGGCGGCTCACGTCATGAGCCCGCCGTTCAGGGAGAAACGGCACCAGGAGGCGCTCTGGCGCAGTCTGCAGGCCGGGAGCCTGCAGACGACCGCGACCGATCACTGCACCTTCTGCGCGCCGCAGAAAGCCGCCGGGCGCGAGGATTTCCGCAAGATCCCGAACGGCTGCGGCGGCATCGAGGAGCGGATGATGGTCGTCTGGGATGCCGGTGTGAATACCGGCAGGCTGACGCCCAGCGAGTTCGTTGCCGTGACTTCGGCGAATGCCGCGAGGATCTTCAATCTCTATCCGCGCAAGGGCATCATCGCTCCCGGCTCCGATGCCGATCTCGTCCTGTGGGACCCGGAGGCGACACGCACTCTGTCCGCGAAGACGCAACGCTCGCAGGTGGACTACAACGTATTCGAAGGGCGAACGGTGACCGGCGTGCCCACCCACACGGTGAGCCGGGGGAAGGTGGTCTATGCGCGGGGCGACCTGCGCGCCGAGCGCGGTGCCGGCCGATATCTCGAGCGCCCGGCCTTCGGGCCCGTGTTCGCGGCACTGGGCCGCAAAGCACGGCTGACGAAACCGACGGCCGTGCGGCGCTGAAGCGCCGCACGCGGCCGAATTGAGGAGAATGACGACGATGGCAATGCTACGTGGCGGTCTGATCCAGATGGGGCTGAAGGCGCCCACCGAGCAATCTCCGCAGGCGATCCGCGAAGCCATGCTCAAGGCCCACCGCCCGCTCATCGAGCAGGCCGGCGCGCGCGGCGTGCAGGTGCTGTGCTTCCAGGAGGTCTTCACCCAGCCGTACTTCTGTCCGAGCCAGGACACCAAGTGGTATGCGGCGGCCGAGCCCGTTCCGGGACCTACCACGGAGGAGATGCAGGGCTACGCGAAGAAATATGGGATGGTGATCGTGGTGCCGGTCTACGAGGCCGATCCGGTCGCGGGCATCTACTACAACACCGCGGCGGTGATCGATGCCGACGGCAGCTATCTCGGCAAGTACCGCAAGACGCACATTCCGCAGGTGGCCGGGTTCTGGGAGAAGTTCTTCTTCAAGCCCGGCGCTTCGCAGTGGCCGGTGTTCAAGACGCGCCATTGCAAGCTCGGGGTCTATATCTGCTACGACCGCCATTTCCCGGAAGGCTGGCGCGCGCTGGCGCTGAACGGTGCGGAATACATCGTCAATCCGTCCGCGACGGTCGCAGGCCTCTCGGAATACCTCTGGAAGCTCGAGCAGCCGGCATCGGCGGCGGCCAATGGCTGCTGGATCGGGGCCATCAACCGTGTCGGCCGCGAGCTTCCCTGGGACATCGGCGAGTTCTATGGTCAGAGCTACTTCGTCAATCCCAAGGGACAGATCGAGGCCATTGCGAGCCGCGACAAGGACGAGCTGCTGGTGCACGACATGGACATGGGTCTCGTGCAGGAGATCCGCAACCGCTGGCAGTTCTTCCGCGACCGCAGGCCGGAGGTCTACGGACCCCTGACGGCGGCCGAGTGACGGGGAGCGGCACCGCCATGCCTGAGGATCCGAGCGATCTCATCGCCCGGGCGCGCGAGTGTCTCGATCGGGCTTACGCGCCGTATTCCCGCTTCCAGGTCGCGGCAGCCCTTCTCGACGACCGGGGCCGCGTGTTCACCGGCGTCAACGTCGAGAACGTCTCCTACGGACTCAGCATGTGCGCCGAGCGCGTGGCGATCTTTGCCGCGATCGCCGCCGGCGCGCGCCGCATCACCGCACTCGCGGTCACGAGCAGCGGCGCCGAGCTGCTGTCGCCCTGCGGGGCCTGCCGGCAGGTGATCGCGGAGTTCGCGGCGCCGGACGTCCCGATCTACTGCGATGCGGCCGGCAAGCCGCATCGCTGGACGATCGCCGAGCTGCTGCCGAACGGATTTTCGGCCTCGCAGCTCGGCAAGCGCTGACACCGGGGTGGGGGCATGAAATCGAGACTGACCTTGGGGCTGGCGCTGATCGCCGCGCTGTCGACGATGGCCCGCGCGGATGTGGTGACTTCGCCCGATGCGCACGAGCCCGTGAATCTCTCGGTCGAGACGGCGCAGCTCACGAATTACTACGACAGCGGACGGTACATGGCCGGCATCGCCTATGTCGATGCGCGGGCGCGCAGATACATTGCGAGCCAGGCGTCCGGAAGGAAGCTCGCCCTGGTTCTCGACATCGACGAGACCGCACTGTCGAACTGGCCGGAAATGGCCGCCGACCACTTCGCCTACTTTCCGCACGCGCCCTGCGCCCTGACCGGGGGCAAGCCGACCTCGCCCTGCGGCGCGCTCGCCTGGGACAGGCTGGAGGGCGCGCCGGCGATCGGACCCACCTTGGCACTCTACCGCTTCGCGCGCGCGCACGGCCTGACGGTGTTCTTCATCACCGGACGGCATGAGGCCGAGCGGGCCGTCACCGCGCAGAATCTCATCAAGGCGGGCTACACGGGCTGGAGTCCCGGCGATCTTCTGATGGAGCCCGACGACATGCACGTCCCCTCCGCGGCCGACTTCAAGGCGCCGGAGCGAAAATGGATCGAGGACAAGCTGGGATATACGATCGTCGCGAACGTGGGCGATCAGTGGAGTGATCTTGCCGGAGGCTTCGCGGAAGGCGATTTCAAGCTGCCAGACCCCTTCTACCACATCCCCTGAGCATCCTGTGAACCGCGCCATGACCGAATCGGCAGCTCCGGACACCCACTCGTTCGAAACCCTCGGCATCGCGCCGGTGCCCGACCGCGAGCGCAACATGCGTGTGGGATCGCTGTTCGTGATCTGGGGGCTGGCGTCCGCATCGGCGACGACCCCCGTCATCGGCCTGGTGTTGAAGGGCATGGGCCTTTCGAATTTCGTCTGGGTCAATGTCCTCTCCCTGCTCATCGGGCTCGTGCCGTCGATGCTGCTGGCCCATATGGGCCGCCAGGTGCCGATCATCTCCATGGTGATGGCGCGCCGGACCTACGGCACCGCGGGGGCGGCGCTGCTCTCGGTGCTGTACACCATCGTCGGCGCCGGCTGGTTCGGCCTGAACACGGATGTCGGCGGCCAGATCCTCGGGACGCTGTTTCCCGGCCACGGGATGCTGTGGTACGTCGTCCTCGGCGCCATTCAGATCGCGCTCGTGTTCTTCGGCATGGAAGTGCTGGAGAAGTTCTACAACTACACCGCGCTGGTGTTTCTCCTCTGCTATGCGGTGCTGGCCTATTACCTCTTCGCCCGCTATTCCTTCGTCATGCCCAGGCAGGTCGGCGCGGTCCACTGGGGCAAGGACGTCGACCTCATCCTGAGCTTCAGTCTGCTGGCATGGGCCTACATCTTTCCGACGGTGACCCGCTTCTGTCCGCCGCCGACCGCGGCGGAGAAGCCGGCCCGGCGCGCGCTCTACATGCTCGCGCCGAGCGTCGGCGTCATGTCGGCCGTGCTGATCATGGGCGCGCTGGGACTGATCGCGCTGCGAATGACGGGTGACTGGAACATCGCCCTTCTCGGCAAGAGCCTGCCGGTATGGGGGGAGGTATCCGCGATCGGCGTGATCCTGGCGATCGCCCACACCAATGCGATGAACCTCTATCCCGCCGTCACCACGCTGCTCGCGGTGAACACCGGAGACGGAAGCTCGCATCGGCTGCTGCAGCCCTCGCTGGTGCTCATCCTCGGCATCTTCTCCACCGTTCTGGCGGTCTTCGGCATCCTCGATTTCATCCAGGGATTCCTCTCCCTCCTCGGCTCCCTGCTGTTTCCCTTCACCTTCATCCTGGTCGTCGACTGGTTCCATGGCCGGTACTACGCGGACTCCGTATCGGTCTTCTACAGAAAGCCGGCGCGCTTCGCGGAATGGTTCTCATGGCCGGCCCCGTGGGCGATCGCCATGTTGATCGTCGGGGTGGTGCTCGGTGACTCCGAGCGCCTGGTGCCGAAGGGCCTGGTCCACGTCGTGCCCTGGCAGGTCTGCTCCGCGCTCCTGGTGACGCTCGTCTACTACCTCGGGCTGCGCGTCGCCGAGCCGCGCGCGCAGCCCAGAGAGATTGCCTGAGCGGCGCGGAGCCGCGAGCGGCCGTCCCGGCTTTGTGAAAGAATATCCCCGTGGATAAGCTATTCATTTCGGCCGACCAGCTGCTGCGGGATTCCATGGAGCTTGCGCGTCGAGTCGTCGCCAGCGGCATGCGGCCGACGTTCCTGGTCGCCATGTGGCGGGGCGGCGCCCCGATCGGCATCACCGTGCAGGAGGTGCTGGAGTATCACTCCATCCATGCCGACCACATCGCGATCCGCACGTCCTACTACAGCGGCATCGACGTACAGCACACGACGGTCAGGGTCCACGCGACGGACTACCTGGTATCGCGCCTGGAAGCCGAGGATGAGCTGCTGATCGTCGATGACGTCTTCGATTCCGGGCGCAGTCTCGAGGCCGTCATCGAGGAGCTCACGCGGCGCTGCCGGCGGAACCTCCCGGAGAAGATCCGCATTGCCACCGTTTACTACAAGCCGGAGCGCCGCCGGACCGCACTGGTGCCGGATTTCTACGTGCACGAGACCTCGCGCTGGCTGGTCTTTCCGCACGAGATCCAGGGGCTGACGCGGGAGGAGATCCTGGCGAACAAGCCCGTTGGCAAGGACTTCTTCGAGGCGCTGGAACCCGGCAGGTCCGCGGCAATCGAGCCTTCCGCTACGTGAGATAGATGAAGCGGGCCACGCACAGCGCGGCGAGCACGTAGACCAGCCAGTCCCCCGCGTGCGCCCGTCCGCGCACGAGCTTGAGCACCGCATGGCTCACGATCCCGAAGGCGAGCCCGTTCGCGATCGAGTAGCTCAGGGGCACCATGATGGCCGTGAGAAAGGCCGGGATCCCCTCGCCGGGCTCCTGCCAGTCTATTTCCGCGAGCGCCCCCATCATCATCGCGCCCACCAGTATCAGGGCCGGCGCGGTCGCCACGGCGGGGATCGCCTGCACCAGGGGCGCTGCGAACAGCGTGGCCAGGAACAGCACGCCGACGGTGACGCTGGTGAGCCCGGTCCGCCCGCCGACCGCGACGCCGGAAGTGCTCTCGATGTAGCTCGTGACCGGGCTGGTCCCCGCGAGCGCCCCGGCGAGCATCGAGATCGAGTCCGCGAGCAGAATGCGCTTCATGCGCGGAACGGTCCCATCGGCGGCAACGAGCCCCGCCCGCTTCGTGACGGCCATCAGCGTGCCGACGTTGTCGAAGAGGTCCACGAAGAGGAACACGAACACGATCTCGACGAGCGAGAGACCGACGCCGCCTCCGAGGTTCAGGGCCGCGGGAATATTGAGGCGCAGCGCGGTGGACGAGAGGTCAGACAGGTGATAGGCGGTCGGGGTGAAATGGGCGAGCCCGAGCATCCACGCCACCGCCGCGGTGCCCAGGATCCCGAAGAGCATCGCGCCCCTGACGGCCCGCGCCTGCAGCACCGCGATCACCAGCAAGCCGAGGATCGCGAGCGCCGGCGTCGAGGCGGTCAGCTTTCCAAGACCCACGGTCGTGCCGGGACTGGAGACGACGATTCCGGCGTCCTTCAGGCCGATGAACGCGATGAAAAGCCCGATGCCGCCGCTCACAGCCGCGAAGAGCGACCGGGGTATCGCATTCATGATGAGCTGGCGCACCCCGGAGAGGGTGAGCAGCAGAAAGGCGACCGCCGAGAGGAACACGCAGCCGAGCGCCACCTGCCACGGCACGCCCATGGTCTTCACCACGGTGTACGTAAAGTAGGCGTTGAGCCCCATCCCGGGCGCGAGCGCCAGCGGATAATTGGAAAGGAGACCCATCAGGATGCTGCCGAAGCCGGCCGCGATGCAGGTGGCGGCCGCGACGCCCGCGACGGGCATGCCCGCGGCGCCGAGGATGAGCGGATTCACCACCACGATGTACGCCATCGTGAGGAAGGTCGTCAGGCCGGCGAAGAGCTCCGTGCGTGCAGTCGTGCCGTGGCCTTCGAGGTCGAAGAATCGTGCCAGCATGTGTTTGGATCATCATTGCGCCGCGGCCTGCGAGGCTGCAGAATTTACGGCAAACGGCAATATATGAGTAGGGGGATGCGTGGAATCGATGGAAGCGTTCATGCGGGATCTGCCGAAGGCGGAGCTGCACCTGCACATCGAAGGATCCCTCGAGCCGGAGCTGGCACTGCGGCTCGCGCGGAAGCATGGCGTGGCGCTTCCCCACGCCAGCGTCGAGGAGCTGCGCGCCGCCTACCACTTCGACAATCTGCAGCAGTTTCTCGACATCTACTACGCGGTGGCGGAGGTTCTGCGGGATGCGGACGATTTCTACCACCTCGCTCTCGATTACATGCGACGGGCCCATGAGCAGGGCGTCGTGCATGCGGAGATATTCTTCGACCCGCAGACGCACACCGCCCGCGGAATCGCCTTCGGCACCGTCGTCGAGGGGCTGAGGCGGGCGCTCATCGAGGCGCAGCGCCGCTTCGGCATGACGCACCGCCTCATCGCGTGCTTCCTGCGCCATTTGAGCGCGGCGGAGGCCATGCACACCCTGGATCAGGTGCTCGAGCATCGCAACGCCATCACGGCGGTCGGCCTGGACTCCTCGGAGGTCGGCCACCCGCCCTCGAAATTCACCGCGGTATTCGACCGCGCGCGAGCGCAGGGCTTGCTCACCGTCGCGCACGCGGGAGAGGAAGGCCCCCCGGCCTACATCCACGAGGCGCTCGACCTTCTGCGCGTGCGGCGCATCGACCACGGCGTGCGCTGCGAGGAGGACCCCGGGCTGGTACGGCGTCTGGCCCGGGAGCAGATTCCGCTGACCGTCTGTCCGCTCTCGAATGTGAAACTCAGGGTGTTCGACCGCATGGAGCACCACAATCTCGGGCGGCTGCTCGAGGCGGGTCTGCGGGTGACCGTGAACTCGGACGATCCGGCGTACTTCGGCGGCTACGTGCTCGAGAATTATCTCGCCGTGCAACGCGCGTTGGGATTGACCCGCGCGCACATGGCGACGCTGGCGCGAAACTCCATCGAGGGGGCGTTTCTCGAGGATGCCGCGAAGCGCCGCTGGCTGGCGGCCATCGATGCGCGGGTGAGCGACAGCGCGCCCTGATCAGGATCCGAGAGCCATGGCGCGCGACATCGCAACATTCGAACAGGAGATCATCGCCCGGCTCGGCGCGGGCGATGTCGCGGGCGCCGCGGCGGTCGCGGCGGACTGCCGCGCAGCCCGGCCCGAGGCGCGCGCCGGCTGGCATTTCGGCAGCGTCGCGGCGCTCCTTGCAGGCGAGCACGACCGGGCACTCGCGCTCGCCGAGGACTGGCTGCGCAGCCATCCCGCGGATGCGGCGGGTCTCCTGCAGCGCTCCAAGTGCCACTTTGCGCGCGGCGATCGCGCCTCTGCGAACGCCGCCGCGGCGGCCGCCATCGATGCCAGCGCAGACCCCGCGCTCCTCGATGCGATCGGGGAGTATCTCTTCCACGCGTCCGAATATCCCCTGGCGCTCGCGGCCTACGACCGTGCTCTCGCCCTGCGCCCGGGCGATCCACATCTGTCGGCCAAACGCGGGGTGATGCATTGGACGCTCGGCTGCTTCGATCGGGCCGCCGCCGACTACCAGGCCGTGCTGGCGCGGGTGCCCGGCGATCCCGGCGCCCTGAAGGCGCTGGTGGAGCTCGAGCCGCAGCGCGCGGACCACAACCACATCGCCGCGATCGAGGCCGCGCTGCGCCGCTCGCCCGCGGGCTCGAAGGCGGCTGCGACGCTGCACCTGGCCCTCGCCAAGTCCTACGAGGACCTCGCGGACCATGCCGCGAGCTGGCGCCATCTGGCCGCGGGCAACCGCATCGAGCGAGCGCTGTTCCAGTACGACGTGGCCGCCGATCAGGCCATGATCGAACGGCTCATCGAGTCCTTTCCGAACGTGGAGCAGGTCGGCCCCGACGCCACGGGCGAGTCGCCGATCTTCATCGTCGGCCTGCCGCGGACCGGGACCACGCTCCTCGAGCGGATCATCGGCCGCCACTCACAAGTGCATGCGGCCGGGGAGCTGTCGGCTCTGAGCGAAGCGCTGGGCGTCGCGCTGCAGCGTATGGGCGCGGAGGCGGCAAACGACTGGCCCCATGCCGCTGCGCGCGCGGACGCCGGCTGCATTGCCCGCGAGTACATGTCGCGCGTGGGCGCGCGCCGCGGTGACCGGCCGCGTTTCACGGACAAGCTGCCAACCAACTTTCTCTATTGTCCCCTGATACTGCGCGCGTTCCCGCGCGCACGCATCGTGCATCTGACGCGTCATCCGATGGCAACCTGCTACGCCATCTTCAAGGCCCGCTTCGCGGGCGCGTATCCATTCGCCTACGATCTGACCGAGCTCGGCACGTTCTATCTGGCGTATCGCCGCCTGATGGCCCACTGGCGTCGGATTCTGCCGGGACGGATCATCGATGTGGCATACGAGGATCTGGTCACCGGGCTCGAGCCGACCGTGCGCGGGCTGTGCCGGTTCCTGGATATTCCTTATGAGGCGCAGTGCCTGGAGTTCCATCTCAATCCCACGCCGACCAGCACCGCGAGCGCCGTGCAGGTGCGCCGCAAGCTCTATGGCAGCTCCCTCGGGCAGTGGCGCAACTACCGGCGGGAGTTGAGCGCGCTCGAGCGTCAGCTCGCCGCCGGCGGCATCGCGCTCGATTGATGAACCCCGCTATCCCCGGGGCTTCTTGCCGCGGTGTTTCCCCGAGTGCCCCTTGCGGGGGGCCATCCCCTTGGGCTTCGACCCGCGGGGTGGGCCGTGGGGACGCGCACGCCGCTCGGAGCGCCCGGGCCCGGAGTCTGCGCGGCTGATGCTCAACGGCACTCCGCGCACCCGCACCTGCCGGAGACTGTTGAAAATCTCCTCCGGCATGCCTTCCGGAAGATCCACGAAACTGTGGTCGCGCTGGATGTCGATGTGGCCGATATGGCGGCCGTCGAGGCCTGCCTCGTTCGCGATGGCGCCGACGATGTTTCCCGGCTGCACGCCGTGCGTGTGTCCGACCTCGATGCGGTACGTTTCCAGCCGCGGACGCTTTCCCGGGCCGTGATGCTCGCGGGGCTCGGACCTTCGCTCGCGATCCGCTGCGCGGTCCTCTCCCTCGCTTTCCTGCTCCTCACGCGGGCCTTCCGGTGGCGATGCCTCGTGCGGCGCACCGGCCTTGGCCGTCAGCAGGAACGGGGTCTCGCCGTGGAGCAGGCCTGCCAGCGCCGCGGCGAGCTCGATGGCGGGCAGGTTCTGCTCGCGCTCGATTTCCTCGATGAGCGGCTGGAATACCTTGCCTTCGCCGCTGCGCACCGCGTTCGCGAGCGTCTCCTTGAATTTGAGAATGCGCTGCTCGTTGACGTCCGCGACGCTGGGGAGTCTCATCTGCTCGATGGGCGTGCGGGTCGCGCGCTCGATGATGCGCAGCATGTTCCGCTCGCGCGGCGCGACGAAGAGGATCGCCTCGCCGTTGCGTCCCGCCCGGCCCGTGCGGCCGATCCGATGGACGTAGGTTTCCGAGTCGTAGGGAATGTCGTAGTTGACGACGTGGGAGATCCGTTCCACATCGAGCCCGCGCGCGGCGACGTCGGTCGCGACGACGATGTCGATCTGTCCCGCCTTCAGGCGCGCGATCGTGCGCTCGCGCTGCTGCTGAGGGATGTCGCCGTGCAATGCGGCAACGTTGAAGCCGCGCGCCTCGAGCCGCTCGGCGAGCTCGGCCGTCTCGAGCTTCGTACGCACGAAGACGAGCATGGCCTCGAAGCGTTCCGCTTCCAGTACCCGCGTCAGCGCATCGAGCTTGTGCAAGCCGCTGACCAGCCAGTAGCGCTGGCGGATCTTCGGCGCGGTGCTCGCTCGCGTTTGGATCGTGACCTGCGCCGGCTCGCGCATGTGCGCATGGGCGATGCGCCGGATCGCCGCGGGCAGCGTGGCCGAGAAGAGCGCGATCTGCCGCTCCTGCGGCGCCTGCCCGAGTATCCACTCGATCGCATCGACGAAGCCCATCTGCAGCATCTCATCGCCTTCATCGAGCACGATGAAGCGGACCGTGTCGAGCTTCAGCATGCCACGCTTCATGTGGTCCATGACGCGCCCGGGCGTGCCGACGATCACGTGCGCGCCGCGCTTCAGGCCCTTCAGCTGCGGGACGTAGCTCTGGCCGCCATAGATCGGCAGCACGCGAAAGCCCTTCAGGTGGGCGGCGTAGCGCTGGAAGGCTTCGGCCACCTGAATGGCGAGCTCCCGGGTCGGCACGAGCACGAGCGCCTGCGGGCTCGCCTGCGCCAGATCGATCCGCGACAGGATCGGCAGCGCGAAGGCCGCGGTCTTGCCGGTGCCGGTCTGCGCCTGCCCGAGCAGGTCCGAGCCCGAGAGGAGCAACGGGATGGTCTGCGCCTGGATGGGGGAGGGCGTCTCATAGCCCACGCCGGCCAGCGCCTCGAGGAGAGGTTCGCTCAAGCCGAGATCGCGAAAGCCCGGCGATTGCTGCTCATCGTTCATCGTGTTACCCGACCTGCTCTTCCCGGCCGAGGCGCCGGCGGATCGCTTCTTCCCGGGCGTCCTCGATCACCCGGATGACGCTCCCGGGATCGACGGCGGACTCGTCACGGACGAGGATACCCGTGAGGGGGCTGTCCGGGTGCAGCTCGCCCTGCTCATAGAGCGCCCACATCTCGTGGGCGAACTCGGTTTGCAGCAACTCGGGCGCGAAGCGGCCGAGCGTGCCCCTGATGTTGTTGACGTCGCGCTCGAGCATGGCGAAGGCGGCATTGTTGCCCGAGGCGTTGACGACCTGAGGCAGGTCGATGATGACGGGCCCTTCGGGCGCGAGCAGAATGTTGAATTCCGAGAGATCGCCGTGGATGAGGCCCGCGCCCAACATGCGCACGATCTGCCGCATGAGAAAGGCGTGATGCTCGCGCGCGAGATCCGCGGTGAGCTCCACTTCGCCGAGCCGCGGCGCCGGATCTCCCGCTGCGTCCGTGACGAGCTCCATGATCAACACGTCATTGAAATAGCCGAAGGGCCGCGGGACGCGCACGTCTGCCGCCACGAGTCGATACAGTGCGTCGACCTCGGCGTTCTTCCATTCCTGCTCCTGCTCTTTACGGCCGAACCGGGTGCTGCGGCTCATGGCGCGGGCTTCGCGGCTGCCGCGCACCTTGCGGCCCTCCTGGTACTGCGCGCGCCGCTGGAAGCTGCGCTGGGCCATGTCCCGATAGACCTTCGCGCAGCGAAGCTGCGTCCCGCAGCGCACGACGTAGACGGTGGCTTCCTTGCCGCTCTTCAGCGAGCGGACGACTTCATCGATGACGCCGTCGTCGATCAACGGCTGCAAGCCTTGGGGAACTTTCATGATCTCCGGGGGCGCGGTCTTTCGGCCCGCGAAGCTGGTTGGGGGAAGGGGTATGCGCAGAAAGCGCGCGGAGAGCCGAGAGCTCCCGATGCGATAGTGTAGCATGCTCGAATGGAGGATGTCCGGCCATGAATGTCCCTACGCTCGAGCAGATAGAGACCAAGATCGCCTTCCTGGAGCGCGCGAACACCGAACTGAGCGATGTCGTCTTCCGGCAGCAGCGGGAGATCGAGATGCTGCGCGCGCAGATTCTCGCACTGGCCGCCCGGATCGAGGCGGTGCAGTCGGACCCGGGCGCGCGCACGCCGGAAGAGGAGCGGCCGCCTCATTATTGAGGCCGTCAGCGCCGCCCGACGGAAGGCTTGCCGGGACGCCCGCGGTCAGGCGATCAGGGGATGGGAGGCCAGGTACTCGTCGAAAGTGCCGGTGAAATCCTCGATGGTGCCGTCCGGCTTCAGCTCGATGATGCGCTTCGCGAGACCCCCGATGAACTCCCGGTCATGGGAGACGAAGATCAGCGTTCCGGGATAGAGCTCCAGTGCCGTCTGCAGGGACTCGATGGTCTCCATGTCCATGTGGTTCGTGGGCTCGTCCATGATGAGGACGTTCGGCTTGGTGAGCATCAGCTTGCCGTAGATCATGCGACCCTTCTCGCCGCCCGACAGCACCTTCACCGACTTCTTCACCTCGTCGCCGGAGAAGAGGAGCCGGCCGAGCGTGGCGCGCACGATCAGGTCATCGTCGGCCTTGCCCGTCCAATGCGACATCCACGTGAAGAGGTCGAGCTTCTCGGCGAAGTCCGCTTGCGGGTCCTGCGGCATGTAGCCGGGCTCGGCATTCTCCACCCAGGTGATCTGGCCCGCGGTGGGCTTCAGCTCCCCGGTCAGGCAGCGCGTCAGAGTCGTTTTGCCCACACCGTTGGCGCCGATGATGGCGATCCGCTCGCCGGCCCGGACGTTGAAGCTGACTTTCTTCAGAACGTCGGCGTCGGATCCCGGATATCGGAATGAGAGGCCTTCGACGGAGACCGCGGAGTGGAAGAGCTTCCGGCGCTGCTCGAAGCGGATGTACGGGTTCTGCCGCGAAGAGGGCCGAACCTCCTCGAGCTTGATCTTCTCGAGCTCTCTTCTGCGCGAGGTCGCCTGGCGCGCCTTCGAGGCGTTGGCCGAGAAGCGGCGCACGAATTCCTGCAGATCCGAGATGCGGTCCTGGGCCTTGGCGTTCGCGGCCTCCACGCGCTGGCGCGCCTGCAGCGAGGCCAGCATGAAATCGTCGTAGTTGCCCGGATAGACCTTCAGCTGCTGGTAATCGAGGTCCGCGATGTGGGTGCAGACCTGGTTGAGGAAGCGCCGGTCGTGGCTGATGATGATCATCGTGGCGTCGTAATCGTTGAGCACGCCCTCGAGCCATCGGATCGAGTGGATGTCGAGGTTGTTGGTGGGCTCATCGAGCAGCAGCACGTCCGGCTTCGAGAAGAGCGCCTGCGCGAGCAGGACGCGCAGCTTAAGTCCCGGCGCCACCTCGCGCATGGGCCGCTCGTGCAGGGATCGGGGGATTCCGATCTCGCTCAGGATGCTGCCGGCCCGCGCCTCGGCGTCGTAGCCGCCGTACTCGCCGAACCTCACTTCGAGCTCCGCCGCCTTCATGTAATCCGCGTCCGTCGCGTCCGGGTCGGCGTAGATGCGATCCCGCTCCTGCATGGAGCGCCACATCTCGAGGTGGCCCTGCATCACCACATCGAGCACCCGCTCCTCCTCGTAGGCGAACTGGTTCTGCCGCAGGGTGCCGAGGCGTCTGCCGGGCTGCAGCACGACATCGCCCGCGCTCTGCTCGAGCTCGCCGCTCAG
>DASTAC010000003.1:0-11154 GCA_035713045.1 Steroidobacteraceae bacterium
CATGACCGCACTCCTCAAGCCTGTCGGGCGAGCGCCTGAGGCTCGAGCACCTGCTCCCTCGGCCTTCCCTCCTGTCGGTTCGGGCCGGCCGGCTGCTCTCGCAAGACCTGATCGAGCACTGCCCGATCGACGACTTCACGCTCCAGCAGCAAGGCCGCAATGGCATTCAATGCGGCGCGCTTGTCCGTGAGCGTGCGCCGGACGCGGCTGTGGGCTTCGTGGATCAGCCGGGCGATCTCCTCGTCGATGAGCCTGGCGGTCTCCTCGCTGTAGTTGCCCCGTGGAGCCGTCTCTGACGAGGAGAGAAACGGCCCGGCCCGCGGCGCATCGAAGGTGACTTGTCCCAGCCGGTCGCTCATGCCGTACTGGGTGATCATGTGGCGAGCCATGTCCGTCGCCCGCTGCAGATCATCCTGCGCCCCGGTCGAGATATCGCCGTAGACCAGCTCCTCCGCGACGCGGCCCCCGAGGAGCACATCCAGGCGGTCGAGCAGCTCGCTGCGTTTCAAGAGATAGCGATCCTCGGTGGGCAGCTGCTGGGTATAGCCGAGCGCGCCGATGCCCCGGGGAATGATGGAGATCTTGCTGACGCGGTCGGCGTGAGCGCGCGATTCGGCGACGAGGGCATGACCGGCCTCGTGATAGGCCACCGTCTCCTTCTCCTTCGGGTTCATCACGCGATTGCGCTTCTCGAGTCCGGCGACCACCCGGTCGATGGCTTCGTCGAAGTCCGTCATGTCGACCGCCTGCTTGCTGGTCCTCGCGGCATGCAGCGCCGCTTCATTGACGATGTTGGCAAGATCCGCTCCCGCGAACCCCGGCGTTTTCGCGGCGATCACCGCGAGGTCGACCTCGGGGGCCAGCACCACGCCCCGGGCGTGCACCTTCAGGATCTGCTCGCGCCCTTTGATATCCGGCCGGTCGATCGCGACGTGGCGGTCGAAGCGGCCGGGCCTCAGCAGCGCCTGGTCGAGGATCTCCGGGCGGTTGGTTGCCGCGAGAATGATGACGCCGCTGCGCGTATCGAACCCGTCCATCTGCACGAGAAGCTGGTTGAGCGTCTGCTCCCGCTCATCGTTGCCATTGAGCCCCGCCACGCCGCGCGCTTTGCCGAGCGCATCGAGCTCATCGATGAAAATGATGCACGGCGCGAGCTTCTCCGCCTGGGCGAAGAGATCCCGGACCCGGGCCGCGCCAACGCCCACGAACATCTCCACGAACTCCGAGCCGCTGATGGACAGAAACGGCACGCCCGCCTCCCCTGCCACCGCCTTGGCGAGCAGGGTCTTGCCGGTGCCCGGTGCGCCCACGATCAGGATGCCCTTGGGAATCTTGCCGCCCAGCCTGCGGAAGCGCTCCGGATTGCGCAGGAACTCGACCACCTCCATCAGCTCCTGCTTGGCCTCATCGATTCCCGCCACATCCGCGAACCGGATCTTCATGTTCGATTCGACGAATACCTTCGCCTTGCTCTGAGCGATGCCCATCATGGAGCTCGTGCCGGCGCCGGGGCCCCGGCCCAGCATCAGGTTCCACAGGGCGATGAGGACGATGGCGGGCAGCACCCAGGAGAGAACGGTCCAGAGCCAGGTGCTGTCAGGCGCCGCGGAATACCGAACGTGCGCGGCCTCGAGCTGGGAGGTGAGCTGCGGATCGGTGACGCGCCTCGTTTGCACCTGGTGCAGACCGGCGCCGGGGGCCGCGCCCGTCGGTGATGCCGCAGGCTTCTGCGGCACGGCGGGAACGCCGCCCAGCGGCACCTCGAGTCCCGATCCCGCCGCCGGTTGCTGCTTGATGGCCAGGTACTCGGCGCGCGGCAGAAGCTTTTCGGCCCCGTGCAGATCGACCGTGGCGTGGATCGTGTCCTGGCCGATCGTCGCCTGGGTGACCTTGCCGGCGGTGACGAGCGCCTTGAAGTCGCTGTAGGGGATCGTCACGCCCTGCGGCTGGCTGAGGAATACCTCGACCAGTGCGATGAGCAGGAAGCCCGCAATCAGGTACCACAGCAATGACTGCTTTCCGCCCATCGTGCGCATGCTGCCGGCTGCGCCTCGCGACGGCGATACGTACAAGCCGAGAGACCGGCCGAAGGTGCGCCGCAGTACCATGCGAGCCGCAGTCACACCCCTGCGGTCCGCGCCCGCTCATCCATGAAGACTCTCCCGGACAAACATGTCGTCGTGCGCGAGCATCCCCGGCCGGATCCCGCCGTGATGGAGGATCTCAGCGAGTCGGGCGTCGCCATGGTGCACGAAGCGCAGCACCGCACCGGCCTCCTCGCGTGCTACCTGCGGCCGATCTATCCCGGTGGCGCCGTTTCCGGCCCGGCGGTCACCGTGATCGTCCCTCCGGGCGATAACTGGATGATCCACGTCGCCGTCGAGGTCTGCCGGCCGGGAGACATACTGGTCGTCGCACCGGGCTCGCCGTCCTCCGACGGTTATGTCGACGACCTGATCGCCACATCACTCAAGGCACGCGGCGTCAAGGCCGTCGTGATCGACGCCGGCGTGCGCAATGTGGCGGCGCTTACCGAGATGCGATTCCCCGCCTGGAGCAAGTGCATCTGCGCACAGGGCACGGTCATGGCGAGCCTCGGCGCGGTGAACGTGCCCATCATATGCGCCGGCCAGCGTGTCTCGCCGGGCGATGTCATCGTAGCGGACGATGACGG
The DNA here is from genome assembly GCA_035713045.1 of Steroidobacteraceae bacterium. GTDB lineage: Bacteria > Pseudomonadota > Gammaproteobacteria > Steroidobacterales > Steroidobacteraceae > 13-2-20CM-66-19. Next base: position 2,675 of record DASTAC010000003.1, read on the forward strand.
TGTCGTTGCCGTAAAGGCGGAGGATGCGGTGCACGTAGCCGATGCCGCGGCCAGGCTGGCCGTGCAGGAGCAGGAGATGCGCGTCCGGCTCGCCGCCGGCGAGCTCAGCCTCGACATCCAGCGGATGCGCGAGCGACTGCGCGCGCTAGGCCTCGAGTACCTCGACCGCGCGCCTGTGAAGTAGCCGGCTCCGCCGCCTCAGGCGAGGCCGCGGAGCCCTCGAAACGTCACGTAGAGCCCCACGACTGCGACGACGCCGCTGAATACGAGCGCGAGCATGCGCTTGCGTCCCGCGAGCGCCTTGGCGGCTTCGATTCCGGCGTATCCGCCCACCAGGCCCCCGAGAATGAAAAGGCCCGCGATGCGCCAGACGATCAGTCCCGAGGCCGCGTAGCTCACGGCCGTCGTCGCCCCGAATGCGGAAACCGATACCAGAGAGGAGCCGATCGCATTCAGCAGCGGCATGGCCGTGGCCGAGATCAAACCCGGCACGATGAGAAAGCCGCCGCCGATTCCAAAGAATCCCGAAAGCGCACCGACCGCCAACCCTGTCACGCCAAGCTGCGGCAGGAGCCGCATCGCCGAAGCGCGCGTCAGCCGCACGGTCGCGTCATGCCCCGCCCGGCGCGGGCGCACCATGAGTGCCGCAACGACCATCATGAGCACGCCGAAGGCCGCCAGCAGCGCCTGCCCGTCGACGCGCTTGCCGATCTGCGCTCCGATCGCGGCGCCGGCGATGCCCGCGAGCGCAAACACGATGGCGCACGGCCATTTCACGGTGCCTGCGCGGGCGTGCCCGGCCAGGTTGGCGAGCGCGCTCGCCCCCACGGCCACGGCGCTCGTGCCGATGGCCGCGTGGGGCGGCAGACCCACGACATACGCCATCAACGGTACCGCGAGAATGGATCCGCCGCCGCCGATCAGCCCGAGCGACAGTCCGACGATGCTCCCCGAGAGAACGGAGAGAATGACGGTCGCGAGGGTCATCGGCACCAACTGCTGCGACGAGCGGCCGCGTCAGAGACGGCCCTGATGCACCCGACCGGTGCCCGGATCCAGCCTGGTGAGCGGCAAGCCCGCCTCTTTCCAGGCCTTGATCCCGCCGGCCAGGTGCGAGGCCTCATCGCTTCCGCCCTCGAGCAGGCGCTGCGCGGCGAGCGCCGAGCGCCGCCCGGTGCCGCACTGAAATATGATCCGCTGCGAGCCGTCGCGCGGCAGGCTCTGCGGGTCGAAGCCGGAGAGCGGGAAGAGCAGCGCTCCTGGAATGCGCTCGGACTCGAACTCGGCCGGCTCGCGCACGTCGATGAGCACGGCCTGCCGGCTGCGCAGCAACGCGCAGACCTGAGGCGCATCGAGCTCGTGCAGCACGCCCCTGCCCTGACGACGATGATGAGGTTCGGACATGATGACTCTCTCCCGATCGAGGCGGTGCTTCGCACCAACGTTGCGAATATAAGCAGGTACTAATATACTATCAAGCGTGGCCCGATCCGCTCCTGCCATGCGCACCGATGAGGAGGCCTTGCCATGATGCGCTCCGTGCCCGATGTTCATGCCTTCTTCGATCCGGCCACCCACACGGTAAGCTACGTCGTGTCCGATCCGCGCACCCGCCAGTGCGCCATCATCGACTCCGTCCTCGATTACGATCCTAAATCAGGAAGGACCTCGACCCACTCCGCGGCGCAGATCGTCGGCTACGTGCAGCGCCAGGGACTTCAGACACAATGGATCCTCGAGACCCATGCGCATGCCGATCACCTGAGCGCGGCGCAGTACCTCAAGGAGAGGCTCGGCGGGAGCATCGCGATCGGCGAGCGCATCAGGGACGTGCAGCGCATCTTCGGCAAGGTGTTCAACATCGAGGCGCAGCTGCCGCCGGATGGCTCGCAGTTCGACCGTCTGTTCCGTGACGGCGACACATTCCTCATCGGGGAGATTTCCGCGCGCGTGATGCACACCCCGGGTCACACCCCCGGTTGCGTGACCTACGTCGCCGGCGATGTCGCCTTCGTCGGCGATACGCTCTTTATGCCCGATTACGGCACGGCGCGCGTCGATTTTCCAGGCGGGGACGCGCGCACCCTCTTTCGGTCCATTCAGAGCATCCTCGCCCTGCCGCCGGAGACTCGTCTTTTCATGTGTCATGACTATGGCGCGCCTGGTCGAACGACATTCGCGTGGGAAACCACGGTCGAGGAAGAGCGCCGGTCCAACATCCATGTCAAGGCGGGTACCGACGAGGATGCGTTCGTTCTCTTGCGAACCCGCCGCGACGCGACCCTCGAGATGCCGGTCCTCCTGCTGCCTTCGGTGCAGGTCAACATCCGCGCCGGCCACCTCCCACCGCCCGAAGGCAACGGCGTCCGCTATCTGAAAATCCCGCTCGACGCACTCTGAGCCGCCGGGCGCTGCGTCTCGGTGCCCGGAAGGCTCCGAGCAGGCCGTCCGCAGCGCGCCCGCCATGACGAGCGCGAACGACGGCCCATGCAAGTCTGCCACGGAGCGGGCCGCGCTCCATCGTGGCTTGCCGCAATGACCCGCACGGGGCCCTCGCGCGGCCTAGTGGGTAGTGCGTATTGATGACCCGTGAGGGTGCAGCGATCCTGCGCTTGCGGGAGAGAAGCCCGTGGCAAGCGCAGCATCGAGAGGTCGTGTCGTCATGGAGCACCGCTGGGGTCGGCGCAACGTCGTGCGGGTTCCGGTCCGCCTCATCGGCGAATCCGGTGAGGCCGTCACCGGGCAGACGGAGAACGTGAGTATCAGCGGCGCATTCATTCGAACGGCGCGCATCTTGCCACTCGGGACGCGTCTCGAGGTCGAATTCCCCCACCCGGCCGGGCTTGCAGAGGAGCCCGAGCGCATCGGCGCTCACGTCACGCGCAGGACCCGCGACGGCGTGGGCATCGAGTGGTACGAGCTCGCACCGCACTCCGTGCGCGCGTTGCTCCTGGCCAGAGAGCCGCATGCGCCGCCTCAGGCGTGCCAGGACGCGCGCCGGCAGATCCGCCCCACTCTCGATCTCGAGGCCCAGGTCGTTTCCCGGATCGACATCGATCCGCCTCGCCCGCGGATCCTGTGAGCGGAGCGAGGGGATGGCACCGCGAGCGATCCACAAGGCGCCATCCGCAGGGGCAGCGTCCCACTACCTGACGGACTACGACAGGATCCGACGGGAATTCACCTGGGAGGACGCACGCCACGCGCTCCTGGGCAATCTCGATCCGGTCCTCAACATCGCGCACGAGGCAATCGACCGATGGGTCGAGCGCGGACTGGGCGAGCGGATCGCCGCTCGCTTCATCGATCGGGACTGGCGCCGGGCCGATGTGACCTACGCGCAGCTGCAGAGCCGCGCCAGGAGATTCGCCGACGTCCTGGGCTCGCTGGGCATCGAGCGCGGAGCCACCATCGCCACCCTCCTCGGCCGGACCCCGGAGCTCTTCACCGTCGCTCTCGGCACGCTCCGGGCGGCCAACGTATTTTGCTCGCTGTTCTCGGCGTTCGGCCCTGAGCCGCTCAAGACCCGGCTTCAGCTCGGCCACGTCCAGGTGCTCGTGACCAGCGACGGCTTCTATCGCCGCAAGGTCGCCGCCATTCGCGAGGCCCTCCCCGAGCTGCGCCACGTGCTCATCGTGCGCGAGGAGTCGGAGGAGCCTCTGCCGGCCGGCACGGCGGATTTTGCGCAGCTGATGAGCCGGGCAGCGGACAGCCACGAGAGCGCGCCAACGCGCGACGGCGACGTCGCGCTGCTTCACTTCACGAGCGGCACCACCGGCAAGCCGAAGGGTGTGACCCTGACCCATGCGGCCGTGGTGGCCCAGCACGCCACGAGCCAACTCGTGCTCGACCTGCATCCGGGGGAAGTGTTCTGGTGCACGGCCGATCCCGGGTGGGTGACCGGTATCGCCTACGGCCTCATCGGTCCCCTCACCTGCGGGGTCACCCTGATCGTGGATCGCGAGGAATTCGATCCGCAGCGGTGGTATCGGATCCTCGCGGAGGAAGACATCAACGTCTGGTACACCGCTCCGACCGCCATCCGCATGCTGATGAAGGCGGGCACATCCCTCGCCCGCGAACGGCCACACCCTCACCTCAGACACATGGCGAGCGTCGGCGAGCCTCTCAACGCCGAAGCCGTCATCTGGGGCATCGAGGCTTTCGGCATGCCGTTCCACGACACGTGGTGGCAGACGGAAACCGGCTCCATCATGATCGCCAACTTCGCCGCCTGCGACGTGCTGCCGGGCTCGATGGGACGCGCGATTCCGGGCATCGAGGCGCGGGTGGTACGGAGGGCATCTGGGGGCAGGCTCGAGGTCGTCGAATCACCCGAGGAAGTCGGAGAGATCGCCCTGCGGCCCGGATGGCCCTCCATGTTCAGCAGCTATCTCGAGAGCCCCGAGCGCTATCAGGCGAGCTTCGTCGACGGTTGGTATCTCGCGGGCGATCTGGCGCGGCTCGACCGCGAGGGCTACTTCTGGTTCATCGGCCGCGCCGACGATGTCATCAAGTCCGCCGGCCACCTCATCAGCCCGTTCGAGGTCGAGAGCGCGGTGATGACCCACCCGGCCGTGGCACAGGTCGGCGTCATCGGCGTTCCCGATCCGATCGCCGGGCAGGCCGTGAAGGCCTTCGTCGAGCTGCGGGACGGGTTCGAGCCCACCGAGGATCTGCGCCGCAAGATCCAGGGTCACGCGCGCCGACTGCTCGGCGCCGCGGTGGCGCCGCGCGAGATCGCGTTCCAGCAGAGCCTGCCGCGCACCCGCAGCGGCAAGATCATGCGCCGGCTGCTGCGCGCCCGCGAGCTTGGACTTCCGGAAGGTGATCTGTCCACCCTGGAGGGCGCTCCTTGAGTCCCTCGGCCGGGACAACCGTCGGCCGGCAGCACGGACTTCAGCTGCTGCGCGAGATGCTGCGCATCCGCAGCTTCGAGGATCGCTGCTATCGGCTTTATGGAGAGATGAAGATCCGCGGCTTCCTCCATCTATACAACGGCGAGGAAGCCGTTGCGGTGGGCGCCATGCAGGTGTTGCAGCCCGCCGATGCCATCGTCTCCACTTACCGTGAGCACGGCCACGCGATAGCCCGCGGCATCCCGATGAAGAGCGTCATGGCGGAGCTCTTCGGGAAGCAGACCGGCTGCAGCCGCGGCCGGGGCGGGTCGATGCATCTCTTCGACGCCTCCAGACGGTTCTACGGCGGCAACGCCATCGTGGCCGGAGGACTGCCGGTCGCGGTCGGTCTCGCGCTCGCGGACAAGCTCCAGCATCGCACCGGCGTCACCGCCTGCTTCTTCGGAGACGGCGCCGTCGCCGAGGGGGAGTTCCACGAGTCGCTCAACCTCTCGGCCCTCTGGAGCCTGCCCATCCTCTTCCTGTGCGAGAACAACCTCTACGCCATGGGCACGGCCCTCGATCGGGCGCAGGCGCAGACCGACATCACCACCAAGGCCCGTGCGTACCGCATGGAGGCGGTAGCCGTGGACGGGATGGACGTCTTCGCCGTCGAGGAAGCGGTGCGCAGCGCCGTGGACAGGATCCGAAGCGGCGGCGGGCCGGCCCTGCTCGAGATGCACACTTACCGCTTCCGCGCGCACTCCATGTTCGATCCCCAGCTCTACCGCGACAAGGCCGAGATCGAGGCGTGGCAGAAAAAGGGACCCATCATCACGCTGACGAGCCGGCTGAAATCGCTCGGCCTGATGACCGAGGAGGATTATCAGCGCCTGGAGCGCGAAGCTGGCGCCGAAGTCGACGCTGCCGTTCAATTTGCCGAAAGCTCTCCCTGGGAGCCGGTATCGGATCTCGAGCGCTTCGTGTATGCAGAACCCTCAGCCTGACGCTGCCGTGCGGATCACCTATCGGGACGCCGTTCGAGAGGCTCTCCGCGACGCGCTCACCGGGAACCCGCTCGTTTTCCTCATGGGCGAGGACGTCGGCCGCTACGGAGGCAGCTACGCGGTCAGCAAGGGCCTGCTCGAGGAGTTCGGGCCCGAGCGCATCCGCGATACCCCGCTTTCCGAATCCGCTTTCGTTGGAGCGGGAATCGGCGCCGCGCTCGGGGGGCTGCGGCCCATCGTCGAGGTGATGACGGTCAATTTCAGCCTGCTCGCCCTCGATCAGATCATGAACAACGCCGCGACGCTGAGTCACATGTCCGGCGGTCAGCTGAGCGTTCCGATCGTGATCCGCCTCGCCACCGGCGCCGGCCGACAGCTCGGCGCGCAGCACTCCCACAGCCTCGAGGGCTGGTATGCGCACATCCCCGGGCTGCGGATCGCGGTGCCTGCCACCATCGACGACGCCCGTCACATGCTGGCGGCCGCATTGGCATCGCCGGACCCGGTGCTTCTGTTCGAGCATCTCTATCTGTACAACATGGAGGGTGAGCTCACGCCGGGAGCCGCGCCGGTCGATCTCGACCACGCGGCGATTCGCCGCCCGGGACGGGATGTCACCCTCGTGAGCTATGGTTGGAGCCTGCACAAGTGCCTGGCGGCCGCGCAGACTCTCTCCCAGGAAGGCATCGAGGCGGAAGTGCTGGACCTGCGCACGCTGCGCCCGTTGGACGAGGCCGCCATCCTGGCGAGCGTGCGCCGGACCCGCCGCGCCGTCATCGTCGATGAAGGTTGGCGCAGCGGCAGCCTTTCCGCCGAGGTGACGACCCGTATCGTGGAGCAGGCGTTCTACGATCTCGACGCACCGGTGGCACGGGTGTGCACGGCGGAGGTCCCGGTGCCCTACGCCAGGCACCTGGAGGAGGCGGCCCTGCCGAGCCCCGCCGGGATTGCGGCTGCGGTCCGCGGCGTCGTGAGCCGCAGTGGGAGCGGGATATGAAGGCGGAATTCCGCCTGCCTTCTCTCGGTGCCGACATGGAGAGCGCCACCCTGACCGAATGGCTGAAGAAGCCCGGCGAGCGCGTCCGGCACGGGGAAGCCCTCGCCACGGTCGAGACGACCAAGGGGCTGATCGACATCGAGTCGAACGACGACGGGCAGCTGCTGGAGTACCTGGTCGTGCCGGGGAGCAAGGTCCCCGTTGGCGCGGTGCTCGCCCGCCTGGAGGTCGAGGGTCCGTCGCAGGCGCCGGAAGCTCCCCCTCCCCCGCAAGCCGTTGCGACTCGACAGCCCGCGGCTGCAGAGTCCCCGGCGTCAGCGTCTGCCGCCGCAGTGACCACAGCCCAGGAAGGACCTGAACCGCACGCACGAATCTCCCCGGCGGCGCGCCGTCGGGCTCACGAGCTCGGCATATCGCTGCTCGAGCTGCAGCGCGCGGCCGCCGGCGGTATCGTACACATCGAGGACGTCGAGAAGCTGGCGGCATCCAAGCCTGCGGCGCCCGCGGACGCCAGAGCCATGATGCGCGCCACGATCGGCGCCGCGATGGCCCGCGCCAAGCGGGAAATCCCTCACTACTACCTCGGGCACTCCCTGGATTTTGGGCCGGCGCGAGACTGGCTGACCCGCTACAACGCCCCGCTCGCCGTGAAGGACCGCCTGATCGACGCCGTGCTCATCACCAAGGCCGTCGCGCTCGCCGCCTCCCGCATCGAGGGCTTCAATGGGTATTTCCGCAACGGCCGCTTCGAGCCCGCGGCAGACGTTCATGCCGGCGCCGCAATAGCCGTCCGCGGAGGTGGTCTAGTGGCGCCGGCACTGTTATACGCGGACCGAAGGCGTCTGACCGAACTGATGCAGGATTTCAGCGCTCTCGTCACACGAGTCCGCGCCGGGCATCTACGCTCGGGCGAGTTCGCCGCCGCCACGATCACCGTCACGAGCCTCGGGGCCGATGGCGTGGACGTCCTCTATCCGATCATCAATCCACCCCAGGTTGCGATCGTTGGCGTCGGAGCGACCCGCGATCAGGCGTGGACTCACGAAGGCCAACTCGTGGTGCGGCCGGTTCTGACGCTGGCGCTGGCAGCGGACCACCGTGTCACGGACGGTCGGGCGGGCGCCCGCTTCCTGCGCGCCGTCGCCGACCTGCTCGCTCACCCGGAAAGCCTCTGAATCACGGGACGCCGTCATGGATCCGAATGAAATCCGAGCCCGGCTGCTCACGCTCCTCACCACCGTAGCGCCGGACGTCGAGCCGCTGAGCGTCGATCCCGCTCAGGCCCTGAGCGATCAATTCGACTTCGACTCGATGGATGCGCTGCACTTCGCCGCCGCGGTGAGCGAGGCGTTCGGCATCGTGATCGCGGAGACGGAGTATCCCGAGCTGACGAGTCTCGAGCGCGCCGGGCGCTTCGTCGCAGCCAAGCTCGCGCAAAAGCGCTGATCGGCTGCGGCGCGAGCGAGCTCGTCTGGCGAGCGGCGCATCGGCCACGATCACGGCGCCATGCTGGCCTGCCGCCATGGCGCGCACCATTCTGGATTTCCGCAATCGTGCGGACCGCGCCATCGATCTCACCGGTACGGCTACGGACTTCTGCGGATTCGCAGCCGCCGCCGCGCCTGACACCATCGCCGG
>DASTAC010000004.1:0-22686 GCA_035713045.1 Steroidobacteraceae bacterium
GGGGCAATTGGTACAATCGTCGCGCAATGGGCCTGTAGCACAGCGGTTAGTGCAGGGGACTCATCGGGAAAAGGTGCCTGTGCGCGGAAACGCGCACAGTGGACGGGATGAATTCAGGGGAACCTTCGAGCCGGCTCACGACCCGCTCATGGCAATCCTGAGCCGAGCCGGCGGTGCACCGCCGGAAGGTGCAGAGACTACCTGAGGGCTGCAGCGCCCTTAATGACAGGCAGGAGCATCCCGCACCCACACGGATGGAGCGGATCGCCGATAGCGGCGGCACGCGCCGTTCACGGGTGAAGAGATAGTCCACTCCCGGCGGAAACGCCGGGGCAGAGTGAATCCCTTGGTCCTGGGTTCGAATCCCAGCGGGCCCATCAGATAACGCCTGGCCGCAGGCTCGGGAAATCCGTTCCGCAACGAATCTGGACGCCTGCGGGCCCGGAGCGGGTTCGGCCAGCCATGCGGCCGAGCGCCCCGGGCACGTTTGTGGCTACGACTCGCGCGCAGGTCGGCGCCGCGCGCTGGGCTTGCAGGACGCGTGATCCGGCGCGAGGCCCTCGCCTCCGTCCGGTTGTGCTTGCGATGAAGCAGCGATGGGCAGCCGGAAACTCTCCACCTACCGCGCCAAGCGGGATTTCAGCCGCACCGCAGAGCCGTCGGGCAGCGGGGCGGTTGCCCGATCCCCGCGGTTGCGGTTCGTGGTGCAGAAGCACGCGGCGCGGCGCCTTCACTATGATCTGCGTCTCGAGCTCGACGGCGTCTTCAAGTCGTGGGCGGTGACACGCGGACCTTCGCTGGATCCGGCGGACAAGCGCCTGGCGGTGGAGGTGGAGGATCACCCGCTCGAGTACGGGGACTTCGAGGGCACGATCCCGCAGGGGCAGTACGGCGGCGGTACGGTGCAGATCTGGGACCGGGGCTTCTGGGAGCCGCAGGGGAGAGGCACTGCGGAGCAGGCGCTCGCGGCGGGAGAGCTCAAGCTGATCCTCGCGGGCGAGCGGCTGCGCGGCGGCTGGGTGCTGGTGCGGCTGCGAAACTCACGCTCCGGAAAGCGACCGAGCTGGCTCATGATCAAGCACCGCGATGAATTCGCCCGCACGAGCGAGGGTCTGCCGCAGGAGGACCGCTCGGTGGCCTCCGGCAGGACCCTGGAGGAGATCGCCGCCGGCCGCGGGCGCGGCCCCAAGGCGTTCATGACGCGGGGGCGCGGCCCGGACCGCGCCAACGCGGTCTGGAATTCCAAATCCGCGGCGGATCCGCCCGCGGCTGGCATCGCGGCACGCGTCAACGCGCGGGTGACGGCCCGATCCACGAGATCAGCCGCGGCGCCCGATCCCCTGCCGACCCGATCCTCGCCGAGGCCGCGAGAGCGCGCACCACCTGCGGGACGCGCCGCGCGGGGGCGAAGCGGGCTTGCCTCTGCAATGCCGAGATTCATAGAGCCGGCGCTCTGCCGGCTTTTGCCGCGGCCGCCGGAGCAGCCCGGCTGGGCGCACGAGATCAAGCTCGACGGCTATCGGCTGCAGCTGCGAGTCGAGGGAGGACGCGCGGTGTTGCTGACGCGCAAAGGCCTCGATTGGACGGAGCGGTTCGCGTCCATCGCGCGCGCCGCCGAGGCGCTCCCGGATTGCATCCTCGACGGGGAGGCCGTGGCGCTCAATCCCCAGGGGGTGTCGGACTTCTCGGCGCTGCAGGGCGCACTCGCGGAAGGGCGGGAGTCCGCGCTGATTCTCTTCGCGTTCGATCTCATGTTCCTCGAGGGTCGGGATCTGAGGCCCCTGCCACTCTCGCGGCGCAAGGAGGAGCTGGCGCAGTTGCTGGGATCATTGCCGGCCGCCAGCCGGACGCGGCTGCGGTATCTGGACCACTTCGACAGCGCTGGCGCCGCCGTCCTCGAGTCCGCGTGCCGGCTCTCCCTCGAAGGCGTCGTATCGAAGCGTCTCGATGCCCGATACGAGTCGGGACGGACGGGAAGCTGGACGAAATCGAAGTGCCGCGCGGGCCAGGAAGTGGTGGTCGGCGGCTGGACCTCGGAGGGCGCCAATCTCAGCTCGCTCATCGCCGGGGTGTACCGGGACGGACGCCTCGTCCCGGTGGGGCGGATCGGCACCGGTTTCAGCGGCGGGAAGCTGCGCCAGCTCCTGCCCAGGCTGAAGGAGCTGGCGAGCGAGGAGAATCCCTTCGGCCAGCGGGTACCGGTGCCCGCGGGCCGGAAGGTGCACTGGCTGAAGCCCGGCCTCGTCGCGGAGATCGAATTCGCGGGCTGGACCGAGGGTGGCAACATCCGCCAGGCGGCATTCAAGGGCCTGCGGGACGACAAGCCCGCGGCGGAAGTGCGTGCGGAGGACGCAGTCCCGGTGGACCGCGCGCATGCGACGCAGCCCGCTCGCGGGAAGAAGGGTGGGGCGGCCCGCGACGCGCGGACTGCGGCACGGGGCGCCGGTCTCGTCCTCGGCGTCTCGATTTCCAACGCTGACAAGGTGCTGTGGCCGGACGCGGGCGACGGGCGGCCGGTGACCAAGCGGGAATTCGCCGAATACCTCGCGTCAGTGGGCGAGTGGATGCTGCCGCACATCGCGGGCAGGCCCTGTTCCCTCGTGCGCTGCCCGGACGGCATCGCCGGCCAGCGCTTCTTCCAGCGCCACGCCATGCCTGGCCTCTCCAGCCTGATCAGCCTGGTGCGGGTGTCGGGCGACCGCAAGCCTTACGTGCAGGTGGACCGCATCGAAGGACTGGCCGCGCTCGCGCAGATCGCCGCGCTGGAGCTGCATCCGTGGAACTGCGTCCCGCAGGAGCCCGAAGTGCCCGGCCGGCTGGTGTTCGACCTCGATCCAGCGCCCGACGTCGGGCTCGAGGCGGTGATAGAGGCTGCCCGCGAGTTGCGGGAGCGGCTCGAGGCGCTCGGGCTGGAGAGCTTCCTCAAAACCACAGGCGGCAAGGGGCTGCACGTGGTGTCCCCTTTCACACAGCCTCGCAACGCGGCGCTCGATTGGCCGCTGGTGAAGTCCTTTGCACGGGAGATCTGCGCCCGGATGGTTGCCGACAGTCCTCAGCGTTATGTCATCAACATGGCGAAGCGGGTGCGGACCGGCCGGATCTTCCTCGATTACCTGCGCAACGACCGGACCGCCACGGCGGTGGCGCCGCTGTCGCCGCGGGCGCGCGAGGGCGCGACCGTGTCCATGCCGCTCACCTGGTCTCAGGCGCGGGCGGGCCTCGATCCCGGGAAGTTCACGGTCCGTACGGCCCGGGCGCTGTTGGCGCGCAGCGGGGCCTGGAGGGACTACCCGGATGGCGCGCGGCCGCTGTTGCCCGCGATCGAGAGGTTCGCGGGCGGTGGACGCCGTCCCGCGCACGCGATCCGCACGCCCGGTGCGGCCCGGCAGGTGTTGGTCGAGGGGCGACCGGAATGAATGTCATCGAGGTCGGCCACAGGCTCGCGCCGGCCACGAACTGGCGCGAAGCGGGAGACGAAGAGCACTTCGTGCAGTTCTACGAGGAGGAGTCGGCGCTGCTCGAGTCCGTCACGGGATTTCTCCAACACGGACTCGATATCGGTGCCGGAGCCGTCGTCATCGCGACGGCGGCACACCTGGAGCAGCTGGAGCGAGAGCTGCGATCCCGGAAGGTGGACGTCACCGGCGCGACGACGCGCCAGCAGCTGGTCGCCCTGGAGGCGTCCGCGACGCTTGCCAGCATCATGTCTCACGGCGCGCCGCAATGGAGCCGCTTCCTGGAGGTCGTGGGGGCCGTGATCGGGCAGACCCGGCGGCGCTACGGACGGGTGATGGCCTTTGGCGAGATGGTGGCTTTGCTGTGGAAGGACGGCCGGCAGGCTGCGGCGCTGCAGCTGGAGGAGTTGTGGAACGAGCTCGGCGAGCGCGAGCGCTTCTCGATCTACTGCGCCTTTCCGCTGCACAAGGACGCCGCCGCGGCCGACCCTCGCGGACTCGAGCGGGTGTGCTCCCTGCACCGCCGGGTGATCCCGGCGCAGAGCCATTCCAGCTCGGATCCGCAGGCGCGGCTGCAGCTCATCGCGCAGCTGCAGCAGAAGGCCCGCGCCCTCGAGTGGGAGGTCCAGCGACGGATCATGGTGGAGCGCGCGCTGGCGGAGCGGGACCGGGAGCTGACCGACTTCCTCGAGAACGCGCTCGAGGGGCTGCTCAAGGTGGGCCCGGACGGCACGGTGTTCTGGATCAACGGTGCCGGTCTGGAGCTTCTCGGCTGCGGCGAGGCGGATTGCGTCGGCCACGCGATCGAGGATTTTCACCTCGATCCGCTGGACGCCCGGGAGTCGCTCAGGTGCCTGCTCGCGGGAGAGAGCCTGCGCAACCATGCAACCGCCCTGTACCGCAGCGATGGATCGGTCCGTTACGTCCGTGTCGCCGCCAATGCGCTCTGGGATGCGGGCAGGATGATCCACAGCCGCTGGTTCATCCGCGACGTCACTCACGAGAGACTCGCGGAAGGAGCGAGAGCGCACCTTGCCTCGATCGTCGAATCGTCCGACGACGCGATCGTCAGCAAGACCCTGAATGGCGTCATCCGCTCCTGGAACCGGGCGGCGGAGCGGCTGTTCGGCTACTCGGCGGACGAGGCTGTCGGTCAGCCGATCACTCTGATCATTCCGGCGGAGCGCGTGCAGGAGGAGGTCCAGATTCTGAGCAAGCTGCGGCGCGGCGAGCGCGTCGATCACTTCGAGACCGAGCGGATCGCCAAGAGCGGTCGGCGCATCCACGTGGCACTCACCGTCTCGCCCATCCGGGATGCCAACGGTGCCGTGGTCGGGGCCTCGAAGATCGCCCGAGACATCACCGAGCGAAAGGCGTCGGAGCAGGAGCGGGAGCGGACCATCGGTGAGCTGAGGCGCGCCGAGGAGGCGCTGCGCGAGGCGGACCGGCGCAAGGATGAATTCCTCGCGGTGCTGGCGCACGAGCTGCGCAACCCGCTGGCGCCGATCCGCTATGCAGTCGCGATGGCGCGCAAGGAGGACCGGACCGAGGGTCAGCGGCGGCAGGCGCAGGCCATCATCGAGCGCCAGGTCGAGCACATGGGACGGTTGCTCGACGACCTGCTCGATGTCTCGCGCATCACTCGCGGAACGCTCATTCTGCGGCCCTCGTCGGTCGATCTCGTCCCGATCGTGACTGCCGCGCAGGAAGCCTCACGGCCGTCCATCGAGTCCAGAGGCCACACGCTGGTGGTCGACCTGCCGCGAGAGCCCGTGCGCCTGGTGGCCGATCCCGTGCGCCTCGCGCAGATTCTCGCCAACCTCCTCATCAACTCCGCCAAGTACACGGATACCGGCGGACGCATCGTCCTCCAGGCGAGACGGGACGGCGAGCAACTGGTCCTGCGCGTCCGGGACAACGGCATTGGCATCTCCGCGGAGATGATGCCGAGGATGTTCACCTTGTTCGCGCAGGCATCCCCCGCGCTCGAGCGCTCAGAAGGCGGGCTGGGCATCGGGCTCTCGCTGGTGCGCGGGCTGGTCGAGCTGCACGGCGGCACCGTCAGCGCCTACAGCGAGGGTGCCGGACGGGGGGCCGAGTTCGTAGTGCGCCTGCCGATCGGCGATCCGGCGGCGGCCGCCGATAGTGACAAGGCCGGTCCGGGGCTGCCCGTGAGCTCCACGCCGCTTCGCCTGCTGGTGGCGGATGACAATCGGGACAGCGCGGCGACCTGCGCTGCGCTCCTCGAGGCCTGCGGGCACGAGGTCAGTGTCGCCTACACGGGACGGGAGGCCCTGGACATCGCCTGCCGGGTCGAGCCCGAGGCGCTGCTCCTCGACATCGGAATGCCGGAGCTCAACGGCTACCAGCTCGCCGAGCGCATCCGCGGCACCGACTGGGGACGGCGGGCGCTGCTCATCGCCATTACGGGCTGGGGCCAGGAGCAGGACCGGCAGCGGGCCCTGGCGGCCGGATTCGACCAGCACCTGACCAAGCCCATCGACCCGAGCGGCCTGGAGAGGCTGCTCCTGCAGCGTGCGGCGGCGCGGCCGGCGGCCGCAGGGCCGGCATGCAGCTGAGCCTCGTGCTGGGCCGCAACTACTGGCCTTCCGTCCGCGCAATGGCGCAAAATCGCGGCACGGCCACACGACAGGGGGGCCCAGAGCTCTGGGTACCCGGTCACAAACGAAAAATCAGCTGAGGAACGACATGGCTACCAAGCTCGAGAAGACCCTGAAGCGCGAGATCGACGTGGACGGCAAGGCGTACATGCTGGCCATCTCCCCGGAGGGTCTGAAGCTCACCGAGAAGGGCAGGCGCAAGGGACAGGAACTCAGCTGGAAGGGCTTGCTGGACGGCCAGGCCGCGGCGCCGAGCGCGGCCGGCGCGTCGATGGAGGAGGCTGAGACCGCGGTCGAGGAATAGCTGGGCGAGCCGACTCAGGGCGAGCCGACTCAGGAGGCGAGCGCCCGCGCACGATGCGCGGGCCGGGTGCCCCGCCGCCAAGGACGGCCATCGGCACATTCCCACTCGCAGCCCAATGCCCCCGGGTGCCCCGCCGCCAAGGACGGCCATCGGCACACCCACCGGCTCCGCCGAGCGCCCGCGCAGGGCGCGACGCATGCGTCAGGCACGGGCATAGCCCTACCGCAAGCAGCCCGAGAGCGGCGCCCTGGGCTTGATGGTCTTCATGCAGACGGTCGTCTCGAGCCTCTGCACGCCAGGCATGCGCCGGATCTCCATGCGCAGCAGCTGATCGAGCTGCGCGATCTCGCCGACCAGCACGTGCATCAGGTAATCCGCCTGTCCCGCGGTGGTGAAGCACTGGAGGACGGAGGGGTGAGCCGCGGCGGCGGCCTCGAACTCCGTGTGGCGGGCCGCATTGATGGTGACGTGGACGAACGCGTGTACCCGCAGCCCGAGGCCTTCGGCATCGACTTCAGTCCGATAGCCGCGGATCAATCCCTGGCGCTCCAACTCCCGGACCCGTTGCCAGCAGGGCGTCTTCGAGAGCCCTACGCGCTCCCCCAGCTCCGCGAAGGAGATGCGGGCGTCGTCCTCGAGCAGGCGCACGATCTGGCGGTCGATCTTGTCCATGGACTGAATGATGGTCTGCAGCACGGGCCTATGGCAGTCCAATTTTCTACCCGTAGCGGCGCCTCCAGTCCAGTCGAGCCACAGCCGGCGCCACGGCCGCAGTGGCATGGTCCGGAAGGGGACGACTACAATGCCTTCAACATGGCTGCGGACAGTCTCAAATGGGTGAGGAGCGCGTGAGCGAAGAGAGTCTGCGCGAGCTGCTTGCGCGCGTGCATGAGAGGCTGGGTCAGGCGGGATCCGTCGACCCGGAGTCGCGCAAGCTGCTGTCCGCGCTGGTGCGCGACATCGACCGCGCGCTGGGGCGGGGCGGGGCGGCGAGCGCCGTCGGAGCGGCAGGCTCACATGCGCCCAGGCTGGAGTCCCTCGCGGTGCGCTTCGAGGCGGACCACCCCGGCCTCGCCGAGGTGATCCGCGAAGTCATCGACGCGCTGGTGAAGGCCGGGATCTAGCCGCTGGTCCGGGCACGAGCCCGCATGCAGCGCTTTGGACCAGTCAGGTACAGGGATGTACCCGGCCGCCGCAGGTGGCCGAGTCTCGGGCAGAAACCGCGTTTTTGCCCGAGACGGCGCTGGTCCGGGCACGAGCCCGGATCCAGCGCTTTGGACTAGTCTTCCATCAGGAAGCTGCGCAGCTGCTCGCTGCGGCTGGGATGCCGCAGCTTGCGCAGCGCCTTCGCCTCGATCTGACGGATCCGCTCCCGCGTCACATCGAACTGCTTGCCGACCTCCTCCAGGGTGTGGTCGGTATTCATGTCGATGCCGAAGCGCATGCGCAGCACCTTGGCCTCGCGCGGCGTGAGTTGCGCGAGCACGGCGTGCGTCGTCTCGCGCAGGGACTCCATGGTCGCCTGATCGATCGGCGAGGCCACCGAGGTGTCCTCGATGAAGTCCCCGAGATGCGAATCCTCGTCATCGCCGATCGGCGTCTCCATGGAGATCGGCTCCTTGGCGATCTTCAGCACCTTGCGCACCTTGTCCTCGGGCATCTCCATGCGCACCGCCAGCTCCTCGGGCGTCGGCTCCCGGCCCATCTCCTGCAGCATCTGCCGCGAGATGCGGTTCAGCTTGTTGATGGTCTCGATCATGTGCACCGGGATGCGGATGGTCCGCGCCTGGTCGGCGATCGAGCGGGTGATCGCCTGGCGGATCCACCACGTCGCGTAGGTGCTGAACTTGTAGCCGCGGCGATATTCGAACTTGTCCACCGCCTTCATCAGGCCGATGTTGCCTTCCTGGATGAGATCGAGGAACTGCAGCCCGCGGTTGGTGTACTTCTTGGCGATCGAGATGACGAGGCGCAGGTTGGCCTCGACCATCTCCTTCTTCGCGCGCCGGGCCTTGGCCTCGCCGATGGACACCTCGCGGTTGACTTCCTTGATGTCGTTGATCGTGAGGTGGAAGTCGCCCTCCAGCTGCTCGAGCTTCTTCTGCCGCCGCTCGATCTCGTCCTTGAACCTGGCGAGCGGCGCGGAGTACTTCTTGCCGGCCTTCACGTGCTTGGCGAGCCAGCGGGGGCTGGTCTCGTTCTTCGGGAAGGTGGCGATGAAGTCCTTGCGCGGCATGCCGGCGTCGCGCACCGCGATGATCATGATCTCCTTCTCGAGCTGACGGATCTCCGCGACGTGGGTGCGCAGATTGAGGATCAGCGCATCGAACATCCGCGGCGAGAGCTTGAGCTCCATGAACTCATCGCCCAGCTTCTTGCGCAGCTTCAGCGTCTTCGGCTCGCGCGCGCCGTGCTTCTCGATCGCCGTGAGCACGTGCGCGTAGGATTTCGCGAGGCTCGCGAAGCGAGCCGCGGCCTCCTGCGGATCCGGGCCGGTATCGACGGTCTCTTCCTCTCCGTCGCCGCTGCCGTCCTCGCCCTCCTCCTCGTCCTCGGACTTCTCCTCGTCCGCGGCAAGATCCATCTTCGTCGGGTTCTGCGGCTGCGCGATGACATCCGGCGCGTTGGGATCGACGAAGCCGACGATCACATCGACCAGGCGCGCCTGGCCGCTCTTCACCGGCTCATAGGCCTTCAGCAGGAAGTCGTGCGTGGGCGGATAGAGCGAGAGCGCCCGCCGCACGGCCTCGAGGCCTTCCTCGATGCGCCGGGCGATGCGGATCTCGCCCTCACGGGTGAGGAGCTCCACCGTGCCCATCTCGCGCATGTACATGCGCACCGGATCGGTCGTCCGGCCCAGCTCCGCATCGAGCGCGGCCAGCGCGGCGGCGGCTTCCTCGATCGCCTCCTCGTCGGCGGGAGCGGACGGCTCGCTGGCGAGCAACGACTCGGTGTCCGGTGCCTTCTCGTACACCGGAATTCCCATGTCGTTGATGGTGTTGACGATGTCCTCGATCTGCTCGGGATCGACGATCTCCGACGGCAGATGGTCGTTGACCTGCGCGTAGGTGAGGTAGCCCTGCTCCTTGCCGCGGGCAATGAGCAGCTTCAGCTGCGATTGACGATCTTCGGGCATGACGGGTGCGCGGCGCTCGAGACCCAGGGGGCGCTTTTCCTGCGCCGCAGCAGCAGGACTCGGGCCGGCGTGGCGCGCCGTCGCCGCGGGGGCGGGCGCTGCGGCAGGGGCCGACTTCCGGGACGCCGGAGACGCCTTCGCGCGGGGCTTCTCTCGCGCCGCGGCGGCAGCGGTTGCCGCCTTCTCGGCGGGCGCCGCCTTGACGGGCTTGGCCGCATGCGCGCCCGGACGCTTTCTGCTGGCGGAGGACTTCCGGGAGAGTTCCGTCTCGCGATGGCGGGCCTCGGGGGACTTCTGCTTGGCTTTCATGAGTACCGGGAAATTTGGCGGTAAGGGGTGCCGATCCCTATTTGCTGGCGGCGACGGGCCAACTCAAGGGCAGGGAGCCCCAAAGTAAAGCGCGCAATTCTATGGGACGCCGCCGAAAATACCAAATCCGATGCGTGTCCTGCCGCTGCGGCTCAGCTCTTGCGGCCAGCCTTCAGGAGCATGAGCCGCTGAAATTCCTTTCGCTCGTCCGGGCTCAGGCTGCCGGCCTGGCTCCTGTCCTCGAGCGCCTTCAGCCGCCGCTCGATCACCTGGCCGGCGAGCTTGGCGAGGGCGGCCTTGAGCTCCAGGGCCGCAGCCTCGGCGTCTCCCAGCACCTCCTCGCGCTCGAGCAGCCGCCCCAGATGCTCGCCTCCGCTTTTGTCGGCCCAGCGCTCCAGAACTTGAGCTGGAACCGAGACCGGGCGCGCACGCAGGTCATCGAGCAGCTCGCACAGAAGCCCGATTCCAGGCTCCTCGCAGTCCTCGAGCCCCGCGCGCTCCTGCGCACTGATGGAGCCGGCGATCGCCGGGAATCGGACCAGGCGCGCAATGGCCTGGCGCACCAGGCTGCCGCGCCCGGCGGAGAGGCGCGTGTGGGCCGTGCCCCCGGCCTTGCCTGGCGCGGGGACGGCGTGGCCGCCGGGTCCGGGGCGGGTGCCCGCCGTGTCGCGGCTCGCCTTCTCGGCGCCCGCGGCCGGCGCGCCGGTGCCGGCCCAGAGGGCCTGCAGCCGCTCGGCCGCGAGCCCCACGACCTCGGCCACTCGGGCGGTCAGAAGCTCGCGGTATACGCCTTCCGGCACCTTGGCGACCAGCGGCCTGGCGCTCTCGGCAAAACGTGCGCGGCCATCGGCGTGGGCGAGATCCGTCTGCGCGGAAAGCTCCCGCACCAGGTATTCCGACAGCGGCAGCGTCGAGTCGAGCCGCCCCTCGAAGGCCTCGCGCCCCTCCGCTCCCACGAGGGAGTCCGGGTCCTGGCCCTCGGGCAGGAAGAGAAAGCGGATCTCACGGCCCTCGCGCGCTTCCGGCAGCGCGTGCTGCAGGGCGCGCCACGCCGCGGCCCGGCCGGCCCGGTCGCCGTCGAAGGCAAACACCACCTCTCTCACCAGCTGGAAGACGCGCCGGAAATGGTCGGGTGTCGTCGAGGTGCCGAGGGTGGCGACTGCATACGGGATGCCGGCCTGATGCAGGCGGACGACGTCCATGTAGCCCTCGACGACCAACAGCCGCTCGAGCCGGGCGCGGGAGCGTCTGGTCTCGTGCAGCCCATAAAGCTCGCGTCCCTTGTGGAAGAGAACCGTCTCAGGGGAGTTGAGGTACTTCGGCTCCCCACGGTCGATGACGCGGCCGCCGAAGGCGATGACGCGGCCGCGCACGTCCCGGATGGGGAACATGATGCGGTCACGGAAGCGGTCGTAGTACCGGTCGCCTTCGCGCGCCGCCGTCGTGGAGCGTCCCGCGTCGCGCTCGATGATCAGGCCGAGGTCGGCGAGCGCCCGGCGCTCCGCGTCGCTGCCGCCGAAACGCTTCAGCACCGCGTTCCAGGAGTCCGGCGCGTAGCCGATGCCGAACTGCGTGAGGGTCTCTGCAGTCAGGCCGCGGCGGGTCAGATAATCGCGTGCGCGCGGATCCCGCGACAGCGTCTCGGCGTAGAACCTGGCCACGTGGGACATGAGGTCGTGGAGCCTCTCGGAATCCCGCGTGGCGCCGGGACTGCCGCCGCTTTCCTGCGGCACCTCCAGGCCGAGCCGGCTCGCCAGCTCCTCCACGGCCTCGGGGAAGGCCATGCGGTCGTGCTCCATCAGGAAGCGCAGCACCGTGCCGTGCGCGCCGCAGCCGAAGCAGTGGTAGAACTGCTTCTCGGGACTCACCCAGAAGGAGGCGGTCTTCTCGTTGTGGAAGGGACAGCAGGCCTTGTACTCGCGGCCGGCCTTCTTCAGCTGCACGCGCGAGCCGATCACCTCCACGATGTCCGCGCGGGCGATCAGCTCGTCGATGAAGCTCTGGGGGATGATGGGGGGATTGTACTCGAAGCCGCAGTGCCGTCGGGACGCGCCGGTCGCCCTGCCTCGAGCCCCCTTCAGCGCGGGGCCAGCTTTTCCTTCACGCGGGCGCTGACGGCGCCCATGTCGGCGCGGCCTTGCGCCTGGGATTTCACCAGCGCCATGACCTTCCCCATGTCCTTGGCGGAGCTCGCCCCGGTCGAGGCGATGGCGCCTGCGATCAGCGCGTCGAGCTCCGCATCGCTCATGCGGGCGGGCAGGTAGCCCTCGAGGATCGAGACTTCGGCGCTTTCCTTCGCGACCAGATCGGCGCGGGCCCCGGCCTGGAACTGGGTGATCGCTTCCTTGCGCTGCTTGATCATCTTCTCCAGAACCGCAAGCACCTGCGCGTCATCGAGCGCAATGCGCTCGTCGACCTCTCGTTGCTTGATGGCGGCGAGCGCCAGGCGGATGGTGGCGAGGCGCTCCTTCTCGCCCGAGCGCATGGCGCTCTTCATGTCCTCCGTGATGCGTTCCTTGAGGCTCATGCCGCCGGCCGGAGGATCAGCGGGAGGCCCGCATGCCCTCGCGCGAGATGCGCTTCATGTGGCGCTTGATGGCGGCCGCCTTCTTGCGTTTCCGCTCCTGGGTCGGCTTCTCGTAGAATTCGCGCCGGCGCAGCTCGGTGAGAATGCCGGCCTTCTCGCAGGCGCGTTTGAAACGCCGCAAGGCGGCATCGAAGTACTCATTCTCACGGATTCGGACGCTCGGCATCGAAACCTCAAAGGCCTATCGGGGCCAGGTGAACGGGGTGACCTGAAAAACGGGCGCGCAATTCTAGTTGAGGCTCATGGCAAAGGCAAAAAGTCCATTTCGGGTCCTGGCGGTCGAGTCCTCCTGCGACGAGAGCGCCGCGGCCGTGCTCGATGAGTCCGAGGGGCTCCTGGCGCATGAGCTCTACAGCCAGGTGGAGCTGCACCGGACCTATGGCGGGGTGGTCCCGGAGCTGGCCTCCCGCGACCACATACGGCGGCTCCTGCCGCTCGTCCGGCGGGCGCTGGAGCGGGCGGGCACCGATCCGCAGCAGCTGGCGGGCGTCGCCTTCACGGCCGGTCCCGGGCTGATCGGGGCGCTGCTCACCGGGGCGGCCCTGGCGCGCAGCCTGGCGTATGCCTGGCAGGTGCCCGCCGTCGGGGTGCACCACCTGGAGGGGCATCTGCTCGCCCCTTTGCTCGAGCCGCAGCCGCCGCCCTTTCCGCACGTCGCGCTTCTCGTCTCAGGGGGGCATACGCAGCTCATCGAGGTTTCCGGAATCGGACGCTACGCCATCCTGGGCGATACTCGCGACGATGCCGCGGGCGAGGCTTTCGACAAGACGGCAAAGCTGCTGGGGCTTCCCTATCCGGGCGGTCCGGAGCTCGCGCGGCTGGCCCAGAGCGGCACCGCGGGCGTCTTCCGCTTCCCCCGGCCGATGCTCGACCGGCCTGGCCTCGAGCTGAGCTTCTCGGGTCTGAAGACCGCGGTGCTGCATGCGCTTCGGGGGCGGGAGCTGACGCCCCGGCTGCGGGCGGATGTCGCTCGGGGCGTCGAGGAAGCGATCGTCGATACCCTGGCCGCCAAGGCGGTACGGGCCCTCGAGGCCACCGGCCTCGACACGCTCGTGGTCTCCGGCGGTGTGAGTGCGAATCAGCGCCTGCGGGCGCAGCTCAGCGACGCAGTCGGCCGGCGGGGCGGGCGCGTGTACTATCCGCGCATCGAGTTCTGCACCGACAATGCGGCGATGATCGCGGTGGCGGGGCTGGCCAGGCTGCGGGCGGGCGAGCATGAGAGCCTCGCAATCCAACCGCGCGCGCAGTGGCCGCTCGAGACGCTCAGTGCCGTGCCCTCACGACAGCCCGACGTTCCCGAGACAGCAGGATCCTTCCACGCATGACGAGTGCTTCTTCCTCCGGCGACCGTATCTTCCTGCGCGGCCTCACCGCCGAGTGCATCATCGGATTCATCGACTGGGAGCGGCGCGTCAAGCAGACCGTCGTGGTCGATCTCGAGCTGCCGGTCGACTGCAGGCGCGCCTCGGGCAGCGACGATGTGGCGGATACGGTCGACTACAAGAGAGTGGCCAAGCGCGTCCTCGCCTACATCGAGGACTCGGAGTTCAAGCTGGTCGAGACTCTGGCGCACCGGCTGGCCCTGCTGCTGCTCGAGGAGTTCGGTCTCGAATGGGTGCGCATCTCTCTCAACAAGCCGGGCGCCATCCGCAGCTCCCGTGACGTCGGTGTCCTCATCGAGCGCAGCCGCGCCGACCTGGCTGCGCCGCGCGGCTGATCCCCCTCGCCCATGCCCCAGGTATACGTCGCCGCCGGAAGCAACATCGAGCCCGAGCGGCACCTCGCAACGGCCGCCCGGGAGCTCGAGCGGCAATTCGGCCCGGTGCGCTTCTCGCCCTGGTACCGCAATACGGCGGTGGGCTTCGAGGGCGAGGACTTCATCAACTTCGTCGCCGGCTTTGCGACGCAGCTCGCGGTGGGAGAGGTGCTGGCGCGCCTGCATGCCATCGAGGCGCTCTGTGGACGCCCCCGGGAGGCGCCGCGATGGGCGCCGCGATCGATGGACCTCGATGTGCTCCTCTACGGCGATCTGGTCTGTGAGGAGCCGCATCTGAAGCTCCCGCGTCCCGATCTGCTGAAGCGGGCTTACATGCTGGGCCCGCTGGCCGCTCTGGCCCCCGATCTCGTGCATCCGACCGAGCGGCAGACCATCGGAGCGCTGTGGCGGAGCTTCGATCGTGCGGCGCATCCGCTGGTGGAAGTGCCCAGCGCAGCGGCGCGCTGAGGTGTTGGCGCTACCAGCCGATGCTTCTGCCGCCGTCGACCGCGAGAATCTGGCCGGTGACGAAGGGCGCCTCGGCGGCGAAGAAGAGCGCCGCGCGCGCGACGTCCTCTGCCGATCCGATGCGCTTCAGCGCCGTGCGCTCGATGATCTCCTCGCGCAGCGCCGCATCGGTGCCGCTCTCCGGCCACATGACCGGTCCCGGGGCGATCGCATTGACCCGCACCCGCGGCCCGAGCTCCCGCGCCAGGGATTTGGTGAGCATGATGAGGCCGGCCTTGGCGACGCAGTACACCGGATGGCGACGCAGGGGACGCATGCCGTGAATGTCGGCGAGATTGATGATCAGCCCGCCGCGCTCGCGCAGCGCCGGGGCGAGCGCTTGCGCCAGGAAGAGCGGCGCCTTGAGGTTGGTGCCAATGAGGTCGTTCCAGTCGTTCTCGTCGATTTCTCCGACCGGAGTCGGATAGAAGGACGAGGCGTTGTTGACCAGAATGTCGAGGCCGCCGAACGCCGCCACGGCCGTGTGGGCGAGCTCGGTCAGGGCCGCGCCGGCGAGCAGATCGCATGGGGCGAGGGTCGCGGAGGCCGCCCTGAGGTCATTGAGCTCTCGCGCCAGAGCGGCCGCTTCCTCCGCGGAGCGGTGGTGGTGAAGGATCACGCTGGCGCCGGCTGCGTGCAGGGTACGCGCGATGACGGCGCCGACACGGCGAGCAGCGCCTGTGATCAGCGCGGCCTTGCCGGCAAGGGGCGCGCGATGCGCGGCATCAGTGCGGGTAGGCTCTGGCATGAGGCGCCTACAATATGACGCCCGCGCTGTCACCGGAAGAGGAAGCGCACTCGCGCGCCGTCACCGCGCTCATCGGGGAGCGGATCCGCGCGGCCGGAGGCTGGATCTCATTCGAGCAGTTCATGGAGCTGGCGCTTTACGCGCCGGGCCTCGGGTACTACAGCGCAGGCAGCGTGAAGCTCGGCCCGGGCGGTGACTTCGTCACGGCCCCGGAGATCTCCGACCTCTTCAGCCGCTGCGTGGCGCGCCAGTGTGCGCAGGTGCTCGGCCGCGGCGGCGAGATTCTCGAGGTGGGCGCGGGCACCGGGCGCATGGCGGCGGCGATCCTCGAGAGTCTGGCGGCGCTCGGGGCGCTGCCTGCGCGGTACGCGATCCTGGAAGTCAGTGCGGACCTGGCGCAGCGGCAGCGGGAGCGATTGGCACGGCTGCCGCGCGAGCTCGGCGAGAGGGTGGTGTGGCTCGACCGGCTGCCGCAACGGCCGATCAGCGGCGTGATCCTGGCGAACGAGGTGCTCGACGCATTGGCCTGCCGGCGGTTCGTGCTGGCCGGGGGCGAGGTCCGTGAGTTGGGAGTGGCGCTGCAGTCCGAGGACCCGACGAAAGCCGGCGGGTCCGCAGGCGCCGCGAAGCTCGTGGAGCGCGCTGCGGCGCCGGATCGGGCGCTCGCGAGCGCCTGTGCCGCGCTGCTGCGCGAGCTGCCGGCGCCGCTGCCGGACGGCTACTCGTCGGAGATCTGCTTGCGGGTGGCGCCGTGGATCGCGGGCGTTGCCGATTGCCTCGAGCGCGGCGTAATGCTGCTCTTCGACTACGGGCTGCCGAGGGCGCATTACTATCATCCGCAGCGGACTGCCGGGACCTTGCGCTGCCACTTCAAGCAGCGCGTGCATGACGATCCCTACGTCAATGTCGGCGTGCAGGACATCACTGCGTGGGTCGACTTCACGCGCGTCGCCGAGGCGGCGCTGGCCTGCGGACTGGACGTCAGCGGCTTCTCGACGCAAGCCGCCTTCCTTCTCGCTGCCGGCATGGAAGGATTCCTCGCCGAGGCGGCGGATCCCGTCGCGCACGCGCGCCTGGCTGGGGAGGCGCGCCGCCTGCTGCTGCCCGGGGAAATGGGCGAGGCGTTCAAGGTGATGGCGCTGACTCGCGACTGCGATGTCGCACTGGAAGGCTTCGCTTTGCAGGACCTGCGCCACTCGCTATGAGCGGGGCGGGGAGAGGGGCGTGCGCGGCGCCCTGCCCATCCGGGCGAAGCCCTCGGCCGCGGGGTTGGAGCAAAGCAGGGCGTCCCGCTTCGCCTTCGGCTCGTGCGCGAGCCTGCGCGCCGCCGCGTAGAACCGCGGCAGATCGCCATGCTCCTGCCGCAGGAGGCGCTCGAATCCCGGAACACAGTCGTAATAGGTGCCCACCGACACCAGGTCCGCGTTGTTGAGCCCTTCCGCGATCCACTTGTCGTAGAGCGGCCAGTGGATCCGCAGGCGCTGCTCGAGCGAGCGGATGCTCGCCGCCAGCGCGGTCAAGATCCGCCGCTTGCGCCGCAGCTTCTGCCGCCGTGGGGCCGCCGAGGCGTAGAGGCGCGCCAGCCGGTCCCGGGTGTGCCGCAGCAGCGCGACCAGCTGCCGGTCCTCGGCGCGCTCCTGCTCGAAATCCCTGATGCGTTCCGGATGGCCCCGGTACTCGAGCCAGCGTTTCAGGCCCTCGTCCTGCACGGTCACCGCGAAGGCCTCATCGAATCTGGAGTCGTTCGGCACGTAGAGGAGCTGGTGGGCGAGCTCGTGGAAGATCATGCCCGCCAGCTCGTCGCTCCCGTAGCGCATCATCGTGCTCATCACCGGATCGGGAAGCCTGCCGAGGGTCGAGTATGCGGGCACGCCCTCGACGATGACGTCATAACCGCGGCGCTTCAGTCCGGCCGCGAAGGCTCTGGCACGCTGCTCATTGAAGTAACCGCGATAGGCCACGCAACCGGCGATGGGGAAGCACCATTCCTTCGGCTGCACCGACAGTGCCGGTGCGGCAACGACGTTCCAGACGACATACGGACGGTCGATCTTGACGTAGGTGCGGTAGCTGTCGTTGTTCGGCAGCTTCAGCACGCGTGATGCGAAATCGCGGGCGCTGCGGACCTCGGCGAGCTCGCGTATCAGCTGCTGCGAGGTATCTGGATCGTCGATCACTTGCACGATCGGCCTGCGATCGTGAATCACATGCCACTCGCCGTCGGCGGCCTGCAGCAGATACATCGTGCTGGTGCAGCCGCAGATCGTCGCGAGCAGCACCGAGGCGAGCGCCAGCCGAGCGGCCCTGCCGACGGCGCGCATGGGGGCGGGGAGGGCCTTCTCGGTTAACATGTGCGCATTATGCAGGTGTATCTGGTTGGCGGTGCCGTGCGGGACCGGTTGCTCGGCCGGCCCGTGAAGGAGCGCGACTGGGTCGTGGTCGGCGCCTCGCCGCAGGAGCTCGAGCAGCAGGGTTTCCTTCCGGTCGGACGCGAGTTTCCGGTGTTCCTGCACCCTCGGACCCGCGAGGAGTACGCGCTGGCCCGCCTCGAGCGCAAGGTGGCGCCCGGATATCGGGGATTCACGACGCAGTTCTCTGCGGGCGTGACCCTGGAGGAAGATCTTCGCCGCCGCGATCTCACGATCAACGCCATGGCCGAGACGCCCTCGGGCGAGATCGTGGATCCATACGGCGGCCGTCGCGATCTCGAGGCGAGACTGCTGCGGCATGTCTCCGACAGCTTCATCGAGGATCCCGTGCGCGTCCTGCGCGTGGCGCGCTTCGCGGCGCGATATGCGGAGCTCGGGTTTCGCGTGGCGGAGGAGACCGTCGCGCTCATGCGCACGATGACCGAATCCGGCGAGCTGACCGCGCTCGTTCCGGAGCGCGTATGGCAGGAGACCGAGCGTGCGCTAGGCGAGACGCGTCCCGATGTCTTCTTCGAGACGCTGCGCGAGTGCGGCGCTCTGCGGGTCATCTTTCCGGAGCTCGAGGCTCTTTACGGCGTGCCGCAGCCGCCGCGCTGGCATCCGGAAGTGGACACCGGCGTGCATGTGATGCTGGCTCTGCGGTACGCGGCGGCCACCGGCGCCGCCACGCCGGTCCGATTTGCCGTTCTCATGCATGACCTCGGCAAGGCGTTGACCGATCCCGGCCGCTGGCCGAGCCACCGCGGGCACGAGGAGGCGGGTGTGCCAGTCATCGAGGGACTCTGCGCGCGGCTCAAGGTGCCGAATGGCTTCAGGGACCTGGCCGTCATGACTGCGCGTCATCATGCCGTCGTCCATCGCGCGGCGGAGCTGCGGCCCGCGACGGTGTTGAAACTGCTGGAGGCCACGGATGCGTTCCGACGGCCGGAACGGTTCGAGGAGATGCTGGCCGCGTGCGAGGCCGATGCGCGCGGACGCGCCGGTCTCGAGGGACAACCCTACCCCCAGCGCGATTACCTGCGCCGGGCGCGCGCTGCAGCAGCTGCGGTGAGCCTGGACGCGAGCGAGCGTCAGGGTCTCGCGGGTCCGGCGATCGGGGAGAAGATCCGCGAGAAGCGCCTGGCGGCGATTCGCGCCCCTTGAGCCGCCCCTGACTCAGCCGTTGGTCCTGCGGGCGGCGTCGAGCTCGGTCGCTCCGGTGAATGGGCCCAGATAGAAGGGCAGCACCGCCATCAAGGGGCGAGGAGAGATGCCGAGCCGCGCGAAGCCGTTCTCGGTGCAGACGCTGTCCACGGTCAGCGAGCGGAAGTTGTCGAGGGAGAGCGGCTTCCCGGGCAGCAGACCGAGGACGCTCGCCTGGAGACGGCCGAGCGTGTCCGGCAGCCTCAGGATGCGGCAGGGGAGCTGGGCCACGGCCGCAGTCATGCGCACGATCTGCTCGAGAGTCAGGATTTCCGGGCCGCAGAGCTCGTAGGTCTCCCCGAAGCTGCCCCCATCCCCCAGAGTGCGCACGAAGGCCTCCGCGACATCCGCGACGTAGGCCGGTGCGAAGCGCGCCTGCGAGCGCGCCAGCGGCAGAAACCCGGCTGCCAGCCGCAGCAGCGCCGCAAACCGGTTGGTGAGGGAGTCCCGGGGACCGAAGATCACCGACGGGCGGAAGACCGTGAAATCCAGGTGCCCGGCGTCGCGGATGTGCCCCTCCGCCTCGCCCTTGGAGCGCAGATAGCGGCTGGGTCCCCGCTCCCGGTCGGCGCCGACGGCGCTCATCTGCAGCAGCCGGCGGATCCGCGCTCCGCGCATGGCGGCGACCAGCTTCGCCGCGAAATCCGCGTGCGCGGACTGGAAGGTGGCACGACCGCTCTCGTTGAGAATGCCGATGAGATTGATGACCGCGTCCATGCCGCCGAGGAGCTGCCCGAGCGTGCGCGAATCGTGCACGTTCGCGGTGACCAGCTCGACGGTCGAGAGGACCCTCAAGTGTTGGGCGTGACCGGGACTGCGCGTCGGCACGCGGACCCAGTGTCCCTGGCGGACGAGCTTGGCCACGAGCTCGGTGCCCACGAAGCCGGCTCCGCCCAGCACACAGATGTTCATCGGTCGTGCCATGTCAATGCCTCGAGCGAGCGGGTGGGCCGCCCGGCACGCGGGCCGGGCGGGCGGCGGGGGCGCCCACGAGCGTCCTGGCGAGGATGGCGTGCCGCTGCTCCCGCCTGCCGTCGTGCAGCAAATCGATGGTGACTTCATCGCCGACCCTGAGGAATCCGATCGCATTGCGCAGGTCGGCATTGGATCGGACTTCGTGGCCGGCGATCGCCGTGATCACATCGCCCGCGCGCACGCCGGCCCTCTCGGCCGAAGAGCCGGGAACCACCTGCGTCACGAGTCCTCCTGCCGCCCTGTGCAGCCCCAGGGAGCGGGCCACTTCGGGCGTGACGGCAAATATGCTGACGCCCAGCTGCCCGCGCTCGACCGCGCCATAGTCGATGAGCTGTCGCATGATGCGTCTGGCGGTGTCCACCGGAATGGCGAAGCCGATGCCGATGTTGCCGCCGCTGCCGGAGAGGATGGCCGTGTTGATGCCGACCAGATGGCCGTGCAGGTCGACGAGCGCTCCGCCCGAGTTGCCGGGGTTGATCGAGGCGTCCGTCTGGATGTAGTCCTCATAATGGTTGGGACTGAGGCCGGAGCGCCGCAATCCGCTGACGATGCCCGCGGTGGCGGAGTCCGGAAGCCCGAAAGGGTTGCCGATCGCGACCACGAAATCCCCTACCGCCAGCTTCGCGGAATCGCCGAGGCGGACCTGGGTCAGCCCGCGGGCGTGGACCTGCACGACCGCGATGTCCGATGGCGGATCGGCCCCGACCAGCTTAGCCTCGAGTCTGCGGCCATCCTCCAGCGTGACGGTGATGCCGGTGGCATGATCCACCACGTGAGCGTTGGTCAGGATGTAGCCTCGCGCGGCATTGACGATGACGCCGGAGCCCGCGGCTGCGAACGGCCGCTCGTCCTGATCCTGGCCCGGGAGGTTGCGAAAGAAGCGGTTGAAAAATGGATCGTCGTGCAGCGGATCGCCGCCGCCGCGCTCAGGCCTGAGGCCCCTGATGGAGATCGTGACCACGGCGGGAGACACCCGGCGGATCATGGGCGCGAGCGAGGGAACCCCGCTCCTCACGACGGCGGCGGGTATCGCGGCGCACGCGGCCGCGAATGGCATTCCCGCCGCGGCAGCAACGAGCAGCGCAGCACAGGCGAGCTCCCGGGCGTTCATGAGACTTCCGACCTAAGGAGGAGCGTGCATTCTACAAGTGGCCCGGCCGGGGGCGAAGTCGGGGAAAGCCCCGATGGAGCTGCCGGGAGCGCGCCCGGCAGCTCGGGGAAGGGAGCGTCAGGCCGCCGCGACCTCGATGCGCCGCGGCTGCAGCTTCGCCTGCTTGGGAATCGTCACCTCGAGCACGCCGTGAGCATGCTTCGCGGTGATCGAGTCGAGGTTCGCGCTCTCCGGCAGGGTGAAGCGCCGCAGGAATCTGCCGCTGCGCCGCTCGAGGCGCCGGTAAGCGCTCGACTCCGCCTGCGCGAGCGCGCGCCGCTCGCCGCGGATGGTCAGCACGCCCTTCTCGGCCGTGATCTCGATGTCCTTCGGCTCCACGCCGGGAACGTCGATCAACACTGCGAAGCGCTCCGGCTCCTCGTAGACGTCGACCTGTGGGATCCACCAGGCGCCCTCGGATTCGCCGTCACCGGCAGTGGCGGAGAAGGCCTGATCGAGCTGTCGATGCAGGCGGTCGACGAGCGACCAGGGCTCGTAGCGCAGAATGGTCATGTTGCAAACCTCCAAGTTGGAACGGATGTCGGGCCGTGGCCACAAGATGTCGTTACAGGCGATCTGCGGGCGGGCGCTGAAGTTTCAAGTGTTGAGTTGGTCCGCGTGCGGCCCGGGCGCAAAGAGACAGACGGCCCCGGGGGCCTGCTCCTGCCGGCCGCGGGGGCGGCTCCCGCCCAGCGAAGCCCGGGCCGGGGCCTGTGAACATGCTGTGCAGAAGGTGTGAGCGGCCTGGGCACAAGATATTGGGGTTGCGCAAGCCGCGAAAAAGGCCGTTGCGAAAATTCTTGCACCGGGCCTGTCGTGGCGCGATACGCTGTAACTCGTTGTTTTATAAGCCTGCAATTTGCCAGCTGAAATATGTCCGTGAATCTTGACGCCTGCCGGGGTGCTCATTAGGCTCTGTACCCCGACACAAGATCTTGTGCCCGCAGGGCGGCTCCACGGGATCGCGCGTTCGGGGAGGTTCAGGGGGCGCCGGCTGCAAAAGCAGCGAGCGGGCAGTCCCGCCGGCGCAGGCCGCTTCGCGCGGCCGCGCAAGCCGCATCCCCTGTGATCCGTAGGACAGGCGTGCTAAAGACAATCGGAGCGCCGCGGACACATGAATACCGTCGTGAAGATCGAGCCGTTTGGATTAGATGCCATTCCGTTCCAGGAGGCATCGCTTGACATCTGGGACAAGAAATACCGCCTCACCGCCAAAGACGGGACGCCCATCGACAAGACGATGGACGACACCTACAAGCGGGTCGCGCGCGCGCTCGCCGATGTCGAGCGCGAAGAGGCGCGCGACCACTGGTATGAGCGGTTCCTCTGGGCCCTGCGCCGCGGCGCCATCCCCGCGGGACGCGTGACTTCCAACGCGGGCGCGCTGGAGCACAAGCCGGCGACCTCCACGATCAACTGCACGGTGTCGGGAACGATCCGTGACTCGATGGACGACATCCTGCGGAAGGTCCACGAGGCGGGCCTCACCCTGAAGGCGGGCTGCGGCATAGGCTACGAGCATTCCAC
>DASTAC010000005.1:0-10545 GCA_035713045.1 Steroidobacteraceae bacterium
CCCGCAGGGCCTCGACGGTCCGATCGCCGATGCCCCGTGTCGGCACGTTCACGACCCGCTCGTACGCGCCGTCATCGTCACGGTTCACGAGCAGCCGCAAATAAGCCAGCGCGTCCTTGATTTCCGCGCGCTCGAAGAACTTCAGCCCGCCATAGACCTTGTAAGGGATCCGCGCCGCGATGAAGGCTTCCTCGAACGCGCGCGACTGGGCGTTGGATCGGTACAGCACCGCGATGTCGCTGCGCCGGTTGCCGGAGGCGACATAGTCGGCGACCCGCCGCGCGACGAACTCCGCCTCGTCGCGCTCGTTGAAGGCCGCGTAGACCTGAATGGGCAAGCCGGGCTCGCCGTTCGTCCACAGCGTCTTGCCGAGGCGCCCGGAGTTGTTCGCGATGAGCGCGTTCGCGGCGGCGAGAATCGCCGCCGTGGAGCGATAATTCTGCTCCAGCCGGTAGAGCTTGGCGCGCGCGTAATCCCGGCGGAACTGCTGCAGGTTCTCCACCCGCGCGCCGCGCCAGCGGTAGATCGACTGATCGTCGTCGCCCACCGCGAAAGGATGGCCGTCCGGGCCCGCTATGAGACGCAGCCACGCGTACTGGATGGAGTTGGTGTCCTGGAATTCGTCCACCAGCACGTGGCGGAAGCGCTGGCGGTAATGCGCGAGGAGCTCAGGACGATCGCGCCATAGCTCGTAGGCGCGCAGCAGCAGCTCCGCGAAGTCGACCACGCCCGCACGGGCGCAAGCCTCCTCGTAAAGACCATAGAGGCGGATCATCTGTGCGCGGGTCGGGTCGTTGCCTGCCTTCAGGTCCTTCGACCGGCGGCCCTCGTCCTTGTTGGAATTGATGAACCACTGCACCTCGCGGGGCTCCCAGCGCGACTCGTCGAGGTCGTTGGCCCGGATGATCCGCTTCACCAGGCGCTGCTGGTCGTCGGAGTCGAGGATCTGGAAGCCCTGCGGCAGCCCCGCCTCGCGCCAGTGCAGGCGCAGCAGCCGGTGCGCGATGCCATGGAAGGTGCCGATCCAGAGCACCCCCGGCGGGGCGCCGAGGATCTGCTCCACGCGCCCGCGCATCTCCCCGGCCGCCTTGTTGGTGAAAGTGACCGCCAGGATGGAGTAGGGAGAGGCATGCTCCGCCTGGATCAGCCAGGCGATGCGGTGGGTGAGCACACGGGTCTTGCCGCTGCCCGCGCCCGCCAGCACCAGCACCGGAGCGAGCGGTGCCGAGACTGCGGCGCGCTGAGCCTCGTTCAGGGGGTTCAAGATGGGGTCGAGATCCATGAGGGGGCGCATTTTACGTCATCGTGACGCCGCGTTCCTCCGTCGTGAACCTGACCAGCGCCACCGCGAAACTCAGCAAGACCGGCCCGATCACCAGACCCAGCACGCCGAATGCCGAAACGCCCCCGATCGCACCCACGAAGACCGCCAGCGTCGAGACGTGGGCGCGATGTGCCGTGAGGAGCGGCCGCGCCACGTTCTCCACGACGGCGAGCAGGCCGCTCCAGAACGCCAGGAAGACCGCGGCGAGCCAGTGGCCGCTCACCGCCAGATACAGCACCGCCGGCACCAGCACGACGGCCGCGCCGGCGGGCAGCAGCGCCGCAATCATCGCGACCACGCCGAAGACCACCGGCGAGGGGAGCCCCGCGAGCTCGAAACCGATCGCGACGAAGATGCCCTGGATCAGCGCGGTCGCGGTCGATCCGAACACCACGGCGCGCGTCACGCGCGCCAGATAGTCGAACAGCCGGTTGCGGCGCGCCGGCTCGAGGGGAATCAGCCGTATCAGGTGATCGAGAATGACGCGTCCGTCCCGCAGCAGGAAGAAAAGCAGGAAGAGCATCATGAAAAAGCCGATCACGGTGCCGAAGATGCCGAGCGCGAGATTGCCGCCGGCCGCGGCCGCGGACTTCAACACGGTCTGCATCTCGCCCGTGATCCACCCCTGTACCTGGGCCGCGCTCACCGGGACGTTGGCGCTCGCCCAACGCAGCGCATCGCCGATCAGGGGATAACTCTCGAGGCGGGCGAGCAGCTGTGCATAGCCGAAAACGTTCTGGCCGCGGAAATGAGCGACGAGGCTCGCGACCTGACCGGCAAACACCACCCCGAGGACGGCGAGCGGGGCGAGCACCAGGAACGGCGTGAGGCCGGTGATGATGCCCGCCGACAGCCCGGTGCGGCCCTCGAGGCGCCGCGAGAGTCGCTCGTGCAGGGGATGCAGGAGGAATGCGAGCACGACCGCCCAGCCGAGCGCGCCCTTGAGCGGCGCCAGCACCTCGAGCAGCAGATACGCCACGATCGCGGCGGTCGCGAGAAAGAATGCGCGGCGGTAGAAGCCGGAATAGACCATGAGTACCTTTCGGCTCCGGCGCTTCAGGGATCCCGCAGCAGGCCGCTCACGAGCTCGGCCATCTCGGCAACCTTCGCGGGCTTCTGGATCACGGTGCGCACCCCGATCTCCGCCGCGCGCCGCGCTTCGGCGGGATCGATGCAGCCGCTGGCGATCACGACGTCGGTGTCGGGACGAATGTTGAGCACCGCCTGCGCCAGCTCGAGGCCGCTCATTCCTCCGGGCATGGTGAGGTCCGTCAGGACAAGCGCGAAGCCCCGCGGTTCCCGCGTGAACTCCGCGAGCGCCTCGTCCGCGCTCGCGAAACCTTTCGCGGCGACGCCGAGCTTCTGCAGCGCGCGGGTGATCAGAAATACCAGCGAGGGCTCGTCGTCGACATAAAGCACGCGAGGAGGCGACTCGCTCACCAGCGGTTCCTCAGCTCCCGCAGCTTCAGGAACACGGTGCGCGCATCCGGCTGCTCACCGATGTCGGGAAATGCCTCCCGCAGCCTCGCGATCACCGTAGGGCTCTGCAGGCGGAAGAAAGTGTTGATTCGCTTCTCCTCACCGAGCGTCGTGATCGAGGTCAGGGCTGGCGCCTGCACGCGAACGGTGTCAAGGAGCTGTCGGGCCGCGGCGTTGTCGGGCTCCCGATCGAGCGTGAACTCCAGGTTC
Source organism: Steroidobacteraceae bacterium (assembly GCA_035713045.1). Taxonomy (GTDB): domain Bacteria; phylum Pseudomonadota; class Gammaproteobacteria; order Steroidobacterales; family Steroidobacteraceae; genus 13-2-20CM-66-19. Next base: position 3,014 of record DASTAC010000005.1, read on the forward strand.
CGGGTCAGATACTCATGCCCCGGGAAGACCCGCGTCTGCTCCGGCAGCCGCGCAAGCTGAGTGACGAAGGTCTCATAGAGCTGCTGGGGATGGCCGCCGTTGTGGCAGTTGCCGGCGCCGGCATTGAAGAGGGTATCGCCGCAGAAGAGTGCCGGTTGATCGCCGCGGGCGAGCAGGCAGATGTGGGCCATCGTATGGCCGGGCGTATCGAGGCATTCGAGCTCGACCGTCCGCCCGACCCGCACGATGTCGCCCTTGCCGAGCCCGCGGTCGACGCCGCCGATGCGGCTCGCGGCCGCGGCGTGAGCCAGCACTTTGGCTCCCGTGGCGCCCACGAGGCCCGCATTGCCCCCCGTGTGGTCCCGATGCTCGTGGGTATTGAGGATCTGGGTGATGTGCCATCCCTTGGCCTGGGCCGCATCCAGGCACAGGCGCCATTCCAGCGGATCGATGGCCAGCGCCTCGCCCGTTTCGGGGCAGGCGAGCAGATAGTGGAAGTTGCGGTAGGGGTTGGCGGACCAGACGCGCTCGATGAGCATGCCGGGAGCATACCGGAACCCGCCGCAGCGGGCTCGCGGGCTGGCGCGCGGGGGGCTCGAGGCGCGCTCGGCGCCGCCGCCGGGCCTCAGGCGCCGGCCACCGACGGCGCGGCGGCCTTTGCCGCCTCCGGCTCCGCCAGCCGCAAGGTACAGAGGCCGCCGACCAGCATACTGACGCCTCCCAGTACGAGCCCGAACGCCGGCCGGTCGCCGAAGAGCGTATGCACGAGGCCCCCCAGCACGCTGGCGGCCAGCAGCTGCGGGATGACGATGAAGAAGTTGAATATCCCCATGTAGACGCCCATCTTCTGCGCCGGCAGGCTGTCGGAGAGCAGCGTGTAGGGCAGCGACTGGATCGATGCGGAGGCGAAGCCCACTCCGGCCATGGAGAGCAGGAGCCAGTCGGGGCTGTGGACCCAGGCGAACGAGGCGAGACCCAGGCCGCCGGCCGCGAGATTCACCAGGTGGCTCCAGCGCAGGCCGAGCCGCCGCACCATGAACGGTATGACCACCGCACCCGCGATGAGGAAGCCGTTGCTGGCGGCGAAGAGCACTCCCACCCAGTTGGCGCCCGTGTTGTAGGCCAGCGAGCGCGGATCGCTGCTGCCGAACTGCACCGAGGTCACCGTCGGCGTGGTGTAGATCCACATGGCGAAGAGCGCGAACCACGAGAAGAACTGCACCCAGGCCAATCGGCGCATCGGGACCGGCATGCCATAGAGATCGCCCATCACCTGGCGCGCCATGCCACGGCTGCGCGTCCTGCTGAGCCAGGTGAAGAGCGCACCGAAGACGGCGAGGCCGGCGGTGAGCAGATAGAGCTCTCCGGAGAGCGAGAACCGCCGGATCACGGCGGCCCCGATGGCGCCCACCGCCAGCATGAGAAGACCGGGCCGCCACGCGCCGGAGACCTCGGCGAGCGGTAGGGCCACGCTGCTGCGGGCGAAGCTCAGCAGGCGCTCCGGCGCATACTCTCGAGTGGACAACACGGTCCAGAGCACGGCGGTGAAAAGCACTGCCGCGCCCACGTAGAAAGCAATGCGCACGGTTGGGGGGATTCCGCCCGCCGGGGCGACGTTCGCCACCCCCAGCTGGGCCAACGCCCACGGCAGCATCGAGGCGAGGACGGCGCCGACGCCGATGAAGAAGCTCTGCATGGCGAAGCCGAGCGGCCGTTGTGACTCCGGCAGCTGATCACCGACGAATGCGCGGAAGGGCTCCATGGAAACATTGATCGACGCATCCATCAGCCACAGCATGACCGCTGCGATCCAGAGCATCGATGAATGGGGCATCCAGAACAGCGCGAATGCGGTGAGCAGTGCACCGCCGAGAAAGTACGGCCGGCGCCTGCCGAGCCATGTCCAGGTATGGTCCGAGGCATAGCCGATGATCGGCTGCACGAGCAGGCCCGATAGCGGCGCCGCCACCCAGAGGATCGGAATCTCCTGAAGGTTCGCCCCGAGCGTCTGAAAGATGCGGCTGACATCGGCATTCTGCAGCGCGAAGGCGAACTGGATGCCGAGGAAGCCCATGCACATGTTCCAGATCTGGCGGAACGAAAGCTCGGGCTTGACGCTCACGGGATTTCCTCGGGCTCTAACTTCTAGCGGCGGGGTGGGGAGGCGCGCCGGCGGCGAGCGGTGCGATGTGGAGCGCGCCGATGCGCGCGCTGTCGAGCGGGCCGGCGGCACCGCCGTTGCCGCTATAGAGCGAAAACCGTGCCAGGTCGCTCATGTTGAATCCCGGCAGCAGCGTGAAGGTGCAGGATGCGCCGCCGCGAGCCGCGAAGCGCACGGTGGTCGAGTCCTGCCAGCCCTTGCTCTGCGGCATCACGATGGGGACGATCCGGCGGCCGCCCCCGGCGCAGCGGATCTCGAGCCGCTTCACCGCCGCGGTGATCCCGGTGTTGATCGGGCCATTGGAGTTGGAGTAGCGAAGCCACGCCAGATACTCGCCGCGGCGGGGCGCATGCCAATGTCTCGGCCACCGGCCTCCCACCTGGGCGACCGCTCCGAGGCCGGGGGCCCCGCGGAGCCGGGGTGCGGGCGGGAGGTGGCCGACATACAGCGGTGCGCCCGTTGGCGGCGGGGTGGCCCGGGCCGCGGCCGAGACGAGCCGCACTTCCGTCATATCTCCCAGATGCCGAATGCGTCCCGCGACCAACAGCGGACCGGCAGCATCCGCCGGCCGCTGAAGCACGATCTCGCGCCCATCCAGATGCAGGATGATCCGTTGTCCGCGGCCGAACAGCATCGGCACGAGCGAGGCCGGAAGCTCCGGCGCGACGCGGCCGTCGCCCTGAAGCCCGAATATGCCGCGCACGACCATGTCGAGGTAACCCGCGACCGACCATAGCTGGCGCGGCGAATCGACCACGGGTCCGCCGAGCCTCCCCGGAACGTGTGTCGACTGGGTGAGCAGGGAGTAGTTCTCCATGTTGGAGGCGTTCAGCGCCGCCCCCCGCATGAGTGAGCGAACTTCGAGCGCGATCAGCCACGGATCGCCGACCCGGCGCGCCGCGCGCAGGGTGTATTCGCTCACGACCGGCCAGATCGCCCGGTTGTGGTAGATCGGCTCGCCGCGCCGCTCCGGCCAGATCACGGGACTGCCCGCCGGCCAGGCGGGATAATGCTCCAGGGTCTCGGCGGCCCGCTGGCGGTCGGCGACCCCGCTCGTGATGGCGAGGTCCAGGCCGAGGAGGTCATGGGCGTCGAAGCGCTGCGCATGGACCGGTCCGCCGATGTAGCTCATGTACAGTCCGCGCTCCGCACTCCAGAAGCGGGCGTTGATCGCCTGTTTGAGGGCACGGGCCTCGCGCGTATAGCGCGCCGCAGCGGCCTGACCGCGCTGGCGCGCCATCTCGGCCGCCAGTCGCAGCGCATCGTAGTGCAGGACGTTGGTGGAGAGCGCGTAAGACTGCGCGATGAAGACGACGTTGTGCGCGGTCCAGGCGGGATACGTCTGCTGGCGCCAGTCGAGGAAGGACGTCTCGCCCCGATAGAGGCCGATCCGCCGATCGAAGACATACTCGCGGTCCTGAGCCAGCGTGTCGGTCAGCGCCCGATACACGGTGTCCGCGAAGGCCCGCTCGCCGAGGAGGTGGCGCGCACCGAGGAACCAGACCACCCGGTCGGTGCTGATTGGCCAGCTGCCGCCCGAGCCGGTGTCCTGCATCACGTAAAGACCGGGGGGGGCCGCCTCATCCCGCGGCGGTGAGATCTTGAAGAGAAGCGATGCCCGGGCGCGTGCCGGATGGAGCCTCCACAGGCCCAGGTCGGTGGAGTACGAGAGATCGCGCGTCCAGACGAACGGCCACTTCTTCCCCGCGATGAAGCAGCGGCAGGGAATGGGCCGGCCGTGGTTGAACGCGGCATCGGTGATGGCGCTGACGGAATCCTTATCCAGGTCCTCCTGCGCCATCGCGAAGAGCGCGTCGAAGAGCGGGCTCGCCGTCCGCGTGCGCCAGCGCTGAGCGGCGATCACCCGCTCGCCCGCCGGCGAGTGAAGCACGTATTTCCCATCCGGCCGCACGGTCACCCGCGCCTCGCGGCCGCGCCACGAGAGACTGTGGTGCCAATCGCCGCCCCGCCGGCTCGGCGCGCCGTGAGCATGCGATGCCATCGCGCCCCCCGCCGCGGCCCCGATCAGCCCGCAGAGCGCAATGGCCGCCATCATCGCCCCGGTGGCCTCGGTTGCTCTATTCATGCGAGTAGAATACCAGCCCCTCCTATTGCGCCAGAATCGCTCCGCCCCGCGCCGCTACCTTCACCACGACACCCCCGTCCGTGACGGTATAGCGCCTGCCGGTGAGCAGATTCGTCAGCCTCGTGCCGTTGCGTGCGCTGAGCTGCCACACGGGTATCGTGACGGTATGCGAAGTGGCGTCGTCATTCAGCACGACCGCCAGACGATTGGCCGCATCGAAGCGGCCGAACGCGTAGAGATGGCGTGTGTCGTCGGTGATCAGCGTCATGAAGGATCCGGTACGCAGCGCCGCATACCGCTGGCGGATGGAGATCAGCCTCCGGGTGAGAGCCACGACGGGATTGGCGGTGGTCGCCTTGGACCAATCGAAGGTCCGGCGGTCATCGGGATCGTTGCCGCCGTGCATACCATACTCATCCCCGTAGTAGATGCCGGGAGTGCCGACGTAGGTGAACTGGAAGATCAGCGCGAGCTCCATGCGCGCCATGTCGCCACCGCAACGCGTGGCGAAGCGCACGGTATCGTGGGTGCTCAGCTCGTTGGTCATCACTTCCTGGGCGTTCACCGGCAGATCCGCGCGGGTGCGATGCAGCCAGGCATCCAGCTCCGTCTCGTCCAGGGAGCCGCTCTTGCCGCTCTGGTCCTGGCCGCAAAGCCATTCCGACAGCGGCCGGGTGAAGCCGTTGTAGTTCATGGCGCTATCCCATTCCCTGCCATCATCCAGCCACGGCGAGGCATCACCCCAGTACTCGCCCAGGATCTCGGCGTCCGGGTTGACCGACTTCACCGCCGTGCGCAGCTCCTGCATGATCTGGTGATTGGTGGCATCGCTGCCGCTCCTGCCGGCGGCATCCAGCATCTGCGCCGTATCAAGCCGCCAGCCATCGATGTCGTACGGCGGCTTCAGGTACGTCTGCACGACCGAGGCCGGGCTGCCGTAGATCTGCTCGCGCACCTGCGAGCCGCTCGCGCCGTAATTCAGCTTGGGCATGCCGGAGTAGCCGAAAAACGAGCTGTACTCCTTCGGCCAGCTCTGGAACGTATACCAGCCGTAGTAGGGGCTCGACCGAGACTGGTAGGCGCCCGTGACGGAGCACTTGAAACTGCCGTAGGTGGACCTGCCGAACCAGCAGTTGGTATCACCGGTATGGTTGAACACCCCATCCAGGATGATGTAACCCCGCGGCCCGTTGCCGCTGCTGTGAATGTCCCGGATGAGCTTCTCCAGATCCCTGCTGGTGCCGAACGCGGGGTCGACGGCGTAGTAGTCGGCCGTGTCGTACTTGTGATTGCTCGGCGACTCGAAGATGGGGGTCAGATAGACGATGTCCGCGCCCAGCGTGTCCTTGATGTAGCTCAGCTTCCGGTCGACACCGGCCAGGTCGCCGCCGAAGAACACCTCGCTGTTGCACCGTCTGACATCCGCATAGACGCTGGTCCCCCAGGCATGCTGCTCCGTGGCACAGCCGTTGTATTCGTACTGGCCGCTCCTGACGTCGTTGCGCGGATTGCCGTCGTAAAACCGGTCCACGAAGATCTGGTACAGAACGCCGTTCTTCATCCAATCCGGCGTCTTGAAGCCCGGGATGATGAAGAAATCGCCGGAGGACGGCTCCGACTGGCTCACACCCGCCGCGTTGTACCACACCGTCTCGCCCCCATTGGTGACCTGGAAGCGATAGTGCTTGTCCGAGGCGCTGGCTGGGATGGTGCCGCGCCAATAATCGAACCTGCCGGTCGGATCCCGGGAGGCCACATTCATCGGCACGAGGTGATACGCGCCGTCCGCCGAATCGTAATACTCGATGCGTGCGGCCGCGACATTCCCGTGCCTGGCTCGCAAAGTGACGGTGACGGGCTGCGTGGCGGAAGGTTCCGCATTGCTGTCGAAGAGCGGCCCCTGATCGGAAAACAGGTAGGCGGTGTCGATGCGATGGGCCGCGGTGCGGGCGCCCGCCGCTCGGCCGCCGCAAGCCGCGAGAAGGCCCGCGATCGATGCGACCGCGATGGCCGACGCGCGGCGTATGGGGCGCGAGCTCACGGCAATCCGATCTTTCATTAGGGTATCCGGCAACGTGGTTGCGATTGAGCCGCGTCGCGCGGCATCTCGGGCGGCGTGCACCCCAGGCGGTGCATCGAGCGTTTGGGGCAGAATGCGGTGCCGGCCGCTGGCTTTGCAACGGTCCGCATACGTATTCAGCCCACCCATCGCGGCTGTCCTGGGGTCCGTTGGGCGACAATGCCGCAACCGCGAGGCACAGCGCTTCGCCTGGGCCGGCCTGCCGTAAGGTCGCACGCATCACCATGACCAACACAGACCGCCGTCTTCGCCGCATCGTCATCGTGGGGGGTGGCTCCGCCGGGTGGATGGCCGCGGCGGCGCTCGCCAGCGCAACCCGCGGCAACTGCCCGATCGAGCTGATCGAGTCGGACGCCATCGGCATCGTGGGTGTCGGCGAGGCGACCATTCCTCCCGTCAAGCTGTTCAACCAGCAGCTCGGCATCGATGAGAACGCTTTCGTCGCCGCCACCGGCGGCACGTTCAAGCTCGGCATCGAATTCGTCGACTGGACCCGGCCGGGCCAGCGTTACTTTCATCCGTTCGGCCGCTTCGGCGCCGACTTCGACCAGGTGCCGCTCCACCACTACTGGCTGCGCGAGCGGGCCCGGGGCAGCGACGTACCGCTGCAGGACCACGCCATGGCGTGGGTGGCCGCCCGGGCCGGCCGCTTCGACCGGCCGCTGCGCGATCCGCGGCTGGTGCTGTCGAGCTTCGACTATGCCTACCATTTCGACGCGTCGCTATACGGCAGGTTTCTTCGCGATTATGCCGAGCGGCGTGGCGTGAAGCGCACGGAAGGCAGGATCGTCGATGTGAAGCTGCGTGCGGGGGACGGCTTCATCGAGGCCGTGGTGCTGGAGGGCGGCGAGCGCATAGACGGAGACCTGTTCATCGACTGCTCCGGATTCCGCGCCCTGCTGATCGAGGGTGCGTTGAAGGTCGGGTACGACGACTGGCGGCATTGGCTGCCCTGCGACCGCGCCGTGACGCTCGGTTGCGCCGCCCGGAGCGATCTACTGCCCTACACGCGCAGCACCGCCCGCGCGGCCGGCTGGCAGTGGCGGATTCCATTGCAACACCGGACGGGCAACGGGCACGTGTATTCGAGCGAGTACCTGCGCGACGACGAGGCGTTGGACGTGCTGCTCGCCAACCTGGATGGCGAGCCGCAAGGCGATCCACGGCGGCTGCGCTTCACCCCGGGCATGCGGCGGCACTTCTGG
>DASTAC010000006.1:0-4290 GCA_035713045.1 Steroidobacteraceae bacterium
TTGAGCCCCGCGGCCGTGATTTCCGTGGGCAGCGTGAGGCTCGCGTTGCCGAGGTTGAGCGTGGCGTTGCTGCCGCCCAGGCTCACCGTGGCCGGCCCGATGCTGAGCTGATAGCCGCTGTTGCTCAGCACCCCCGACACATCGAGCACGCTGCCGCCGCTCGCGGCCTTGCCGGTGCTGTAGTTGTAGTCGGCCGCGGTATCCACATTGGTCGTGGCGAGGTTCTCATAGGTCCCGGACACCGCCACCTGGGCATCCGAGGCCAGATTGACCGTGCCGGAATTGACGACCGTGAACGCCTGGGTCGGGATACCAGCGCTGAACGCCCCGCCGGCAACCGCGAGCGAGGCGGACACCGGCGATGCCGGGGCGATGTTCCCGTGAACGCTCAGCGTCCCGGTATTGTCCAGCAGACCGCCCACGCTCGCCGTCACGGCGCTCGTGAGATGCTGGCCGTTGCCGATCGCGATCTGGCCGTTGTTCGTCAGCAGACCGCCGACGCCGAAATCGCTGCCGCCCGTGGAGGTCTGGGCGTTCTGGTCCACGTTGATCGTGCCCGTGTTCACCAGGGCGAGCCCCGAATTGGTGATCACGGAAGCGCCGTTCTGCAGGCTGAGCGTCCCTGCGTTCGTGGCCAGCGTGTTCAGCGCGCTATTGGTGCCGGTGCTCGAGGCGTTATTGGGCGTGAGGCTCGTGGCGTCGAGCGATGCGCCCGCCCCGTTCAGATTGACGGTCACGCCGGAGGCGATGCCGCTCACGCCCGGTCCGCTGTATTCGAGCACCGCATCGTTGGTGAGGGTGTAGGTTCCGGCGCTCAGCAGCCCATCGGCGGGCACGAAGGGGCTTGCCGAGGCCGGCCCTGTCACCTGCATCCGCGCCTCGACCGTCAGGCTCCCCGTGATGTTCACGGTGCCCGTGCTGGCCAGGCCGGCGACAATGATCTCCGTCGGAGCGGTCAGGCCGGCATTGCCGAGGTCGAGGGTGCCGGTATTGGTCGCAGTCCCGTCGACGGTGAGTACGCTGCCGCCCGCGCCGGTGGTGTCGACATCGAGCGTGCCGCCATTGCTCATATTGCCGGTGACGCCAAGGCTCGCCCCGCCCATCTCCTGCAGCGTTGCGCCGCCCGCCACGGCGAGCGTGTCGATGACGAAGGCCTGCGTGGCCGATGGCGTGTCGAGGATCACCGTGCCCGAGTTGATCCCGACGTCGAAAAGATAGCTGGCATCGTCATCCGGGATGCAGGGCAAGGGTCCGGACGGACAGTTCCAGGTGGTTGCGGTATCCCAATTCCCGCCACCGCTGACGTCGGTGGCGTCGACGGTGGTCTGCGCCGAGGCCCCTCTGCCGCCCAGGGCCAGGGCGGCGAGGCCCCAGACGAGGTATCGCCCCGTGCGTGCGCCGCGACCGTGCGCACCGCCGCCTGGGGGCGGCTGCCGCGGAGGAGTCAGGCGCCGCACTGGGGAGTCGCCTGGACAGGCCGTGAGCCAGACGCGGATAGCGGCAGGAGCGCCGGCGCGCAGATCGCCCGCGGCGCGGGCGGTGGGAGCGGAGGGTGCATCGCCTTCATCGTTGTTCTTGGCAGCCCGTCGTTCTTAGGTGGCGCATCGCCGCTCGTGCGAGCACCTGCGGCTGCGCGTTTGCGGGCCATTACACGCCCGCCATCGGGGCGTGTCAGTCATGCATTCGGGTGACAGGGGCGCGCCGGCCCCGTCCCGGGATGACATAATGATCGTTCGATGGGCCCCGAGTCCTCCGCGGCCCTGGGGGATTCGAGCTTTCAGCCTTTTATGGGCGGATCCTCAGACGTGCCGATAGCGGTGGCGACGGTCGAAGACGATGCGGTGCTGAGCGAGCGCTACCGCGAGCTCATTGCCTCGGCGGGCGACATGCGCCTGGAATGGACCGCAAGCGGGGTCGAGCAGGCCCTGAGGCTCCTCGAGACGAGCGCCCCGGACGTTCTGCTCGCCGATCTGGGATTGCCCGACGGCAACGGACTGGAGGTGATCCGCCGCGCCAAGGCGTGCCGCCCGGACTGCGAGGTGATGGTGGTCAGCGTCTTTGGCGACGAGGAGCACGTGGTCGCCGCGATCGCCGCGGGGGCGAGCGGGTACGTGCTGAAGGATGCCCTCGCCGACTCCTTCCTCGGGACCATCCGCGAGCTGCGCGCGGGGGGCTCCCCGATCAGCCCGAGCATTGCCCGCATCATCCTCAACCGCGCTCGCGCGCCGGGCGCGCCGCCGCAGCCGGGAATGCCGAGCGAGTGCGATCTCGCCGAGCGCGAGGGGCAGATCCTGTCGCTCGTCGCCAAGGGGTTCAACTTCCAGGAGATCGCCCGTCTGCTCGACATCTCCAACAACACCGTCAAGACCCACATCTACAGGATTTATCGTAAACTGTCGGTGCATTCGCGCGGCGAGGCGGTGTTTGAGGCGAAACGGCTCGGCCTGCTGGATTTTTAGCGCGCTGCTCGTGATCGCGGCCGGCGGGGCATTGGCCCGCGGCGCCGCTCGCTCCGCTCCGGCAACATGGCGGGTGCGTCTCACCCGCGGCCAGTATCTCGCCGGGTACAGGCTCACGAGCCCGCCGCCGGCGTCCGTGCCGGGCGTTGCCGTGCGCCTGCCGCTGAGTCTCGGCTACTCCCCCCCTTCCCGCGCCACCGCGCCCCAATGGGTGCGCTGCGAGTTCCGGCTGGCCCGGACCCGCTCTCGCGAGCGCGTCATCTACCTGCCCTACGTCGCGCCCAATGCCGCCGTGTACCTCGATGGGCTCTATATCGGCAGGTCGGAGGGATTCGGCGAGGCGCAGACCGACTCGTGGAACTTCCCGCTGTACCTGCGCGTCCCGCCGGTGCTCCTTCACCCGGGCGCCCATCAGCTGCTCATCGAGCTCGCGCCGAACCCCGGCGCGTACACCGAGCTCGGACCGGTGTGGGTGGGAACCAACGGGGCGCTCCTGCCGCTTTACCGGCGCCAGGAGTGGCTGCAGGTCACCGGCGTCGAGGTCGTCACACTCCTCGTCGGCATGATCGGGGCGTTCGCCACGCTGCTCTGGGTGCGGCGCAATCGGGACATCGTGTTTGGGCTTTTCGCTCTGAGCTGCGGCATCTGGATGGTCCGCAACGCCCAGTTCTTCGTGGTGCGCACGCACTCGCTCTTCTACTTCACCGTGATCACCAATGCGGCGCTCTTCTGGCTGGTGGCGGTGCTCTACCGGCTGAGCTTTCGCGTCCTGGGGAAAGCTTTTCCGCGCTTCGAGAGGGCCATGTTCGGCTTCGCGTTGCTCATCACCGTGGGGATGTACCTCGCCGGTCCCGGGCACCAGTTCGTCTGGAGTGCGGCCGGCTATGGCGCACTGCTGCCGATCGGCATCGGCTTCCAGGCGTATCTCACCTGGGCGACGCTGCGCTCGCCGACGGTGCTGCGCCAGCTCCTGTGGCTCGCCGCGCTCGTCACCTCGCTCTCGGGCGCCTACGACCTCGCGCTCATGCTCGAGTGGATCCCGTGGCCGGGATCCTACCTCATGCCCTACAGCTCGCTCTTTTACGCGGGCGCCGTCGGCTGGGCGCTCGCCGACAGCTTCGTCAGGACCCACAACGAGTACGAGGCGCTCAACGTGGCGCTCGATACCCGCGTGCGCGAGCGCGAGAGCGCGCTGCGGGCGCAGTACGACAGGTCGGCCGCGCTCGAGCGCGGGCAGGCGGTGGCGGCCGAGCGCGATCGCATCCTGCGCGACATGCACGATGGGCTCGGCCTGCAGCTGCTGATCGCCCGGCGGCTCATCGAGAAGGCCGCGGATCCGCCCCAGCAGGTCGCGGCCACCCTCGACGATGCCATCGACGAGCTGCGCATCGCGATCGACTCCATGAAGCCGACGGCGCATGACCTTTTGGTCATGCTCGGGAACCTGCGCTACCGGCTCGAGCCGCGCCTCAAGGCCGCCGGCATCAGCCTGCACTGGAACGTCGCCGACGCGCCCGATGCGCTGCACCTGGGACCGAGGGAGATCACGGAGATCACGCGGATCGTCCAGGAGATCTGCAGCAACGCCATCAAGCACTCCGGAGCCACGGACATGTCGCTCTCGGTGCATTGCCCGAGGCCGGACTCGGTGGGCATCACCATCGCGGACAACGGCTGCGGCTTCGATGTTGCCGCGGCCCGCCACGGGGAGGGTCTGGCGAGCATGGAGCGGCGTGCGCGCAGCATCGGCGCCCGGCTCGAGATCGACTCGCGGGCCGCCGGGACGCGGATTGCGATCACGCTCCCCGAGCTCAGGCCCCCGCCCGCGCCG
>DASTAC010000007.1:2500-20958 GCA_035713045.1 Steroidobacteraceae bacterium
CGGCAGCCTGATGCCGCCGGCATCGACCCGCAGGACCTGCGGCGGCAGGTCCGTGGGAACGGCCCGCTCGCTCACCCGGGCGAGAAACTCCCGCTCCGCGCGCTCCGCCTCGGCTGCGCCGTGGAACCGACCGGTCAGCTCCTTCGCGAGCTCGAGCTTGATGTCCCGCGGGTTTCGCCCCTCCTCGACCGCCCGCTTCAGGCCCGAGATCTCGGCCAGGGGCCGGAAGGACAGCAGCTCGAAATACCGCCACATGAGCTCGTCGGAGATCTTCATGACCTTGCCGAAGAGATCGGCCGGCGGCTCGGCGATGCCGATGTAGTTGCCGAGCGATTTCGACATCTTGTTGACGCCGTCGGTGCCTTCGAGAAGCGGCATCGTGAGCACCACCTGCGGCTCCTGTCCGTAGGCCGTCTGCAGCTGGCGCCCGACCAGCAGGTTGAATTTCTGGTCGGTGCCGCCCAGCTCCACGTCGGCCTGCAGGGCCACCGAGTCGTAGCCCTGCGCGAGCGGATAGAGGAACTCGTGGATGGCGATCGGCTGACCGCTCTTGTAGCGCTTCGCGAAGTCGTCTCGCTCCAACATCCGCGCCACGGTGTAATGCGCGGCCAACCGCACGAAATCCGCTGCATTCATCGGGGAAAGCCACCGCGAGTTGAAATCGACGCGGGTGCGCTCCGGGTCGAGGATCTTGAAAACCTGACGCTCGTAGGTGCGCGCGTTGGTCTGCACCTCCTCCGGCGTGAGCGGCGGGCGGGTCTGGTTGCGTCCGCTCGGATCGCCGATGAGGCCTGTGAAGTCCCCGATGAGGAAAATGACCTCATGGCCGAGCTGCTGGAACTGACGCATCTTGTTGAGGAGCACGGTGTGCCCCAGATGCAGGTCCGGGGCCGTCGGGTCGAAGCCCGCCTTGACCTTGAGTGGCTTGCCGCGCGCCAGCTTGCGGGTGAGGTCCGCCCTGAGGAGCACCTCATGCGCGCCGCGCTCGAGCTCGGCGATCTGTTCGTCGAAATTCATGATTTTCCCGGGCTGATTCAGTGCAGCGGCGCCTCCAGGATCCCGTCCTTACCCCGGTCCGCGCCTCCGTCCGGGCACGGGGACGTGCCCCGCCGCCGCAGGTCGAGGCGGTGCCTTGCAGCGACGCACCGCTTCGTCCGCCGAGCGGGCTTTGGGCAAAAACACCGCGCTTCTTGCCCAAAGCTGCGCCGGGCCGGGCAGGATGCCCGGATCCAGCGCCTCATACAAGTGCAGAACCGCCGGCAGTCTGCTGTACTTGGGACATGGACGCACACGACCTCAAGTCGCCCGCGCTCTACTTCAACCGCGAGCTCTCCTTTCTCGAGTTCAATCGCCGGGTGCTTGCCCAGGCGCTCGATGCTTCGGTGCCGCTATTGGAGCGGCTGCGCTTCCTCTGCATCGCCTCGAGCAATCTCGATGAGTTCTTCGAGATCCGAGTGGCGGGCCTGAAGCAGCTGCTCGAGCTCGGCTCGGGCACCTTCGCGGCCGACGGCATGTCGCTCGAGCAGCAGTTGAGCGCCATCCACGAGCGTGCCGTCGGGCTCGTCGCCGACCAGTACCGCTGCCTCAACGAGGTCCTGCTGCCGGCGCTCGCGGCCAACGACATCCTCCTCCTCGGCTGCCAAGACTGGACGCCCGAGGCCGAAAAGTGGCTCGCGGATTACTTCGCCCTCGAGGTCGAGCCGGTGTTGAGTCCGCTCGGCCTCGACCCGGCGCGCCCCTTCCCCCGCATCCAGAACAAGAGCCTGAACTTCATCGTTCGCCTCGAGGGCAAGGACGCCTTCGGCCGCGACAGCGAGCTCGCCATCGTGCAGGCTCCGCGCTCGCTGCCGCGCGTCGTCCCGGTGCCCATCGAGGGCACCCGCCGCACGCTCGTCCTCCTCACCGGGATAGTCCAGGCCTTCGTGCAGAGGCTCTTCACGGGCATCCGCGTGCTCGGGTGCTATCAGTTCCGCGTCACCCGCAACAGCGATCTTTTCGTCGACGAGGAGGAGATCGATGACCTGCGCCGCGCCCTGGAGGGCGAGCTGGCGCACCGCCGCTACGGCGCGGCCGTGAGGCTCGAGACCTCCAACGACTGCCCGGCCGACATCGTGCAGTTCCTGCTGCGGCAGTTCGCGCTGCATGAGGTCGACACCTACAGCGTGCCCGGTCCCGTCAACCTCAACCGGCTCACGGCCGTGTACGACCTGGTCCAGCGCCCGGACCTCAAGTATCCGGTGTTCACGCCCGGCGTGCCGCGGCGCCTGGCAGGCAACACGGACCTCTTCGCCTGCATCCGCCAGAAGGACGTCCTGCTGCACCATCCCTTCCAGAGCTTCGCGCCGATGATGGACTTCCTGCGGCAGGCGGCCAACGACCCCAACGTGCTCGCGATCAAGCAGACGCTGTATCGCGCCGGCAACGACTCGCCCATCGTGGACGCGCTGGTCGCCGCTGCCGGGGCCGGCAAGGACGTGACGGTGATCATCGAGCTGCGCGCCCGCTTCGACGAAGAAGCCAACATCGAGCTGTCGAATCGGCTGCAGGAGGCCGGCGCACACGTCATGTACGGCGTCGTCGGCTACAAGACGCACGCCAAGCTCGCCATGGTGGTCCGCCGTGAGCCGGGAGGCATCCGCCGCTACTGTCACCTCGGCACCGGCAACTACCACCCGCGGACGGCCCGCCAGTACACCGACTACGGCCTCTTCACCTGCGATGACGAGGTCGGCCAGGACGTGCACGAGCTCTTCCTGCAGCTCACCAGCCTGACGAAGACCCCGAAGCTCAACCGCCTGATCCAGTCTCCCTTCGGCCTGCACGAGACCTTCCTCGCCAAGCTCGATCGCGAGGCTGCGCACGCCCGCGCCGGCCGGCCCGCCCGCGTCATCCTGAAGATGAACGCCCTGGTCGAGCAGCAATCCATCGAGGCGCTCTACCGCGCCTCCTGCGCCGGCGTGAGCATCGATCTCATCATACGCGGGGTCTGCGCCTTGCGGCCCGGGGTGCCGGGGGTCTCGGAGAACATCCGCGTGCGCTCGATCATCGGGCGCTTCCTCGAGCACTCCCGCGCCTTTTATTTCGAGAACGGCGGCGAGCCAGAGCTCTACTGCTCCAGCGCGGACTGGATGGAGCGCAACTTCTTCCGCCGTGTGGAGGTGGCCTTCCCGATCCGTCGGGAATCCCATCGCCGGCGCATCCTGGAGGACCTGACGCGCTACCTGGAGGATGACTCGCAGGCGTGGCGCCTGCTGCCCGACGGCCGGTACGAGCGGATCACTCCGGGCGAGGAGCCGCCGCGGAGCGCCCAGGCGGAGCTGCTCGCGAACTTTGCGGCAGGGTCGGTCTTTACTCCCCCGGCGGATGGCTCGGCGTAACGGCCCGCACGCCTCGAGCCAGTGGACTAGCGCCCGCCCGTGAACACCCGCAGGCGCAGGCCCGCGGCGCGCAGGTAATCCACCTCCTGCTGCAGATCGGCGGAGGTCAGCGGGTGGTCCTTGAGCCACCGTCCCGGGAAATGCAGCTCGAGCGATCTCGATGCGGCCGAGATCGCGATCGGAGGCAGCGCGGCCGGGCTTCGGCCGCGATGCAGCAGCACCGCCAGCCGCAGGATGAGGATGAGGTGGACGGCATTGCGGTCCCAAGGCGGGACCAGCTCTTCCAGCCCCTCGGGCGCGAGCTTGCGCCGGTGGCCGCCCACGATGCGGGCGAGCAGCCGCTGCTCCTCCCGCGAGAATCCGGGCATGTCGGCATTCTCGAGCAGATAGGCGCCGTGGCGGTGATAGCCGCTGTGGGAGACATCCAGGCCGATCTCGTGCAGCCGCGCCGCCCACTTCAGCACGAGGGCGGCGGGCGGGTCTCCCTGCAGCTTCCAGGCATCACGCGTCTGGCCGAGGAACTGGAGCGCGGTGGCCTCCACCCGCTCAGCCTGCGCGAAATCGACGTGGTAGCGGTGCTGCATGCCGCGGACGGTGCGATCGCGCGCATCCTCGTCCGTGTAGCGGCCCAGCATATCGTAGAGCAGCCCCTCCCGCATCGCGCCGTCGGCGATCCGCATCTCCTTCAGATGCAACCCGGCGAAGATCTCCGCCAGGATGGCGATGCCGCCCGGGAACACCGCCCGACGATCCTCGGTCATCGCCGCGAGCTTGAGCTCACGAACGTGGCCGGCCCCGACCAGGTAGGCGATGGCACGATCGAGGCCGTCCGGCGTGATCGCATGGGCCTGGCCGCCAAGCTCACGGATGACCTCGCCGATCGCCCGCACCGTGCCGGAGCTGCCGGCGGAGCGCTCCCAGCCACGGCGCCGGTAGGCTGCCTGGATGGGCTCGAGCTCGAGCCGTGCCGCAACCCGCGCCCCCGCCATCCGCTTGGCGGAGATCTTGCCGTCCCGGAAGAAGCGCTCGCTCAGGCTGACACAGCCCATCTGCAGGCTCTCCAGCTCGAGCGGGGTGAGGCCCTCGCCGATGATGAGCTCGGTGCTGCCGCCGCCGATGTCGACCACCAGGCGCCGGCCGGGTTCGCTCGGCATGGTGTGCGCCACGCCGGAGTAGATCAGGCGAGCTTCCTCCATGCCCGAGATGATCTCGATCGGATGTCCGAGCGCCTCGCGGGCGCGCTCGAGGAAAGCCTGCTTGCGATGCGCCACCCGCAGAGCGTTCGTTCCCACCACGCGGACACTGTCCGCGCGCATATCCCGCAGCCGCTGGCCGAAACGCTGCAGGCAAGCCAGGGCCCGCGCCGCCACCTCCTTGTCGATGCGGCCGTTCTCCTCGACGCCAGACGCGAGGCGCACCATCTCGCGCAGACGGTCAATGATGACGAGTTGGCCGTGCGTATAGCGCGCTACGACCAGGTGAAAGCTGTTGGAGCCGAGGTCTACCGCAGCCAGGACATCAGGGACGGCACGTGCCGCGGGCTCCGCGTCGGCCTTCTGGCTGTCGCGGGCGGAAGCGGCAGGACGCACGCGGGCAGGCCGGCGGTCAGGCGGAGAACGACGACCCGCAGCCGCAGGTGGTCGTGGCGTTGGGGTTGCGGATCACGAACTGCGCGCCATCCAGGCCTTCGCGGTAATCGATCTCCGCGCCGGTGAGATACTGCACGCTCATGGGATCGACCAGGAGCTTCACCCCGAGGTTCTCGATGCAGGTGTCCCCCTCCTGGACTTGCTCGTCGAACTCGAAACCGTACTGCAGGCCGGAGCAACCGCCGCCCTGCACGAAGACGCGCAGCATCAGGCTCGGATTGCCTTCGCCGCGGATGAGGTCACCCACCTTGCGGGCGGCCGCGTCGGTAAAGAGGAGGATGGGGGCTTCCAGCGAGGCTTCTGCGGTGCTCATTGCGGGTCGGATCTCCTCGGAAGTCGGGCTCAGGGCTCTTGGCACCCAGTCTAGAAGGCAGTGGCGCCCAGGTCAAAACGGGTACTCGGCGGACGCGTCAGGTGTCCTCGCTGGCAGGCAACGGCTCGCCGGGCTCGGCGGGCTCCTCGAGGCGCACCAGCTTGCCCGTGATCTGGGCGCCCATGGTCATCTCGATGACGCTGTAGTACACGTTGCCCTCAACCTGGGCCTTCGCACCAAGAACCACGCGTCCGCGGGCGACTATGTCACCCCGGACGGTACCGTGGAGGACCAGATCGGTGACCTCCACGGGTCCCTCTATGGAGCCGGTCTCGCTGACAGACAAGGAGGACGGGACCTGGGGGTCGGCGCGGACGCCCCCTTCCACCTGCCCATCGAGGTGCAGCCCGCCGGCGAAGTCGAGGCCACCGTGGATCCTTACCGATCGGGCGATCAGGGTGTCGATACGCAGGGGCTTGGAGTCGCGGTTGAACATGGATCACGCTCCGCGCGCTAGGGGACGGCCACCGCGCTCCAGGGAAAGGTCTGAGTCAGCGGCGGGACGTCCTTGCGGCCGGAGCTGACCTTGACCGTGAGGTGCTCCGGGTGAAAGCCGGGCGGCAGCACGATGGTCTGGTGCAGGTCCTGGTAGTAGCGGAAGTCGTACGGCACATCGGCTTTGCCGCCGGACGCCAGCGCCTGGCCATCGAGGGTCATCGGCTTGCCTCCAGCGGCCTGACCGTCGACCGTCAGACTCACGGTCCCGGCGGTCATTCCGTCGGTCTTACCCGCCCGGACCAGCGAGACATCCGCGAGATAGTTGCCCGCGGGCTTGGAGGAGGACAGGCGGACGGTCCCGACACGCAGCCCGATGGCTGGAGCTCCCTCGGCGACCACGGCGCGATAGAACGCCAGCTCTTCCGTCTGGCGCGCAACCCGCGCCTGCAGATCGCCGATGGTGCGGCCCACGACCTGGTCCTCGCGCGCGTGGCCCGCATTGGCCGTCTCGAGCGCGATGATGCGGGCCTGCAGGCTCCGATTGGTGCTCTCGAGGCGCGAGATCACCTTGTGCAGCTGCGCCCGCTGCTGCATCGCGGAGACTACGTTGTATCCGGCACGATACTGTCCCAGCTCGAAGGCGCCGCCGAGCGCCGCGAGCCCGAGCACGGACACCGTGATCACGAGAACGCGCCGCAGGGGCACGTGCGGGCGGATGACCAGCTCGGGCTGCCCGGTCTTCATGGTCTGCGCGAAAAAATCTTCAGCTTCAGGATCCTTCTCCTCATCCCGCCGGCACCGTCTCCCGGCGCGGGCGGCGGCCGACCTCGTCCCACCACGGCGGCAGCGGCGGCACGCCCTGCGGAAAGGCCAGGGGTGCGAGCTCCTGCAACGCTCGCTGATAGACGGTGCGCTTGAAGTAGATCACCTCGCGCGCCGGTTCCCAGAAGCTCGCCCATCGCCACTCGTCGAACTCCGGCTCGTTCGTGCGCTCGAACTCGAACTTCATCGGCTCGCGCCGCAGCCGCAGCAGGAACCAGCGCTGCTTCTGCCCGATGCAGATCGGCTGCTGGTTGCGGCGCACGTAGCGGGCCGGCAGCCGGTACCGCAGCCAGCGAGCGGTGTGCCCGAGAAGCTCGACGTCTCCCTGCTCGAGCCCGATCTCCTCGTTGAGCTCGCGATAAACGGCCTCCTCGAGACTCTCACCGACGCGCATGCCCCCCTGGGGAAACTGCCAGCCCCGCCCGCCGGCGCGCCGACCCAGGAATACCTCGCCGGCGGCGCGCATCAGTACGATGCCCACGTTCGCGCGAAAGCCTTCCGGGTCGATGACGTCTGCGATCATGCCAGGGTTTTATCAAGCGCGGGTTGTACTGGGCAAGCTCCAGCTTTTAGGCTAATCCGTTTTCCACCCCGGCGGCTGTGACTTGAAGTCGATATCCACATACCACCCCGTGAGCGGCCGGGCCTGGAAAGGCCTCACCGCCCTCGTGGTGCTCGCAGCCGCGGTGTTCGTGGGCTCGCTCCTCGTCGGCAGTGTGGAGCTCTCGCCGGCGCGGGTCCTGGCGGCCCTGTTGGGCTCCGGCGACAGCGTTGCCCGCAGCGTGGCGCTCGCGGTGCGGCTGCCGCGCACGCTGGCCGCATTCGGCGTGGGAAGCCTCCTCGCGCTCGCGGGCGTGCTGCTGCAGGCCCTGTTTCGCAATCCGCTCGCCGACCCGTTCGTTCTCGGAGTCTCCGGGGGAGCCGCGGTGGGCGCACTGCTCGCCATGATGGCGGGAGCCGCGATGTTGACCGTTCAGGGCTCGGCCGTGGCCGGAGCCGTGGTGGCCGTCGTGATCGTGCATCTGCTGGCGCGCGGCGGCGGGACCACACGGCTGCTCCTGACCGGCGTCGTACTCGCGAGCGCGTGCGGGGCCGTCGTCACGGTGCTGCTCTCCGTTGCCGATGCCTCGCGACTCCGCGGAATGGTGTTCTGGCTGGCGGGTGATCTGGAATGGGCGGTCGACCCGTGGGCCAGCGCGCTCACGGCGCTGCTCGCGGTCGCTTTCGCGGCCCTCCTCGCGCGGCCGCTCAATGTGCTCGCGGCCGGTGAGCTCCGCGCGCGCAGTGTCGGCATGAGGCTGGAGGCGTGGCGCGGCTTCGTGTTCGTCGGATGCGCCGTGTTGACGGCGGTCGCGGTGGTCAGCGCGGGGACGGTGGGCTTCGTCGGGCTCATCACGCCGCACATCGTGCGGCTCGCCTTCCGTACCAGCGATCATCGCGTGGTCGCGCCGGCCTCGGCGCTGCTCGGCGGCACGCTCCTGGCCTGCGCCGACGTGGCGGCGCGGACGGTCGTGGCCCCAACTCAGCTTCCCGTCGGGGCGATCATGGCCCTCGTCGGCGCGCCGCTCTTCCTTGTGCTCCTGCGGCGGCGCGGATGACGAGGGTCAAGTGACGATGTTCCTGGACGCGGCGATGCGGTTGCGCCCGGCGCTCTTGGCGCGATAGAGAGCCGCATCGGCCTCCGCGATCAGGCGGTCCGCGACCGCTTTGTAGTCGCGCGTTCCCTCATCGGGCGAGGCCGCGGCGACGCCGATCGACAGAGTCACCGTTTCCGTCGCATGGCCGCCGATGGGCACCGGCTGGCCGCGCACGGCCTGCAACACCCGGGCGGCGACCCGCTCACCGTCGCCGACGCTGCCTTGCGACAGCACGATCGCGAACTCGTCACCCCCGAAACGTACGCCGGTGTCGCTCACACGCATCTCGGCATCGATCCGTTGCGCGACTTCGCGCAGCACCGCATCGCCGGCAAGATGCCCGTAGTGATCGTTGATGCGCTTGAAGTGATCGACGTCGATCATCAGGCAGACGACCGACTGCCGCGCACGCTGCGCGCGCGCCAGCTCCTCGCGCAGCCTCGCCTGCAGGTAGCGGCGGTTGTGGAATCCCGTCAGGAAGTCAGTGAGCCCGCTGCGCACCAGCCGCGCGCGGTTGACCGCGTTCTCGATGCAGATGGCCGACACCACGCCGAGATGAGCGAGGAAGTCGCTGGCGAGATCGCTGGTGAAGCGCCGCGCATCGGCGCTGAAGAAGACCAGCACGCCGTCGAGCTGCTCCTGTCGGGTAAGCGGGATCAACGCCACGCTGCCGCCGCTCTCGGCGCCGGGCAGCAGCAGCTCGTGGTCGGCGACGTGAAACGGGCCGAGCCAGGGCCGCTCGAGGTGGGCGACCTGCGGCGCCGCGGTGGTCAGCGCATCGACGAAGTGGACTCCGTCCAGCTCCTCGAGGAGCAAGCCGTCTCCGGCGAGGAGATGTCGGATCTCGTGCTGCGGGTCGTGCAGGACCAGCGTGACGGCATCGAGCTGATACGACTGGCGCAGGCCCTGGATGAGGCGCTGCAGCAGCTGCGCCAGCGAGCCGGCCCGCAGCAGCTCGAGCTCTCTCTCCTGGGTCTTGCGAAACAGCGACTCGTTGCGGCCGACTTCGTCGGTCAGCTCCCGCAGGCGCGCGCGCAGCCTCTCGTTCTCTTCCTCGAGCTCCCTCAGGCGGTCTGCAGCCACCAGCATGCCCCCGCTCGACCCGCCCTACGCCCGTCGTTCCGCGACGCTGCGGCGGTCTTCGAGGTAGTCGCGGCCCTGCCGCATCAGCGCGACGAAGACGTCATGATCGCGAGAGAGCACCGCCGCGCGGATGCGCTCGACGGCCTTGGCCAGGGCCTCGAGGGATTCCGCGCCGTAGTCGTTGAGGCTCTGGATCTCGAAATAGAGCTCGGGACTCTCCTGCGCCACACGGCTCGCCACGTCGAGCTGCGCATCGAAGGTCGTGCTCGAAAGGCGCGCGAGGCGCGGCGCCGCCTCGCCGCTCTCGGCGAGCGCGGTGAAGAAGGCGATGTTGAGCGCATGGGAGAGACCCAGCACGTAAGCGATCAGCCGGTCGTGATCGTCCAGGCTCGTCACCACCTGCTCGGCCATCGTGGGCGCGAACAGGGCCCGTGCCTCGGCCAGCGCTTGCGCGTTGCCCAGATCGACGAAGACGACGTGCCGTCCCGAGAGCAGCTCGGTGTCGGGCCCGAACATCGGATGGATGGAGGTGACGCGGCAGCCGTGGGATTTGAGCGCCATCAGGCCCGCGCGCAGCGGCGATTTCAGGGACCCGACATCGAAGATCACACCGCCGGGCCGGCGCAGCGCGAGATCCCGCAGGATCGCATCGGTCACGCCGAGCGGTGTCGCGACCACGATGTAGTCGTGTTTGAGGTCGGTCGCGCGCCAGTCCGCGACGCGCGGTACGCCGTCCGGTCCTCCATCGGGATCGGCCACCTCGACGGCGAAGCCCTGAGAGGCGAGGAACTGCACGAACCACCGCCCCATCTTGCCACCGCCACCGATGATGAGCGCCCGCCGCCCCGAGCCCGCCCCGCGAGCGGCCACGCTGGCCTGCTCCTGTGTGGTGAGGGAGGAGCGGATGAGCAGGCGCAGCAGCTCTTCGGCGAGCGCGGGCGGTACCCCCACCTCGAGGGCCGCGGCGCGCGCGCCCTCAATCACTTCGCGCTCGCGCTCGAAGTCGCGGGTGGGGTATCCGGTCGCCCGCTTCACGCGGGCCACCTCGCCGCTCAGCGCCTTGCGCTCGCCGACGAGCGCGAGGAGCTGGCGGTCGATCTCGCTCAGACGGCGGCGCAGATCATCGAGGGTCACGTGGTCCCGCGTCATAGGGGGGAAGTTCCCGGAGGCGAAAATGTGTGGGTGGGCCTTCCTTTTATCGGCCCGGCGTGAGCGCTGCAAGTGCGGCGACCGCCCGCGCCGACACGCGCCCGGTTTGGACAGGGTAAACTGTCCGCCTGATGCGACATGCCGAAGTCCTGCCGGAGCCGCTGCCGCCCGAGCCCCTGGTCATCCTCAACCGTTGGATGGCCGAGGCCTGGCAGCACCGCCACCAGCCGAACCCCAATGCCATGGTCCTGGCCACCAGCGACCCGGAGGGCCACCCCTCCGCCCGGGTGGTGCTGTGCAAGGAAGTCGTGCCGCTGCCCGGCTATCTCGTCTTCTATACGAACTACCTCTCGCGCAAGGGCCGGCAGCTGGCCGAGAACCCGCGCGCGGCGGCGGTGATCCACTGGGACGCGCTGCACCGCCAGGTGCGCATCGAGGGGCCGGTGCTGCAGGCCCCGGCCGCGGACAGCGACGCCTACTTTGCCTCGCGCCCCTGGGGCAGCCGGATCGGCGCCTGGGCGAGCGCGCAGAGCGAGCCGGTGGAATCCCGCGAGGCCCTGCTCGCATCGCTCGCCGCGACGGCCGAGCGTTTCGGCGCGCCCATCCCCGGGCAGCCCGGAGCCGAGAGGGAGCTCGACGTCCTCATTCCGAGGCCGCCGCACTGGGGCGGTTACCACCTCTGGGCGGACAGCGTGGAGCTGTGGGTGGAAGGCGAGGCGCGGGTGCATGACCGCGCGCGCTGGACGCGCACGCTCACGGCGCTCCCGAGCGGCTTTTTCGACGCCGGAGCCTGGACCGCGACCCGCCTGCAGCCTTGAGCTCTCACCCCGGCACGCTCGCGGCCCGCGACCTCGAGGTGGCGGTCGGCGCGCGTCGGCTGGTGAGCGGCATGTCGGTGGAGTTTCGGCCGGGGGAGTTCGTGGCCATCCTGGGGCGCAATGGCTCGGGGAAGACGCTGACACTCCATACGCTCGCGGGGCTGCGGCCGCCGCAGTCCGGTGCCGTGTATCTCGATGGGTCGCCGCTCGAGCGCTTGAGCCGGCGGGCGGTGGCGCTGCGGCTCGGGCTGCTGGCGCAGGACGTCGAGGAATCGTTCGTCACTTCGGCGCTCGAGGCGGTGCTGGTGGGAAGACATCCGCACCTGAAGCCGTGGGAGTGGGAATCGGTCGTGGACGAGCGCATCGCGCTCGATGCGCTGGCGGCGGTGGATCTCGAGGGGCTCGCGGGGCGACGGACCGACACCCTGTCCGGAGGGGAGCTGCGGCGGGTGGCGGTCGCTTCGCTGCTGGCACAGGAGCCGGCGGTGTTTCTGCTGGATGAGCCTTCCAACCATCTGGATCCGGCGCATCTGTTGGCAATGTTGGGACTCTTCGGGGAGCTCTGCAGCGGGGGCAAGACGGTGATCGCAACACTGCACGATCCGACGCTGGCGGCGAGGTTTGCGGATCGGGTGGTGTTGCTGCACGGGGATGGGCGGTGGGAGGCGGGAGCGGCGGCGCAGCTGCTGACAGCGGAGAAGCTCAGCGGGCTCTATGGGACGCCCATGCTGCAGCTGGAGGCGCAGGGGCGGCGCATCTTCGTCAGCGCGTAGGGTGGGTGGATTCGGTCGTCAGAGATCGCCGAATCGGTGCTGCAAAAGCGTCAGGGCCGCTACGGCCGCGGTTTCAGTGCGCAGGACCCGCGGGCCCAGCCTCACCGCCATGAAGCCGGCGGCCAGCGCCGCGCGCTGCTCCAGCTCGGACAGGCCGCCTTCGGGGCCGATGAGAACGGTGATCCGAGGCGCCCGAGGGGCCAGCTCGTCGATGCGCAGGGTGCCGGTGGGGGAAAGCAGGAGGCGGGTGGCGTCTGCGTCGTGACTCCTGAGGAATTCGTGCAGCGGCTGGGGCGCGGCGACCCGGGGCACGATGTTGCGGCCGCTTTGCTCGCAGGCGGCGATGACGATGGCCTGCCAGTGCTCGAGTTTGCGGGCGGAGTGCTGGGCGTCGAGCTTGACTACCGTGCGCTCGGTCTGCACGGGGACGATGTGGGAGACACCGAGCTCGGTGGACTTCTGCATCACCCAGTCCATGCGCTCGCCGCGGGAAATCCCCTGGGCGAGGGTCAGGTGCAGGGGGGACTCGCGAACCGCAGGGGAAGGATCGCCGACGGTCACGGTCACGGCCGACCTGCGGAACTCCTCGATGCGCGCCGGGTGCTCCGGGCCGCTGCCGTCGAAGAGCGTCAGGGGATCGCCGGGACGCAGGCGCAGCACACGCATGATGTGATTGGCGGCATCGCCCTCGAGGATGCGGCGGCTGCCGGAGGCGAGCGGGCCGGGAACGTGGACGCGGGTCAGTCGCATGTCGCGAGCTCGATCCCCTCGCGTGCGACTTCGACGATCAGGTCGATCTCCTCGTGAGTGATCACGTAAGGCGGCATGAAGTAGACGACCGTGCCGATGGGGCGCAGGAGCACGCCGCGGCTGAGGGCGTGGCGGTAGATGCGCAGGCCGCGGCGCTCCTGCCAGGGATAGAGCTCGCGGGCCGCCTTGTCGCGCGCCAGCTCGACGGCGACGATCATGCCGTGTTGGCGGACTTCGGCCACGTGAGGGTGGGACTCGAGCTCGCGGGCTTTGGCGCCCAGATGGGCGGCGAGCGCGCGGTTGCCGGTGAGGACGTCGTCGGTGCGGAAGATCTCGAGACTCGCCAGGGCGGCGGCGCAGCCCAGCGGGTTGCCGGTGAAGCTGTGCGAGTGGAGAAAGGCGGTCAGCTTGACGTACTCGTCGTAGAAGGCGGTATAGATCGAATCCGTGGTGACGACGGCGGAGAGGGGCAGATAGCCCGCGGTCAGGCCCTTCGACAGGCAGATCATGTCGGGCCTGATGCCCGCCTGCTCGCACGCGAACATCGTGCCGGTCCGGCCGAATCCAACGGCGATCTCGTCGGCGATCAGGTGCACCCCGTAGCGGTCGCACGCCTGGCGCAGGAGCGCGAGGTACACCGGATCGTACATGCGCATGGAGCCGGCGCACTGGACCAGCGGCTCGACGATGACGGCGGCGGTCTCCCCGGCATGCTTCGCGAGCGCAGCCTCCATGTGCGCGAACTTGCGCCGCGAGTGCTCCGCCCAGCTCTCTCCCGGCTCACGGTCGAAACAGTCGGGCGAGGGCACCGTGATCACGTCCATGAGGAGCGGCTTGTAGATGTCCTTGTAGAGCTCGACATTGCCCACCGCGAGGGCGCCGAGCGTCTCGCCGTGATAGCTGTTGGACAGTGTGATGAAGCGCCGCTTCGCGCTTTTGCCGACATTGCGCCAGTAGTGGTAGCTCATCTTCACCGCGACTTCCACCGCGGATGAGCCGTTGTCCGCGTAGAAGCAGCGGGTGAGGCCCGCCGGCACGATCGAAGTCAGCGCCTCGGACAGTGCGATCACCGGCTCGTGCGTGAAGCCGGCCAGGATGACCTGCTCGAGCCTCTCGAGCTGCTCACGCACCGCCGCATTGATGCGGGGATTGGCATGACCGAAGAGATTCACCCACCAGGAGCTGACCGCATCCAGGTAGCGCCGCCCGTCGAAGTCCTCGAGCCAGACCCCCGAGCCGCGTCGGATCGGAATCACGGGCAGGCTCTCGTGGTCCTTCATCTGGGTACAGGGGTGCCACACGTGGGCCAGGTCCCGTGCGGCGTAGGACGCGTTACCGGTACTCATCCGCGCATTGTGGCATGATGTCGCCTCGGCCTCGACCGTCGCCCGGTGCGCCGGTTGCGAGGCCGGCGCCGCACATCGGCCCATGTCACGAATGCGCTGACGCCATGCACGTATCCCAACTGCAGTACTTCCCGGTCTCGCTGCCCTTCCTGCTCGTCTTCTGGGGCCTGATCATCGTCCTGATCGGGCTCACCGTGCTGCGGCTGCTCAGCTACGCCTCGATCTCGATGGGCATCACGGAAGGCGCGCTCATCGCGATCCTCGGGCTGTCGCTCCTCGGCAGCTACATCAACATCCCCGTGGCCTATCTGCCCGGCCACCGGACGGTCACGGCGGGTGAGATCAGCTTCTTCGGCATGACCTACATCGTGCCCATGGTGCGGGAAACCCACGCCACCGTTCTCGCGGTGAACGTCGGGGGCGCCATCATTCCGGTGTGTCTCTCCATCTATCTGCTGCTCAAGCATCGGCTGTTCGTCCTGGCCGCGATCGGCACCGCGTTCGTCGCGGTGGTCTGTCACTACCTCGCCCGGCCGGTGCCGGGCTTCGGCATCGCGCTGCCGATCTTCGTGCCGGCGATCGCGACCGCCATCATCGCCATCGCACTCACGCGCCGGCAGGCGGCACCGCTCGCGTACATCAGCGGCAGCATCGGAACGCTCATCGGGGCGGATCTGCTCAACCTCGGCGTGGTCCGGTCCCTCGGCGCTCCCGTGGCCTCGATAGGCGGCGCCGGCACGTTCGATGGGATCTTCGTCACGGGGCTGCTCGCCGTGCTCTACGCCGGCTTCGCGCGCTATCTGCCGGCATGAGCATTGCGGACCTGAAGATCGAGCCCGCCACCGGCCTGCTCGCGGGCGCGCGCCAGGTTCTCTCGCCGCACTGCGATGCGCGCCCGAGCGGCGTGGCGCCCGAGCTCGTCGTGGTGCACGGCATCAGCCTCCCGGCCGGCGAGTTCGGCGGACCGTGGATCGACCATCTCTTCGCCGGCAGTCTGCCGGCCGGCGCGCACCCTTCCTTCCACGACACTGCGGGCCTGCGCGTGTCCGCTCACGCCTTGATCCGCCGCGACGGTACCATCACCCAGTACGTGCCGTTCGGGATGCGCGCGTGGCACGCCGGCCAGTCCCGGTATCGGGACCGGACCGGCTGCAATGACTTTTCGATCGGCATCGAGCTGGAGGGAACGGATACGATCCCTTATACGGATGCGCAATACTCCCGCCTGGCCGCGCTGATCGCGGCGCTGCTCGCGACCTATCCGACATTATCCGCGGAGGGGATCGCCGGCCACTGCGACATCGCACCGGGACGCAAGACCGACCCGGGCCCGGCATTCGACTGGGCGCGGTTGCGAAGCTTGCTCGCGGAAAGTCTAGAGAAGACGGAGAGACACACATCATGAAGAGAATGGGGTTGGCGCTCATCGCGGTGCTGGCATACGCGGCGGTGCTCCCGGCGCGGGCGGCCCCGACACGATGGGTCGAGGGAACCAACTACGTCCGTCTGAGCCAGCCGCAACCCACGACGGTGCCGGCCGGCAAGATCGAGGTGATGGAGGTGTTCTCCTACGCCTGCCCGTTCTGCAACAAGTACCAGCCGACCATGGACCAGCTGGAGCGCAGCCTGCCGGCGAATGCCCAGATGGTGTTCCTGCCGGCGGCGTTCAAGCCGGACGAGGACTGGCCGATGTTCCAGCAGGCGTACTTCGCCGCCGAGTCGTTGGGTATCGCCAGGCGCACCCATCAGGCGATGTTCGATGCCGTATGGAAGACGGGGCAGCTGGGAATCGTCGAGCCGGGGACCGAGCGCCTGAAGAGCCGCCTGCCCACCCTCGAGGATGCTGCGCGCTATTACTCGAAGCTCACCGGGATCAGCACTCAGAAGTTCATCGCGACGGCCCGCTCTTTCGGCGTGATGATGCAGATGCGCGAGGCGAACGCCGAGATCATGTCGATGCAGGTGCCCGGAACGCCCTGCCTCATCGTGGACGGCAAATACCGCATCCGCATGAATTCCATGCGCGCACCCGAGGTGATCGGGCTCGTCAGGTACCTCGTCGCCAAGGCCGCCTCGCACCATTGAGAAGCGCTGGATCGGGGCTTTGCGCTGCGCAGTCCGTGCTCTGCGCAAAGCTCCGGGGTGTCCGTCCATGGCCACCCGTGCGACGCATGCGTCGCACCCTGCCCCGCCCCTGTACCGACTACCGTGTCTGTCCGCTTCATGACTCGGAGTCGATCGTCGGCCGATGGGCAGCTCCTGAGGCGGTCTGTCAGATCCTGGCCGGCCGGCTCGAGTTGTCCGCAGCGGCCGGGGTCCCGACCTCCGCGTCCGGCGGCACCGCCTTCAGGCGGAAGTCCGACCAGCGCGAGTTGAGCGTCCAGCGCATCGCAAACACCTGGATCACGGCCGTGAGCACCATGGAAAGGATCCACAGGGTCGCCCCGCCCCCCATGAGGCGGGTGAGCTGGTCGATGTTCATATTGGCGAGGCCGGAGAGGCCCTGGCCGGAGAGCGTCAGGTGCTCCACGGTGGAGAAGAGCCCGATGAGCGACCAGGCGGTCATGATGATCCCGAGCGGGATCACCAGAAGGCTCGCCCTCCAGCTGTAGCTCCACCACACCTTGAATGCTTGCGTGAGGGTCATGGGTCTTTCCTTCGCGGTCGACGATGAGCCGAGGTCGGGAGACCGCGCGGGGCGCGGCCCGGTTCCCGGATGCGGCGATTATGCGCCGAGGGCGTCCCGATCCGCGCTCCCGAGCGCCGAGCGGTCGCGCGGACCGCGCGGCGGGCGCCCGCTCAGCCGCGTCTGCCGCGCTCGTGCCGCCAGAGCACCTCGGTGCCGCGCTCGTGCCGCGCCAACACCCGCGCCAGGACGAACAGCAGGTCCGAAAGCCGGTTGAGGTAGCGCAGCAACTCGGGATTGACGGTCTCGTCCCGGGCCAGCGTCCATGCCCGGCGCTCGGCGCGGCGCGCCACGGTGCGACCCAGGTGACAGGCGGCCGCCGCGGGTCCGCCGCCCGGGAGAATGAACTCCTTCAGGGGCGGCAGGGGATCGTTGAGCTCATCGAGAGCGGTCTCGAGCCTCGTCACATGAGCCGCCGTGATGACGAGATGACCGGGAATGCAGAGCTCCGCCCCCAGGTCGAAGAGCTCGTGCTGCACGTTCGTCAGCAGCGGGGCCACCCGGTCCGGCAGGCCTGGAACCGCCAGCAGAACGCCGAGGACGCTGTTCAGCTCATCCACGGTGCCGTACGCCTCCACGCGGGCACTGTCTTTGGGCACGCGGGTCCCATCGCCGAGCCCCGTCGTGCCGTCATCCCCCGTTCGCGTGTAGATCTTGCTGAGCCTGTTGCCCATGGAGCCGCCTCCCGGCCCTCGGTGGCCGAGGCGCGATTCTGCCAGACCCGGGGGTTTGACAGCGTCACGCTGCCATAGTACCAAGCGCTGGATCCCGGCACCTCCCTGTGCCTTTGCCTCTTCATCCGCCACGGCGAAGGAACCGATCGAGCACAATGCCATCCCGAGAGCTGCAAGCCGCCCTCGATGCCGCGCAGGCGGCGGCCGAGGTGATCCGCGGCCTCTACCAGAAGAACCTCGCCGTGCGCACCAAGGAGGATCAGTCCCCGGTGACGGAGGCGGATGTGCGCGCGGAGGAAGCCATCCGCGCGGTCCTGAGCGAGCGCTTCCCGACTTACGGCTTCTACGGCGAGGAGACCGGCAAGCACGCCGTCGGGGCCGAGAGTGTCTGGCTGGTCGACCCGATCGACGGCACCAAGTCCTTCGTGCGCGAGTGCCCCTTCTTTTCCACCCAGATCGCGCTCATGCGCGGCGGCCGCCTGGTGCTCGGCGTCTCGAGCGCCCCCGCGTACGGCGAGATCGCCTGGGCCGAGCAGGGCTCCGGCGCCTTCCTCGACGACCGCCCGATCCGGGTGAGCCCGGTCGCGGATCTCGCCTCGGCGATCGTGTCCACCGGCAACCTCAAGACCATGGCCCGCACGGCGCAGTGGGCACGGCTCGGGGAGCTGATCGGCCGCGTCAGCCGCATCCGCGGCTACGGCGATTTCGTGCACTACCACCTGCTGGCGCGCGGCTCGCTCGACGTCGTCGTCGAGTCGGACGTCAACATTCTCGACATCGCCGCGCTGACCGTCATCGTCCGCGAGGCCGGCGGCACCTTCACCGATCTTGCCGGCCAGGACGTCACGCTCGAGACGACCACGGTGCTCGCGACCAACGGGCA
>DASTAC010000008.1:0-5805 GCA_035713045.1 Steroidobacteraceae bacterium
GCGAGTACCAGACCTTCGCCGATGCCTTTCCGTTCGAGGAGACGGAGGATCAGGCCGAGGCCATCCGCAAGGTGCTCGCGGACCTGCAGAGCGACCGCCCGATGGACCGGATCGTGTGCGGCGATGTCGGCTTCGGCAAGACGGAAGTGGCCATGCGGGCGGCGTTCATCGCCACCCAGGCCGGCAAGCAGGTCGCGGTGCTCGCGCCGACCACGCTGTTGGTGCAGCAGCACGTCGCGAACTTCCGCGACCGCTTCGCCGACTGGCCGGTGCGGATCGAAGGCCTGTCGCGATTCGGCAACGCGAAGGAGACCCAGAAGACCATCGAAGGGATCGAGCGCGGCTCCGTCGACATCGTGGTCGCCACTCACAGGCTGCTGCACGCGCACGCGCGGTTCAAGGACCTGGGCCTGCTCATCGTCGACGAGGAGCATCGCTTCGGCGTGCGCGACAAGGAGCGGCTGCAGGCGCTCAGGGCCAACGTGCACGTGCTGACCCTCACCGCGACCCCGATCCCCCGCACCCTCAACATGGCGCTCGGCGGATTGCGCGACCTGTCGCTCATCACCACGCCGCCCGCGGAGCGGCTCGCGATCAAGACATTCGTGATCGAGTGGCACGGACCCACGCTGCGGGAAGCGGTGCTGCGCGAGCTGCGCCGCGGCGGCCAGATCTACTTCGTGCACAACGAGATCCGCACCATCGACAAAGTCGCCGCCGAGGTGCAGACCCTCGTGCCGGAGGCCGGCGTGCGGATCGGCCACGGGCAGATGCGGGAGCGCGATCTCGAGCAGCTCATGGTGGACTTCTACCATCGCCGCTTCGACCTGCTCGTCTGCACCACCATCATCGAAAGCGGCATCGACGTTCCCACGGCCAACACGATCATCATCAATCGCGCCGATCACATGGGCCTCGCGCAGCTGCACCAGCTGCGCGGACGCGTCGGGCGCTCCCACCACCGCGCCTATGCCTACCTCATCGCCCCTCCTCGCAAGGCGCTCGCCGGCGATGCGGCCAAGCGCCTCGAGGCCATCGAGTCGATGGAGGAGCTCGGCGCCGGGTTCGTGCTCGCGACCCACGATCTCGAGATCCGCGGCGCGGGCGAGCTCCTCGGCGAGCAGCAGAGCGGACAGATGACCGAGATCGGGCTCGCCATGTATCTCGATCTGCTCGAGCGGGCGGTGACGGCCCTGAAGGAAGGCCGCGAGCCCGCGCTCGACAAGCCGCTCGCCGCGGCGACGGAGGTCGAGCTGCGTCTGCCGGCATTCCTGCCCGAAGCTTTCATCGCCGACGTGCATGTGCGCCTCGGCCTCTACAAGCGAATTGCGGCCGCCGAGAGCCCCGAGGCGCTCGATGACCTCACGGCGGAGGTCCACGACCGCTTCGGCGCCCTGCCCCCTCCGGCGCAGAGCCTCGTCCGGATCGCCAAACTGAAGCTCACCGCGCGCGCGCTCGGCATCCG
The DNA here is from genome assembly GCA_035713045.1 of Steroidobacteraceae bacterium. Lineage (GTDB taxonomy): Bacteria > Pseudomonadota > Gammaproteobacteria > Steroidobacterales > Steroidobacteraceae > 13-2-20CM-66-19. The sequence goes on from DASTAC010000008.1 coordinate 1,466, forward strand.
CCGCCTCGATCTCGGACCGCAGGGCGGCTCGGTCACGTTCGAGGAGCGCAATGCCATCGAGCCGGCGGCGGTCGTGCGCCTGATCCAGCAGGCGCCCCGTGAATACAGGCTGGAGGGGCCGCTGCGGCTGCGCATCTCGCACGCGATGCCCGCCGAGGAAGCGCGGTTCGAGTTCGGGGCGAGCCTGATGAAGCGTCTGGCGGCGCGTCCGCGTTAGTCGCGCACCGTCACACAGCGGCGTGTCTGAAGCGTGCTACACGGGCTGCGGCGCAACGCGGGCATCGGTTAGACTTCGAGGCATGACAACCAGAAGCGCCCCCCTCGGCCGGCTCGCGATCTGCCTCGTTCTCGCGCTCATCGCCTCGCCGGCGGCGCTCGCGCAGACTGCGGCGCCCCAGGCCGGCGGTCAGGCCGTGCCGGCCCGCGCCGCCGCATCCCAGGCCACACCCTCCTCCGGGACGGGCTCGGAGGGAGCGCCCGCGAAGGCCGCAAAGCCAGCTTCCACGATCGCGGCAAACGGCCCGACCGCGACGACCCCTGCATCCAAGGCATCGCCCGCTCCCGCGTACAGCGGCCCCGCATACGACATCGAGGTCGTGATCTTCCGGGCCAGAGTCGCGCTCGGGCAGCCCGAGAACTGGGCGGCCGAGACGACCACGACCGCAACGGTGGCGGGCGGGGAAGCTCCGAGCGGCTCGGGCACCGTCGGCAGGCTGTTGAACGTACTGCCGCCGTCCGACTATCGGCTGACACCCATCGTCGCGCGACTGCGCTCGAGCGGCACCTATCGGCCTGTGGCGCATGCCGCGTGGGTGCAGACCGCGAGCGCCTGGGGAACGCGTGCCGGCTTTTCCCTCCAGTCCCTCGGAATCAACGTACCCGGGCTCACCGGCGTCATCTTCTTCGAGCGGGGCGAGTTCCTGCATCTCGGCATGACGCTCGACTACACCATGCAGAATCCTCCGCCTGGCCTGAAAGCACCGCCCGGCACCACCTTCGTGATGAACGAGACCCGGCGCGTCCGGTTCTACCAGCGCAACTACTTCGATCACCCCGCGTTCGGCGTGATCGCCCTCGTCACGCCGGCGAAGGGGCCGCGGCCGCCGGGAAGGTGATCCGGCTGGCGCCGTGAGAAGGCCAGCCATCGGTGCGCTCACACTGGGGCTCATCCCCTTTGTCGCCATGTGCTTCACGGTGCCCCTCTGGGACCGTGTGCGGCCGCTGATGCTCGGCCTGCCGTTCAATCTCTTCTGGTTGATCCTCTGGATGCTGCTGACGCCCTGCTGCATGTGGGGCGCCTACCGCATCGAAAGCGCCGCCCAGCGGCGCGCGAATCCGGGAGCATGAGTCCCGCCGCGAGCGCCCTCACGGTGATGATCGCCATCGTGGCGGTCGGCACGGGGGTCGGCTTCTTCGCCGGCTCGCGCCGCCGCATGGACCTCGAGCAGTGGACCGTCGGCGGCCGCGGCTTCGGCACCCTGCTCGTCTTCCTGCTGATGGCCGGCGAGGTCTACACCACCTTCGCGTTTCTCGGCGTGGGCGGCTGGGCCTACAGCCGCGGCGGCCCGGTCCTCTACGTGCTGGCGTACGTCACGCTGGGTTACGTCGTGTCGTTCTTCATCCTGCCGCCGCTGTGGGAGCTCGGCCGCAAGCACCGGTTGCAGACTCAGCCGGATTTCTTCAATGCCCGCTATCGCAACCGGTACCTCGCCGGCTTCGTGTGCGTGGTGGGGATCCTCGCGTTCATCCCCTATCTGCAGCTGCAGCTCGATGGCGTCGGCATCATCGTCGCCGTGGCGAGCTTCGGCCACATCGGACGCGTTGCGGCCATGACCGCCGCCACCGCGCTCGTCGTCGCGTTCGTATTCGCGAACGGCGTGCGCGCGGTCGCGTGGGTGAGCGTCATCAAGGACATTCTGATGATCGTCGCCGCGGTCGCGATCGGCATCGGCATTCCGCTGACGCATTTCGGCGGCATCGGCGCGATGTTCACGGCACTCGCGCACGCGCACCCCGGGCACCTGACGCTGCCCGGCGCCACGAAGAGCCTCGGCCACTCCTGGTACATCTCCACGGTTCTGCTGACCACCTTCGGCTTCTACATGTGGCCGCACACGTTCGGCGCGGCCTTCACGGCCAAGAGCGCCGATACGCTGCGGCGCAATGCGGTGGTGATGCCGCTCTACACGCTGACATTCGCCCTGATCTTCTTCGCCGGCTTTGCCACGGTCCTCATCCTGCCGCACCTGCGCCATGGCGATCTCGCGGTCCTGACGGTCGCCCGCCGGACCTTCCCGCCCTGGTTTCTCGGCGTGATCGGCGGGGCGGGCGCGCTGGCGGCGATGGTTCCTGCCGCCATCCTCATCCTCACCGCGGCCACGCTCTTCGCCAAGAACCTGTACCGGCCGCTGTTCGCCCCTGCGATGACCGACGCCGCCGTGGCGCGCCTCGCGCGCGCCATGGTCGTCCTGCTGGGCGCGGTCAGCCTCGGACTCGCGATCCACGACTCGAGCACCCTGGTCGCGCTGCTCCTCACCGGCTATGCGCTCATTGCGCAATGCTTCCCGGGCGTCGTGCTCGGCCTCTTCTGGAGGCGAGCCACGGCGGCCGGCGTTCTCAGCGGCATGATCGCCGGCATGCTCGCCGCGATATCGCTGATGTCCGCCGGACTCGACCCGATCGCGGGATTGAATGCCGGGTTCGTCGCGCTCTGCATCAACTTCATCGTCACGGTCGCGGTGAGCCTCACGCGCCGTCCGCACCCGGACACGGCCGCGGACACTCCAACACCGCCGCGCTGCGGCTGAATACATTGAATACCCCTCCTCGGCCAGAGCCAACCGAGGAGAGGCATGAACCGCATCCAGAAAGCAGGCACCGCCTTCGTCGCCCTCACCATCACTGTCGTGGGGGCGATTCTCGTCACCGCCCCGCTGGCCCTGGCGGATTCCCACTGGCCGTGTCGCATGCTGACTCCCATGTCAGCCAGGTCGCGGCGCACACCGCGCCGACTCTGCGCGCCTCGCACGCCGCCACCGCCGGACGAGCCCCTAGCCGCCGCGGCGCGCGAGCAGCAGGCCGCAGCCCGTTCCGATGAGGAGTCCGCCGCTGATGCGACCCTGGAGGCGGCGGCGGCCGGGTGTCGCGAACCAGGCGCGCACCTTTCCCGCCATGAGCGCGTAGCCGCTGTCGGTGGTCGCCGCGATGACGATCATGGCGCACGCCATCGCGAGCAGCTGCGGCCCGGGGGCCAGGCGCGGGTCCACGAACTGCGGCAGGAACGCGATGTAGAAGATGATCGCCTTGGGGTTGGTGCTCCCGACGAGGAACCCCTGGAGGAATACGGTCCGCGGGGAGGGCGGGCCCGGTGGGGCGAGGCAGTCCTGCAGCTTCCCATCGTGCGCGCGCCACCCCTTCACCCCCAGCCAGATGAGATACGCCGCCCCGGCCCATCGCATCAGGGTGAATACCTGACTGAGGAGCGCGAAGAACGCGATCAGACCGACCGCCGCCGCCGCGATGAGCAGCGCATTGCCGATGCCCGCCCCCGCAACCGTCACCAGTCCGTTGCGCGTGCCCTGGCCGAGGGAGTTGGCCACCACCAACGTCACGACAGGGCCCGGCAGGAGCGCGAGGATGGTTGCCGCCAGGCAGAAGGCGAGGAAGAGATGGACGTTCATGCCGCCTCCGGACAGTGCGGGCCCATTGTAGACAGCCGCCGCGCCGTGGCCTTGATCGCAAGGGAGCCGCCAGGCTCGTGAAACGACCCCACGCCGCGCCGTGCGGCTCGAGCGGCGGCAAGGGACTGGTAATGAATCATGTCTTCCATGGAAGGGGCTTGAGCTGTTCTTACTATACAGAATTTACCGGATGCGCCTTCCGAAGCAACGTCGTCAGCATTGCAGGTCCGATTCCATCCCGGCGGATTCGCGGCGGCTCATGCGAAGGCCCGATGCGCCTCTCGAGCCGCTGAGCGGCCTCGACACGGATCCGAGAACCGAGGAGACAAGCTGGGGTCCCGCCGCCGCCTCAAGCCGCCCGTCGCGATCGAGCGCGAGCCGATGCACTGGATGCTACCCGCAACGGCGCTGGGCAGCGCCGCCGCAAGTTGGTGAAGTGCCAACCGGTCGTCGGGACCGATCGTCCGGGACGTCATTGGGTCGGGGAAGCTCGGACGTCGCGCCGAAAATATCATCGGAAACGGCGTCCGGCCGAGGGAATGGCGCGACGGGCGGAGATGCGGTGCGCTGCACGGATGCGGCGCGGAGGCTACAGTCGCAGCTTCATCGTTTCGCGCCGAGAGTCCGCATGCGACATTTCCTGGTTTTCACCGCCGCAGT
>DASTAC010000009.1:0-11679 GCA_035713045.1 Steroidobacteraceae bacterium
TTTTTGGACACAATGCGAAGTTCACGTCAGCCAGCGCGAGAGTCCAGGGTCATCCATGAATCTGCACGAATATCAGGCGAAAGAGATATTCAGGAAATACGGAATTCCGGTGCCGGCGGGCCGCGTGGCCGCGAGCGCCGATGAGGCCGTTGCCGCCGCCGATGCGCTCGGTGGTCCTGTATGGGTCGTCAAGGCCCAGGTCCATGCCGGCGGTCGCGGCAAGGCCGGAGGCGTCAAGCTGGCGCGCGAGAGGGAGGCCGTGCGCAGCGCCGCGGCGGCCATGCTCGGCACGCGCCTCAAAACCAAGCAGACGGGCCCCGAGGGGCTGCCCGTGGAGCGGGTCTACGTGGAGTCGGGCTCGCAGATCGAGCGGGAGATCTATCTCTCCCTCACCCTCAACCGCGAGAAGAGCCGCATCGCCCTCATCGCCTCCTCGGCCGGCGGCATGGACATCGAGGAAGTCGCGGAGAAGACGCCCGAGCAGATCCTCTCCGTGACCGTGCACCCGTCCGCGGGCCTGCAGCCCTACCAGGCGCGGCAGATCGCCTTCGGCCTCGGGCTGAAGGGTCCGCAGATCGCGGAGTTCCAGACCATCTGCACGGCGCTCTACCGGCTCTACATGGAGCAGGATGCCAGCCTCGTCGAGGTGAACCCGCTCATCGTGACCAAGGACGGCAAGCTGGTTGCGCTCGACGCCAAGATCAACGTCGATGCCAACGCGGTATTCCGCCACGCCGATCTCGCGACGCTTCGCGACGTCAACCAGGAAGATCCGATGGAGCGCCGTGCCAGTGAGCACGAGCTCAACTACGTCTCCCTGGATGGTGACATCGCCTGCATGGTCAACGGCGCCGGCCTCGCCATGGCGACCATGGACCTCATCAAGCTGCACGGCGGTCAGCCGGCCAACTTCCTCGACGTCGGCGGCGGCGCCACCAGTGAGCGGGTGACCGCGGCATTCCAGCTCATCCTCTCGAATCCCAAGGTCCGTGCGGTGCTGGTCAACATCTTCGGCGGCATCGTCCGCTGCGACCTCATCGCCGACGGCGTGATCAATGCCGTCAAGAACGTGGGTGTGAAGGTGCCCGTCGTCGTCCGCCTCGAAGGCACCAATGCCGACAAGGCGCGCGCGACCCTGGCCGACAGTGGCCTCACCATCACTCCCGCCACCGATCTGACAGATGCCGCCCGCAAGGTCGTTGCCCTGGCGGCCGGCAAGTAAGGATTTGCAGCATGAGCATTCTGGTCAACAAGAACACCAAGGTGATCTGCCAGGGCTTCACCGGCAAGCAGGGCACCTTCCATTCGGAGCAGGCGATTGCCTACGGCACGCAGCTCGTCGGCGGCGTGACGCCGGGGCGCGGTGGTCAAAAGCACCTCGGTCTACCCGTCTTCGATACCGTCAAGGATGCGGTGAAGGAAACAGGCGCCACTGCCAGCATGATCTACGTGCCGGCCGCGGGCGCGGCCGACTCGATTCTCGAAGCGGTGGATGCCGGCATCGAGCTCGCCGTCTGCATCACCGAGGGCGTACCCGTCAATGACATGGTGCGCGTGAAGTCAGTGCTGGCAGGCTCGGCGACGCGCCTCGTCGGCCCCAACTGCCCCGGCGTCATCACGCCGGAGGAATGCAAGATCGGCATCATGCCGGGCTTCATCCACAAGAAGGGCGCCGTGGGTATCGTCTCGCGCTCCGGCACGTTGACCTACGAGGCGGTCTTCCAGACCACCAGCATCGGCCTCGGCCAGAGCACCTGCGTCGGCATCGGCGGCGACCCGGTCCGCGGCCTCAACTTCGTCGACGTGCTCGAGCTCTTCGAGCGTGACCCGCGCACCGAGGGCATCATCCTCGTGGGCGAGATCGGCGGCAGCGACGAGGAGGCGGCTGCGCAGTTCATCCGCCGCTTCGTCACGAAGCCGGTGGTGGCCTACATCGCGGGCGTCACCGCGCCTCCGGGCAAGCGCATGGGGCATGCGGGCGCCATCGTCGCCGGCGGCAAGGGCACGGCGGCCGACAAGTACGCAGCATTCGAGGCCGCCGGTGTCCGTACCGTCAAGTCGCCCGCGGAGCTGGGCACTGCCATGAACGACCTGCTGCGCCGCCGCCGCGCGCGCGCAGCCGCCAAGGCGGTGCGTCCTCTTGCCGCCCTGCGGCCGGTAGCGCAGCCGCAAGCGCAAGCGTCTCGCAAGTCGGCCCAAAAGCCGGCGCAGAAGTCGACCGGGAAGGTTGGAAAGAAGCCGGCCGCCAGGCCGGTGAAGCGTGCAGCCAAGCCCGCGCGGGCGCCGGCATCGCAGCGCGGAAATCCCAGCCGGAAGGCCGCCAAGAGCGCCCGGCGCCCGGCGTCCGCCGGCAAGAAGAAGGCGTCCGCCGCCCGAAAGGGCAAGCGCCGCTAGTGACGGAATGCCCGAGTCGCTCCGCATTGCGCTCGCGCAGCTCGACCTGCTGGTCGGTGACGTGCATGGAAACGCGGCGCGCGTGGTCGAATGCGCGCGCGCCGCGCATCGCGAGCACCAGGCCGACCTCGTCGCCTTCCCCGAGCTGACCCTCTCCGGCTACCCGCCGGAGGATCTGCTGTTCCACCGCGGCTTTCGCCGTCAGATCGAGCTGGGCCTGGAGCAGGTCTGCCGGGAGGCGCCCGGCCCCTGCATCGTCGTTGGATACCCGGAATACACCCGCTCGGCCATCTACAACTCCGCGGCGCTCATCGCGGGCGGCTCGATAGCGGCCATCCACCGCAAGGAGGAGCTGCCCAACTACAAGGTGTTCGACGAGAAGCGCTACTTCAAGGCCGGCGCGCAGCCGACGGTGGTGGACTGCAAGGGCTTCCGGGTCGGACTCCTCGTCTGCGAGGACATCTGGGAGCCGGAGCCCGCGCAGCTCGCGCGATCGGACCGGGCGGAGCTGCTGGTCGTCATCAACGCGTCCCCGTATGAGCGCGACAAGCAGCGTGAGCGCGAGTCGGTGGCTCGCGCTCGCGTGACCGACGTCGGTCTTCCCCTCGTATACGTCAATATGGTGGGCGGCCAGGACGAGCTGGTGTTCGACGGCAACTCGTTCGTCATGGATGCGGCAGGCAACATCGTCATGCGGGTGCCAGCCTTCCAGGAAGGCACGTACTGCATCGATTTCGAGCGACGGGCCCGCGGCGTGGTCGCGCCGGTCCCTGGGAACATTGCGCCCGAGTTGAGCGACGAGGCAACCGTCTACAGCGCGTTGGTGCTAGGGGTCCGCGACTACGTCAATAAGCACGGTTTCCCAGGCGTCGTGATGGGTCTTTCCGGAGGCGTGGATTCCGCGCTGACGCTGGCGATTGCGGTGGATGCGCTTGGCTCGGATCGGGTGCACGCCGTGATGATGCCTTCGCGCTATACGTCTTCGATGAGCCTGGAGGATGCTACCGAGCAAGCGCGCCTCCTCGGCGTGAAATACAGCGAGCTCTCGATCGAAGGCATGTTCGAGGCGACGCTCGCAACCCTCAAGGACGAGTTCGCCGGCCGGCCCCCGGATGCGACGGAGGAGAACATCCAGTCGCGCTGCCGGATGCTGCTCCTCATGGGCATCTCCAACAAGACGGGCCGGATGCTGCTCACCACCGGCAACAAGAGCGAGATGGCCGTGGGCTACGCCACGCTCTACGGCGATATGGCGGGCGGCTTTGCCCCGATCAAGGACTGCAGCAAGCTGCTGGTCTATCGCCTCGTGGCCTACCGCAACTCCCTCGGCCGGGTCATCCCACAGCGGGTGATCGACCGTCCGCCTTCGGCGGAGCTGCGCCCCGGGCAGAAGGATTCGGACTCGCTGCCGCCCTACGAGATCCTGGATCCCATTCTCGAGGCCTTCATCGAGGAGGATCTCTCGGTGGATGAGCTCGAGGCGCGCGGGTTCGACCGGGCGACGGTCGGCAGAGTGCTCGACCTGGTCAAGCGCAACGAGTACAAGCGCCGCCAGGCGCCGCCGGGGGTCAGGGTGAGCCGGCGGGCGTTCGGCCGCGACTGGCGCTATCCCATCACCAACGGCTATCGAAGATAGTTCGAGCGGGCGCGGCGGCCATTCTCAATGCTCCCGACCGCTCATGCGCCGAGCATCGGCGTCGCACGGCGATGCTCAATCGCACCACGGTCGGCGGTCTCCGGGCTGATCCGGCGCCCGTTGGGAGCGGATGCGGTGTCGCTCGTCACGCGCTTGACGCTGGAGAGCTGGGCCGCGGCGGGTCTGGAGTATCCAGAATACTCCCGCAAGGATGCTCCTGTTCGGTTCGTCCGCTGGGGTTCGCAGCGTTCTCGCTGACTACCAGAAGTGCCACCAGTGCTGCTGCGTCACCGCGGCGACCTGCGCGACCTGGCCCGTGAAATTGGCGTTGTAGACCTTGCGCGCCTCGGCGGCGAGCGTCTTCATGCCGAGGCGCTCGTAGCTGATGATCATGATGGCGAGCGCCTGCCTGGTGGCGGGCGCGCCTTCGTAGTTCTCGATGACGAGCTTCGCGCGGCGCACGGCGCCGACGTAAGCGCCGCGCTTGAGGTAATACCTGGCAACGTCGACATCGTACAAGGCGAGCCGGTCGCGCAGGTATATCATCCGCTGGCGCGCGTCGTAGGCGTAGGCGCTCTTCGGGTACTGCTGCACTACGGTGCGGAACGCAGCGAAGGACTTCATCGCGGTCGTCGGCGGGCGCTTCGAGAGGTCGACGTGGAAGAGCCGCTCGATGCCGTTCGGCTGCTTCTCGAAGTTCACCAGCCCCATCATGTAGTACGCGTAGTCGACGCGCGGATGGGTCGGGTTCTCGCGGATGAAGGTCTTGCAGGCGTCGATGGCGGAATCGCTCTCGCCGGCACGGTAATATGCGTAGATCAGGTCGAGCTGCGCCTGGTGCGCCTGCTCGGTGAAGGGGTAGACCGCCGTGAGCTGCTCGAAGAGCTTGATCGCAGCGTTGTAATTGTAGTCGGAGAGGTCCTTCGTCGCGCGCTGGTACAGCGCCTGCGGCGAGGACTGCTGGAGCTTGCGGTGGGTGCAGCCCGTCAGCGCGAGCGCGCTGATGCACAGGGCGGCTGCGAGAAGGCGCGTGGTACCTGCCGTCCGGTGCGCGGGACGGCCATGACGGGAAAAGAGATTGAGCATGGCGCGGGAGTATAGCGAATCGGCCGGCAGCGCTACGGACTGCGAGACTGAGGGAGAGTTCCGCAACCATTCCCTGGTGCTGCCGCCGGCCGCCGCGGGCCTCAGGCTCGATCAGGCGCTCGCCCGCGAGCTGCCGCAGTATTCCCGCGCGCGTCTGCAGGGCTGGATCGAGGCGGGCGCCGTCAAAGTGGACGGGCGGCAGATGCGGGGCAAGGACAAGGTTCTCGGCGGGGAGCAGGTGCAGATCGCCGCGCGCCTCGAGGCCGACGATCGCGTGGTCGCCGAGGCGCAGCCGCTCGCGGTGGTCCACCAGGACCGGGCGCTCTTCGTCATCAACAAGCCGCCGGGGATGGTCGTTCATCCCGGCGCCGGCAATCCCAGCCACACCCTGCAGAATGCACTCCTCGCTCTCGATCCGAAGCTGGCGCTCGTGCCGCGGGCCGGCCTCGTGCATCGCCTCGACAAGGACACGAGCGGCCTGCTCGTCGTGGCGCGCACGCTCGAGGCACACGCGAGGCTCGTCGCGGCGCTGGGTGAGCGGGAGATAGAGCGTAACTATATTGCCATCTGCACTGGCGTGATGACGGGAGGCGGGACGGTGGACGCCCCCATCGGACGACATCGTGCGCAACGCACGCGTATGGCTGTGCGAAACGATGGACGCGAGGCTGTCACTCATTACCGAGTGGCCGAGCGTTATCGCGCCCACACCCTGGTCCGGGTGCAGCTCGAGACGGGCAGGACGCACCAGATCCGTGTTCACCTGGCGCACATCGGCTATCCCATCATCGGCGATCCGGTGTACGCCGGCCGCAGGCGGCTGCCGGCCGGTTGCAGTCCGGCCCTGACGGCGGCGCTCGGCGCCTTTCCGCGTCAGGCGCTGCACGCCGCGCGTCTGGCCTTGGCGCATCCCACGACGGGGCGGAGCCTCGAATGGGAGGCCCCCCCTCCCGAGGACATGGCGCGGCTGATCGCGGTGCTCGAAGCAGACCAACAGCAGCATGAGCGGACCTGACACGATCGTGCCGGACTGGCCCGCCCCAGCGGGTGTCCGCGCCGCCTTCACGCTGCGCTCGCGCGGCGTCAGCCTGCCGCCGTTCGACACGTTCAACATCGCGGCGCACGTGGGGGACGAGCCACGCGCCGTCGCTGAGAATCGGGCCCTTCTGCGGGCGAGCCTCGAGCTGCCGTCCGAGCCCGTCTGGCTCGAGCAGGTCCATGGCCACGGCGTCGTGGAGCTCGATGGGCCCGCCTCGGTGGGCTCCCCGGGCCCCGCCGATGCCGCCGTCACCGGCTCGCCAGGCAGGGTCTGCGCCATCCAGGTCGCCGACTGCATGCCGGTGCTCTTCGCCGCGCCGGACGCCTCCGCAGTGGGCGCCGCCCATGCCGGCTGGCGTGGCCTGGCAGGCGGTGTGTTGGAGGCTACCGTGCGGGCGATGAAGACGCCCCCCGGTGAGCTGCTCGCCTGGCTGGGGCCTGCCATCGGGCAGGCTCATTTCGAGGTCGGGGACGAAGTCCGCGCCGCCTTCCTCGCCGGCGATCCCGGCGCGGCCGCGGCCTTCGTCGCGAACCCGAGGGGGCGCTGGCAATGTGATCTCTACGCCTTGGCGCGGCGCAGGCTCGCTGCCATGGGGGTGTCCTCCGTCCATGGCGGGGGCTGGTGCACTTATGCTGATTCCGGGCGCTTCTTTTCGTACCGCCGCGATGGCCGGTGCGGGCGGATGGCGGCTGTCATCTGGATCGGCTGAAGGCGCCGCACGGCACGGGGACAGCGGGTAAGACCAACCTGAACAGGCTCATTACCCCGCGCCGCGTGTGCCCGCACTGGCTGCCCTGGACGGACCCCTCGACCGCCGCGAGAGCGCTCTGGCCTTGAACGCCCTGCGGTTTGCCCCCATTCCCTGCCGCAACCAGATCCCACTTCAAGGTCTCCCCCCCATGCGGATGGACAAGCTCACGAGCCGATTTCAGCAGGCGCTTGCGGATGCGCAGTCGCTCGCCCTCGGCCGCGACCACCAGTTCCTCGAGCCCGCCCACGTGCTGCTGGCCCTCCTCGACAGCCAGGGCGGCACCGTGCGGCCGCTGCTCGTCAAGGCCGGCGCCGACGTCAATCGGCTGCGCTCGGAGCTCGGGGCCGCGCTCGACCGCCTGGCGAAGGTGGAAGGGGCACCCGGGGAGATCCACGTCTCCAATGACCTCAACCGCATCCTCAACGTCACCGACAAGCTCGCCCAGCAGCGGGGCGATCAGTTCATCTCGAGCGAGCTCTTCGTGCTCGCGGCCTTCGAGGACCGCAACCTCGCCCGGATCTTCCGCGAGACCGGTGTCGTGCGCGGGGCGGTGGAGAAGGCGATCGAGGAGGTCCGGGGCGGGGAGAAGGTCGCCGATGCAGGAGCCGAGGAGAGCCGCCAGGCGCTGGAGAAGTACACCGTCGATCTGACGGCGCGCGCCTCCTCGGGCAAGCTCGACCCGGTCATCGGCCGCGACGATGAGATCCGCCGCACCATCCAGGTGCTGCAGCGCCGTACGAAGAACAACCCCGTGCTGATCGGCGAGCCGGGCGTCGGCAAGACCGCCATCGTCGAGGGCCTGGCGCAGCGCATCATCAACGGCGAAGTGCCCGAGGGGCTGAAGGACAAGCGCATTCTCGCGCTCGACATGGGCGCACTGATCGCGGGCGCCAAGTTCCGTGGTGAGTTCGAGGAGCGCCTGAAGGCCGTCCTCAACGACCTCGCCAAGCAGGAAGGCCAGATCATCCTCTTCATCGACGAGCTGCACACCATGGTGGGCGCCGGCAAGGCCGAAGGCGCCATGGACGCGGGCAACATGTTGAAGCCCGCCCTGGCGCGCGGGGAGCTGCACTGCGTGGGCGCCACGACCCTCGATGAGTACCGCAAGTACATCGAGAAGGACGCCGCCCTGGAGCGGCGCTTCCAGAAAGTGCTGGTGGACGAGCCCTCGGTCGAGGACACGATCGCGATCCTGCGCGGCCTGCAGGAGCGCTACGAGGTCCACCACGGCGTCGACATCACGGATCCCGCGATCGTCGCCGCCGCGACCCTTTCGCATCGCTACATCGCCGACCGGCAGCTGCCCGACAAGGCGATCGATCTGATCGACGAGGCCGCGGCGCGGATCCGGATGGAGATCGACTCCAAGCCCGAGTCGCTCGACCGCCTCGAGCGGCGCATCATCCAGCTCAAGATCGAGCAGGAGGCGCTGAAGAAGGAGCAGGACGAGGCTTCGCGCAAGCGCCTGGCGGCCCTGCAGGAAACCCTGCACGGCCTCGAGAAGGAGTACTCCGATCTCGAGGAGGTCTGGAAGTCCGAGAAGGCGACGCTGCAGGGCGCGGCGCAGATCCGCGAGGAGCTGGACCGCGTGCGCCTCGAGCTCGATGCCGCCCGCCGCGCCAGCAATCTCGGCCGCATGGCGGAGCTGCAGTACGGCCAGATTCCGGAGCTGGAGAAGCGCCTCGCCGCCGCCGCCGCGGCCGAGGACAAGGCGCCGCATCTGGTGCGCAACAAGGTGACGGAGGAGGAGATCGCCGAGGTCGTGTCCAAGTGGACCGGCATTCCGGTCTCGAAGATGCTCGAGGGAGAGAAGGAGAAGCTCCTGAGGATGGAGGAGGCGCTCGGCCGGCGCGTGGTCGGCCAGGGCGAGGCGCTCACGATCGTCTCCAACGCCATCCGCCGCTCCCGCGCGGGCCTTTCCGATCCGCGCCGTCCCAACGGCTCGTTCCTCTTCCTGGGCCCTACGGGCGTCGGCAAGACCGAGCTCTGCAAGGCGCTCGCCGAGTTTCTCTTCGACACCGAGGATGCGATGGTGCGCATCGACATGTCGGAGTTCATGGAGAAGCATTCCGTGGCGCGGCTCATCGGTGCGCCTCCCGGCTACGTCGGCTACGAGGAGGGCGGATATCTCACGGAAGCGGTCCGCCGCCGCCCCTATGCGGTGATCCTCCTCGATGAGGTGGAGAAAGCCCACCCCGATGTCTTCAACGTCCTGTTGCAGGTGCTCGATGACGGGCGGCTGACCGACGGCCAGGGCCGTACCGTGGACTTCCGCAACACGGTCATCATCATGACCTCGAACCTGGGATCCCAGGTGATCCAGGAGTACGGCGGGGAGAAGAACTACACCCGCATGAAGAGCGCGGTGATGGAGGTCGTGCAGCAGAGCTTCCGGCCGGAATTCATCAACCGGATCGACGACATCGTGGTGTTCCACCCGCTCGGCACGGATCAGATCCGCGCGATCGTCGAAATCCAGCTCGTCTACCTGCGAAAGCGTCTGCAGGAGCGCGACATGGATCTGGTGCTCGATGACGCGGCGCGCGACTTCCTCGGCGAGGCGGGCTTCGACCCCGTGTACGGGGCCCGGCCGCTGAAGCGCGCCATCCAGCAGCAGATCGAGAACCCGCTGGCGCAGCGCATCCTCAAGGGTGAGTTCGCGCCCGGGGACCGCATCCGTGCGACGACGCGTGACGGACAGATCGTCTTCACCAAGGCCGCCTGACTATAATCGGCGCACGGGAAGCTCACCCTCACACACCTACAACTCCAAGCCATGCCGTTCTACGAATACGAGTGCAAGAGCTGCAAGTTCTACACCGAGGTGATGCAGAAGATCAGCGAGCCGCCGCTCGTGAAGTGTCCCTCGTGCGGCAAGCGGACCCTGCAGAAGCTGGTGTCCGCGCCCGTCTTTCGCCTGAAGGGCAGCGGCTGGTACGAGACCGACTTCAAGTCCGACAAGGAGGGCAAGCGCAATCTCGCCGTGGAGCGGGAGGAGTCCAAGCCCGCCGCGGAGGAATCGAAGGCGGAGTCGAAGGCCCCCGCCGCCGAGGCGGCCAAGCCCGCGGAGCCCAAGACCCCGAGCGTGACGACCTCCGCCGCGGCCCCGAAACCTCGTGCCGCGCCCCCCCGCAAGGGCTCCGCCACCGCCAAGGCGGCCTCTCGGCCGTCCTCGCGGGCGAAGGCGAAGCCCGCGGCGAGAGCCAAGGCCGCCAAGCGCGGCTCGAGGCGGTGAGGCATTGAGCGCGTCCGCCGTCGACAAATCCTCGCAGGCGACCCCGTCCGGCCAGGCCTCCGCGAAAAAGAAGGGCTCGCCCGTGCGGCGCTACCTCGTCGCCGGCGTGCTCGTCTGGCTGCCGATCGTCGCCACCCTGTGGGTGGTCACGTTCCTGCTGCGGCTGGCGGACCGGACGCTCGTGCTCTTCCCGCTGCCGCCGGGATTTCAGCCGCGGGGCCTCATGGGCCTCGTGCTGCCCGCGATCGGGGTGGTCTTCGCCGTCGTCGTGCTCTTCGTCACCGGGATCCTCGCGACCAACCTGATCGGGCGCCGGCTGCTCGTGTGGGGCGAGGAGCTGCTGCACCATATTCCCATCGTCGGCAGCGTCTATGGCGGCGTGAAGAGCTTCGCCGAGAGCGTCTTCTCCCAGTCGAACGCCTTCCGCAGGGTCGTGATGATCCAGTATCCGCGCGAAGGCGTCTGGAGCCTCGGCTTCCTGACTGCGGAGGACGTGCCCGAGGTCACCGCGAAGACCGGTGAGCCCCACGCGTGCGTGTATGTTTCCGCGGCCC
Organism: Steroidobacteraceae bacterium; assembly: GCA_035713045.1. Taxonomy (GTDB): domain Bacteria; phylum Pseudomonadota; class Gammaproteobacteria; order Steroidobacterales; family Steroidobacteraceae; genus 13-2-20CM-66-19. The sequence goes on from DASTAC010000009.1 coordinate 10,696, forward strand.
TCAACGCCACCGGTGGCTATCTCGCCATCCTGCCGCGCCGGCGTATCGTGGAGCTCGACATGACGGTCGATGCGGCCATGAAGATGATCATCACCTGCGGCGTCGTCGTCCCGCCGGCTCCCGACCGCAAGCCCGAGCTGGCGCAGCCCGCCGCCTGATTCCGGCCCGGACCCCCTCGCGGGCCCGGGTCCGACCTTGCTGGAGCGCTGCCCATGAAAGCGATGCGTCTCGCGGCTCCCGGCTCTCCCTTGGCTCTGGAGGAGATCTCGCTGGCGCCGGTCGGCGAGCACCAGGTGCGCATCACCGTCGAAGCCTGCGGCGTCTGCCGCACGGACTTGCACCTCCTCGACGGTGAGCTGCCCGACATCCATTACCCCATTACACCTGGCCACGAGGTCGTCGGACGCGTTGCCGAGACCGGCCCATCGGTCACGCGCTTTCGCCCGGGCGACCGGGTGGGGGTCCCCTGGCTGGCACAGGCGTGCGGCGTCTGCCGCTATTGCCGCGCGGGCCAGGAGAACCTCTGCGAGCAAGCGCGCTTCACCGGCTATACCGTCGACGGCGGCTACGCGGAGGAGGTCCTGGCCGATGCGCGGTTCTGTCTCCCGCTGCCGGGCGACGTGCCCGCTGCGGAGCTCGCCCCGCTCCTCTGCGCGGGCCTCATCGGCTATCGCGCCTATCGGGCTGCCGGGAGCGGCGAGAACCTGGGTCTCTACGGCTTCGGGGCCGCCGCCCACCTCCTTGCGCAGGTCGCACGCGCCCAGGGGCGGCGGGTGTTCGCCTTCACGCGGCCCGGGGACGTGGAGTCGCAGGATTTCGCCCGCGAGCTCGGAGCGGTGTGGGCCGGCAATTCCGACGCGGCGCCGCCGGACCTGCTGGATGCGGCGATCCTTTTCGCCCCCGTCGGCGCGCTGGTGCCGGCGGCGCTGGCCGCGGTCCGTCCCGGCGGCCGGGTTGTCTGCGCCGGCATCCACATGAGCGACA
>DASTAC010000010.1:0-13537 GCA_035713045.1 Steroidobacteraceae bacterium
TGGGTCTGGAGCTCCGTGCGCAGCTGCTCGGCGCGCCGGTCGTCGACGAGCTTGGAGAGTGCCTGCATGGCCTCGATGCGCAGCTCCCGCTCCGGCCGTCCCATGAGGGGCAACAGCGTGTCGACGAGCTTCGCATCGCCGAGCTTGCCGAGGGCCCGTACGACAATGGGGGTGGCCTTGGCGGGACCCGCCTTCAGCATCTCCGTGAGGCGCGGCACGGCCTTTCTGCTGCCGATCTCCGCCAGAGCATCGACGGCCCGCTCGCTCACCCACCAGTCTGAATCGCGGGTGGCCTGGATCAGCGAGTCGACCGCGCGCTCGTCCTTGGTCTGGTTGAGGATTTCGATGGCCGCGCGGCGGATGTCCTCGTCCTTGTCGCGGATGAGCTCGAGCACCGCCTCGATCACCCGCGGGCCGCCGATCCGGCCGAGCGCGTCGGCGGCGCGGCTGCGCACCCACCAGTCGCTGTCCTTCAGGGCCTCGAGCAGGTGCTTCACCGATTTGGCATTGCCGACCTCGTTCAGCACCTCGACCGCCGCGCGACGGGCGTTCTCGTTCTCGTCCTTCAGGATCTCGATCAGGTAGCGGATGGTGTCGGGATCGTTCGCCTTGATGACGACGTCGATGGCCTTGTTCTGCACATCGATCTCGGGATCCTTGAGCAGGGCGCAGACCCGCTCGATGTCGATCTTGCCGTCCATCCGCTGCAGCGCCGAGAGGGTGGCGCCGCGGATCAGCTTGTTGGGATCCTTGAGCAGTCCCTGCAGCGCCGTGTGCACTTCCGGCGTGTTGAAGCGCGCCAGGATGTTGATGATGTGGACACGCGCAATGGGATCCTTGCCCTGCACGCGGCCGATGAGCTCCGGCACGGTGTTCGCATCGGCGATCTCGCCGATGATGCGAAAGAGGGCGGCCTTCTCGTTCGGCTCCTGGGTGTAGGCGGCATTGAGGAGGTCACGCACGCCGAAGCGGGATTTCTGGGCGGCGATCACCTCGAGCAGAGCGGACTTGGAGACCCCCGGCGTCGCGAGCGCCTCGATCAGCAGATTCGGTGGATAGTTGCGGCTGCTGGTGAGCGCCCAGGCAATGCCGGCCACCACCCGCGGGCTGCCTTCGACGAGGCCCCGCACGAACTGGGGGAAGGATTTCGGGCTCACCAGGCCGGCAAGCGCCTCGACGAAGGCCAGGGTCGCGTTCTTGTCGGCCTCCGGCAGCGCCGCGAACACGGGCTCGATCGCGCCCGGCCCCAGATCCTTGAGGCGCGCGACGGCCTTCTGCGTATCCGGAGCCGCCGCATCGGTGCAGGACCTGATCTCCGTGATCAGCCGGTCGGCGCGCAAATTGGTGAAGAAGCTCATTCAGCCTTTCCGGAAAGGCGCTCCCGCGCGGATCCCTCGCGCAAGTCTCTTTCCTCCTTGCTGATACGTCGCGATATCGGTTCCCGGGCGCAGACCCACCCCCCACCCCCGGGCCGCGCCTGTCTTGCCCGGCTGGAGCGTGGCGAAATTATGCCATACCGTCTGTCGGGGCAGTCACACTCGCGAAAGCCGCCGTGATGGGCATCCGCAGATACTCGCGCCGGGAAACCCTCTACAATCGGCGGCCGGACCTGCCCATTCGCGATTTCACATGGCCGACGATTCCACTTTGAATGCCCTCAGGAGCGCCCTCAAGGCGTACGTCGATCCGTACCTCAAGGAGACCTTGGGCGAAGCTGGCGCGCTCCGGGACCTCGCCGCGCAGGGCGAGGGATATCTGGCGCGGATCGCCCTCGGATATCCGGTGGGCGGCTACCAGGAGGAGCTCACTGCCGCGCTCGAGGCGCATATTGCGTCCGCAGGGCTGAGCGTGCCGCTGAAGGTCGAGCTCGAGGCGGACATCCGCTCACACACGGTGCAGCGCAACCTCAAGCCCCTGGGGGAGATCAAGAACATCGTGGCGGTCGCCTCGGGGAAGGGAGGGGTCGGCAAGTCCACGGTGGCGGCCAATCTGGCGCTGGCCTGGGCCGCACAGGGCGCGCGCGTCGGCATGCTGGATGCGGACATCTACGGTCCGAGTCAGCCCCTCATGCTCGGGCTGGAAGGGCAACGGCCCACGGCCCCCGACGGCAAGCACCTGAAGCCGCTCGAGAGCTACGGCGTGGCCGCGATGTCGATCGGCTTCCTGGTGGACGCGGACCAGCCGATGGTCTGGCGCGGGCCCATGGTGACGCAGGCGCTGACGCAACTGCTGTCCGAGACGCACTGGGGCCCGCTCGATTATCTCGTGGTCGACATGCCCCCCGGAACCGGCGACATCCAGCTCACTCTGGCGCAGAGGGTGCCGGTGGCCGGCGCGCTGATCGTGACGACACCGCAGGATATTGCGCTCGCCGACGCCCGCAAGGGGCTCAAGATGTTCGAGAAGGTCTCGGTGCCGGTGCTGGGCATCGTGGAGAACATGAGCGTGCACATTTGCTCCAACTGCGGCCATGCGGAGCACATCTTCGGTGCAGGCGGCGGAGCGCGCATGGCCGAGCAGTACGGCGTGAAGCTGCTCGGAGAGCTGCCGCTCGACGTTCACATCAGGGAGGAGGCGGACGGCGGCCGCCCAACCGTCGTCGCGGCACCTGACTCGCCGCGCGCGCGTGCGTATTTCGAGATGGCCCGCCGCACGGCGGGCGCGCTCGCCATTCGCGCCCGCGACCGCAGCAGCGTCTTCCCCAAGATCGTCATAGAAGAAAATTGATGCGGGACTTCTCCGGCGAGCGGATGCAGCCGACTTCCACGGTCGACTCGCCCGCTCGGGCGTCCTCCTACACGGGGATCCTGCCGTGTCAGAAGATCAAGGAGATGCTGGCCGCCGGCGAGATCCTGCCGGCCGGTATCCTGAAGGACAACGAGATCGCTCCCGATCAGATCCAGCCGGCGAGCATCGACCTGCGCCTCGGCGAGTATGCCTATCCGGTCGATGCCAGCTTCCTGCCGGGCAGCGGGACGAAGGTGCTGGAGAAGATGCGGGAGCTGGACTCGAGCTTCGAGCGCTTCAAGATCGACCTGCGTGACGGCGCGGTGCTCGAGAAGGGTCGCGTCTACGTCGTTCCGCTCCTCGAAGCCATCAATCTCAGGAGCGATGTCGCCGCGTTCGCGAATCCCAAGAGCTCGACCGGCCGGCTCGACATTCTGACGAGACTCATTGCCGATCGGGCCACGTCGTTCGATCAGGTGGAGGAAGGCTACGAGGGCCACCTTTACATCGAGGTCGCCCCCCGCAGCTTCAGCGTCGTGGTCAGAACCGGCACGCGTCTGAATCAGCTCCGCTTCCGGCGCACGCGCGGCGAGAACCCCAGGCCGATCACCGTGGCCGACTGGAGGTCGCTGCTCACGGAGGGCCAGATTGCCGATTCGAACGCCATGAGCGAGCGGACCGGGTTCCTGCCCTTCACCATCGACCTGAAGGGGGCGGGCGTCGACGACGCGCTCATCGGATGGCGCGCGAAGAAGCATGCCAGGCGCATCGACCTGGATCGGCGTGACTACGACCCGCTGGATTTCTGGGAGCCCATCCGGTTCCACAAGGCCTCTTCCCTGATCCTGGACCCGGATGAGTTCTACATCCTGGTGACCCGGGAAGGCATCGCGGTGCCTCCCGAGTTCGCGGCGGAGATGCTGCCCTACGACACCCGGGCTGGCGAGTTCCGCGTCCACTACGCCGGTTTCTTCGATCCGGGATTCGGCTGGGACATGCGCACGCGGCGCGCCGGCAGCAGCCGGGGCGTGTTGGAGGTGCGCTCCCACGAGGTGCCGTTCCTGCTCGAGCACGGGCAGACGGTGGGCTGGCTGCGTTACGAGCGCATGGCGGAGCGGCCCGACATGCTCTACGGGAACGATGCCGCCTCGAACTACCAGGGTCAGCAGCTGCGGCTGGCCAAACAGTTCAGGACCCGCTGATCATCCCGCCCGAGCGGCTCCGGCAGGAGCGTAACCCCCTCTGAGCCCATTCACTGACGACGGAGACCTCGTGTCCGTCTGCCGCAGCTGCGGCTCGACGGTCTCGAACGCCTGACGGCTACGTGCCCTGGCCCGCGCGTGAAGTCACCTGCGCGTGAACGTGCGGATGGCGAGCGAGATCTGGGTGCTTCCCTTCACGCGCTGCTCGGCGCGCGCGGGCATGTAGTCCAGCGCGGGGGCGAGCCACAGATACGTCGTCTTGTCGGATCCGGGCGCGTGACTGGTGTAGAGGATGGTGTGGAGCTTGCCGAGCGGGGTGTCGAGGGTGGTCTCGCTCCGGCGGGTGTACTGGAAGTGGTCGATCTCGTCGGTGTTGAGCATCCAGAAGCTGTCGGGCGCGTCTCCCGACTGCAGCTTGAGCATGATCGCGATCTGCACCGAGAGCGGATCCTGCGTTCCCGGCTGCAGTTTCAGGTCGAGCAGCTTCCCCTTGGCCGTGCCGGTCACGCGGTGGTCCTTCCAGTCGAACTGCGCCATCACGGGATTGCCGGGCCCGGCAGCCTCGAAGGAAAGCGGCTCGACCTCCCCGGCGCTGATCCGGAAACGGCTCGATTGACGCAGCGCACTGGGAAACACCAGACGAAAGATGCCCCAGGCCGTGTCGGTGGAGGTGTAGAGATATGAGTCCGAGGCGGTCTCGCTCAGCTTCAGCGTCGAGGTGCCGGCCGTGACTCCGTGCCACGCCACGGTGTAGGTCGCGACGAACGGGACAGGCTTCGGCTCCGGTGCGCTCGGCTGCGAGGGGGCGCGCCCCGCCGCTGCGGCATGCGCGGTTGCAGCCATCAGCAGCACCGCTGCGGCGAAACCTGCGCGCTCAGCCTTTCGTGCCCTCATCCAGCCTCGCGATCAGGGGAAGTCCTCGACTACGGGGGCATCGAGCGGCTTGCCGTCGAGCCAGGGCCGATCCTCGCGCCAGACGAGCCTGCCGTCCGCGAGCCAGCCGATCACCCGCGGATAGATGATGTGCTCCGTGGCCTGAACGCGCGCTGACAGCGTCTCTTCGGTCTCGTGCGGGTGTACTGCCACTCGCGACTGGAGAATGAGCGGTCCGCCGTCGAGTTCCGCCGTGACGAAATGCACGCTGGCCCCGTGCACCCGATCGCCCGCCTCGAGCACTCGCCGGTGGGTGTGCAGGCCGCGGTAGTGGGGCAGGAGCGAGGGATGGATGTTGAGGATGCGCCCGGCATGCGCCTGCACGAATCGTCCCGACAGAATGCGCATGAATCCGGCGAGGACGATGATCTGCGGCCGCACTTCCGCCAGCGCCGCCTCGAGCCCGCGCTCGAATCGATCGCGCTCCGCGGCTCCAGTCCACGCCACGGTGCGAGTCTCGATGCCGAGCGCGCCGGCGACCCCGAGACCGGCGGCGCCCGGCCGCTCAGAGAGCACCAGATCGACGCGGGCGTTGATCCGTCCTTCGGCGCAGGCGCGCGCGATCGCAGCCATATTGGAGCCGCGGCCGGAGATGAGGATCGCGAGCCGCAGCGCTTCCCTGCCGCTCACTCTTCAATGACCACGCCGCGCGAGCCCGCGCGGATCTCCCCGATGACCTGCGCCGCCTCGCCGCGGGCGCAGAGCAGCTCCACCGCCCGGGAGGCGTGCTCCTTCGGCACGATGGCGACCATTCCGATGCCGCAATTGAAAGTGCGGTACATCTCCGCGGAGTCGATGTGGCCGACCTGCTGCAGCCAGTCGAACACCGGATCGCGGTGCCAGCGGCGGCGCTCCAGCACCGCTTCCAGGCCTTCCGGCAGCACGCGCGGAATGTTGTCGGTGAGGCCGCCACCGGTGATGTGGGCGAGTGCGTGCACCTCGAGCTGCCGCGCGAGCGCGAGGAGCGGCTTGACGTAGATACGGGTGGGCGCGAGCAGCCTGTCGATGAGCAGCCTGCCGTCGAGCTGGGTGTTGCCGCCCGCCGCGCTCAGCGCGAGCAGTTTGCGGATCAACGAATAGCCGTTGGAATGCGGACCCGAGGAGGCGAGCCCGACCACGGCATCGCCGGCTCGCACGCCGCGTCCGTCGATGATCGCATCCTTCTCCACGACGCCCACGCAGAAGCCGGCCAGGTCGTAATCCTCACCGTAGTAGATGCCAGGCATCTCCGCGGTCTCGCCGCCGACGAGGGCGGCGCCGGCCTGTACGCAACCTTCCACGATGCCACGGACCACGGCTTCGGCAACGTCGACCCTGAGCCTTCCCGTGGCGTAATAATCCAGGAAGAAGAGGGGCTCCGCGCCCTGTACGGCGATGTCGTTCGCGCACATGGCGACCAGGTCGATGCCGATCGTGTCGTGCCGCCCGGAATCGATGGCGAGGCGCAGCTTCGTGCCGACACCGTCCGTTCCGGACACGAGGACCGGATGCCGGTAGCCCGGCGGCAGCTCCACGAGCGCCCCAAAGCCGCCGATGCCGGCCAGCACTTCCGGCCGTCGCGCGCGAGCGACGAGGGGCTTGATGCGCTCGACGAGCTCGTCGCCGGCATCTATGTCGACACCGGCATCGCGATACGTCATGCCACGGCCTTCACTCACCGAAACGCCCTCGTGTACAGGCCGGAGCCCTTGCGTATGGTATTGTACATTTTGCCCAGCCGATGGCGCGATCCAAACACGTCCGATGCCCTGCCGCCCGATGACCGCAAAGACCCGAGTCCGCGCAGCGCTGCTGCTCGCGGCGTGCACTCTGCTCCCGGCGGCGGCCTGGGCTGCGCGGCCGGTGCCGGTGTTCCAGGTGGGCGTGGCCGGCCAGACGGTGCCGGACCTGCAGCAGGCCATGCGCGAGGCGCTGGTGCGCGCGACGGGGCGGCGCCGATCGGCCAGCGACCCGGTCTTCGCAGGACTGATCGCCGATGCGCCCAGATACGTCCAGAGCTACGAGCACGGACCGCAGGGCGAGCTGCAGGTCATCTTCAATGCAGCGGCGGTCGACAAAGCCATCGCGGCGCTCGATCGCAGCGTCTGGAATCCGGACCGCCCATTCACCCTCGTGGTGCTGTACCCGCCGCTCGATCAGACCGATCAGGCCGAGGATCAGGCCGGCCTCGAGCAAGCCGCCGAGGAGCGGGGTCTTCCGATCAGCATCGTGCCGCTGCCGGTGGCCGATAGCGGCGGCAACCTGCTGCCGAGCCAATCCCTGCTCGGGATGGCCCACCAGTACGGCGCCGAGCAGCTGCTGGTGGGCAGACCGCCGGCCGCGGATACTGTGGCTGCAGCGGGCCTGGCATCGCCAGGCACCGGAGCGCCACCGGCGAGCCAGCCCCCCGGGGCCCCTCCGCCTGCCGCAGCGGCACCTGCCTCGCCCCCTGCGTCAGCCGCTACGGTCCCTCCCGCAGCAGCGGTACCCGCGCCTGGAGCAGCCCCCGCCGCAGCGCCTGGGGAGGCTCAGGCGGACTGGCAGTGGACCCTCTATACCAATTTCGCCACCCAGAGCTGGAGCGGCTCCCTCACCGCAGGGATCGACGGCACCGTCGACCTGCTCGCGCCGCCGGCGGGCCCCGCGTCGGCCAACACGCCCGTGCGTACCCAGGTGAAGTTCGTAGGGGTGTCGACTCTGGCGGACTATGCCCATATCGAGATGATGCTCGGCGCCGTTCCCGGGGTGAGCGCGGCGAGCGTCAGTCGGGTCAGCGGCGACTCCGTGGTGTTCGATCTGACGGTACGCGGCGGCGACGCCGCGATCGGCCGGGAGCTCTCGGGCTCTCCCAGCTTCACGCGCGCCGGCCCGGCTCCGCAGGATCGCCGCGGAGCCGGCGGACCGCTCGTCTTCCGATACCGCTCAGGCTAATCGCCCGCGACGCCACGCGCCGACGCAGCCAATATCGTGCGTCACCTGCCTAATCTCATCTGTCTGGTGCGACTCGCGCTCGTCTGGCCGATCGCCGCTGCGCTCTACGGGCATCAATACGGGCTCGCGCTCGCGCTCTTCATGCTGGCGGCGGTCTCGGACGGGCTGGACGGCTACCTGGCCAAGCGATTCAACTGGATATCCGAGCTCGGCAAGTTCCTCGATCCGGCGGCGGACAAGCTGCTGCTGGTGACGGTGTTCGTCGAGTCCACGTGGCTCGGCCTGGTACCGTGGTGGCTGACCGCGGCGGCGGTCGCGCGCGATGCCATGATCGCGCTCGGCGCGCTCGTTTTCCGCCTCTGGTTCGGGCCCTTGCGCGGGCGCCCGACGGTGCTCAGCAAAGTCAACACGGCCGCGCAATTGCTCTATCTGATGGCCGTCATCCTGGGCGCCGCCACCGCCTTCCCGCCGAATGACGTGCTGCGCGCCCTGGCGCTCACCGTTTTCGCGACGACGGTCCTCTCCGGCTTCAACTACGTGCAAGCGTTCACCCGGCGGGCCTGGGTTGCCGCAGCACGCACCGCCTGAGGAGAGCCCGCTTGCATCAGCTTCCGCTTGGCGTGCGTCTGCCGGATCGGGCGGTCTTCGCGAGCTTCCTCACCGCACGCAACCGCGAAGCTGTCGCGCATGCGCGGCGCGTGGCAGCCGCAGAAGCCGTCGGCGCGACTTGGATCTGCGGGCCCGCGAGCGCCGGCAAGACGCATCTGCTGCAGGCGATATGCTCGCAGGCGGCCGAGTCGCGCCGCGCGGGCTATTTCCCCCTGGCGCAGCTTGCGAGCCTCGGTGTCGGCGTGCTGGAAGGCCTCCCGCAGCTGCAGTGCGTCTGCCTGGACGACCTCGAGGCGATCGCCGGCCGTCTGGAATGGGAGAAGGCGATCTTCGGTTTGCTGCGCGAGCTCGAGGAGGCCGGCGGGGCATTGGTCCTCGCGGCGCGTCCGCCGCCGGCGCTGATCTCCTGGGCGCTGCCCGACCTGGGCTCGCGCTGCGCCGCAGCGTCGGTTCTGCAGCTGCGCGCACTCGATGAGGCAGAGCAGCAGCAGGCACTGCAGCTGCGCGCGCGGCTGCGCGGTTTCGAGCTCCCGGAAGAGACCTGCCGCTGGCTGCAGCGCCGTCTGCCGCGCGACATGCGCCGCCTCTACGAGCTGCTCGACACCCTCGATGAGGCTGCGCTCGCGGCGCAGCGGCGTCTCACGGTGCCCTTCATCCGGCAGGTGTTGCGGCAAGCCGGCGCCTCTTAGCGAGGCCCCCCGGCGTGTCGGTTTCCTCGCGCAGCCGGGGCCGCGCACGCACGTGCGGCCGAGTCCCCTAACGCGACAGCAGCACCGCCAGGGATGCGACTCTCCTGCCGAGCGCCTGCGCCAGGGCCCGTTCGTCCTCGGTCAGCGCGGGCTCTTCCCCGGCTCCCGCGACGTGCGATGCGCCGTAGGGAGTGCCGCCGGAGCGTGTTTGGTGCAGCGCCCTTTCCGTGTAAGGCAGGCCCACCAGGTACATGCCGTGGTGAAGGAGCGGCAGCATCATGGACAGAAGCGTCGCCTCCTGGCCGCCATGATGCGTTTGAGTCGAGGTGAATACGCCGGCGGGCTTGCCGGCGAGCGCGCCCGAGGCCCACAGGCTCGATGTCGAGTCGAGGAAATACTTCAACGGCGCCGCCATGTTGCCGAAGCGGGTGGGACTGCCGAGAAGCAGGCCCTGGGCATTGCGCAGGTCCTCGAGCGTCGCGTACGGCGCGCCCGACGCAGGCACGAGCTTCGTCGGGCGCTCGCTCCCCGCGCTGACCGGGGGCACGGTGCGCAGCTTCGCGGCCGCCCCGGCGACACTCTCGACGCCGCGGCACGCCTGGCGGGCCAGCTCCGCGGTGGAGCCGCTGCGGGAGTAGTAGAGCACCAGAATCTCGGTCATCGAAGCTTCCTCTGTTGCGGGCCGTGAGCAGGGCACGGCATGGGGGCGAACCAGCCTGGGTCGAGTTTGCGGATACGTTGCCACAGCGCGATGCCTCCTTCCATGCGAGCGAGAAGTCCGGCGGCGCCCAGTCTCGGCCGCGCAGCCCGGGAGCCGCGAGAGGGCATTGGGCGTGACCCGAGGCAGAAATGGGTATATTCACCGCATGGTCTGCAAGAAATGCCTCGTATCGGGCCGCGTGCAGGGTGTGTTTTATCGCGGCAGCGCGGCGCAGCGCGCACGCGAGCTCGGGGTGCGCGGCTACGCGCGAAATCTCCCCGACGGACGGGTCGAGGTGCTTGCGTGCGGAGAAGAGGAGGCGGTGCGCACGTTTGTCGACTGGCTCTGGACGGGCTCCTCGGCCTCGAAGGTCACGTCAGTGGCGGTCACCGACGCGCCCGAGCACGGCGCGCCGCCCGGCTTCCACACCGCGTAACCGGTCGGGCCGGCCCAGGACCTGCCGCAGAAAGCGCGCCTTTGCGCTCAACGAGCGCTCGGACGGAAGCGATGCCCGGAGCCAGCGCTGGAACTGAATCCGAGGTCGTCAGCGCCGGCCCAGCCTTCCCAGTCCGTCAGCACCCGGTTCGGATACTCCGGGTGGCCTACGCTGCCGTTGTATTTCTCGAGCGCGAGCCGCACGTCCTCGTGGGTGTATTGCAGATAGAACCTGAGGATGGCGCAGCCCATCCTGATGTTGGGCGCGACGTGCACCAGCTCGTAACGCTTCATGCCCAGCCGCTCCGGCCAATAGGGCATCACCTGCATCAGGCCGACGGCGCCGGTGGACGAGACCGCCCAGCGGTGAAAATCGCTCTCCACCTGCATCACCGCCAGCACGAGACCCGGCGGCAGCCGGGATTCCCCCGGACGATGCGTCTCGCAATACACCTGCTTCAGGATGTTCAGGCGCTCGGCCGGGTTGTGTACGAACCGGGCCAGACGCGGCTCCATGAGCGTATACCAGACCGCGGCGTCGTATTTGTTCATGAAGCACTGGGCCCGGGCGATGGCGCGCTGGACCACGGGTCCGAGCGCCGCGTCCCGCTGTTGATCGGCGCGCGCGGGTGGGGCGAGCACGGTCAGCACGGTCATCAGACAGGCGATCGCGAGGAGCGGTCTGCGGCGCCAGGCGCGCAGGCGATCGGCGGCCCCGAGCAGCTCGCGAGGAGCGACCTGCGACTTGAGGCGCCTCGGCGCCTGAGGGCCCCAAAGGGGAGAGCACCGGGACCGGCCGAGTGACGCCCGAGGACCGGGACGGACCGCACCCGCTGCGAGCGCGGTGCGCAGTCGCAAGGGCGTGCCCCGCGCAGCGGGGCGATGCTCAACGCAGCCGGGACTTGATGAAGTCGACGGCCTCACCGGCCGGAAACTCCGTGCTCCCGCTGTCGCGCCGGTGCCGGTACTCGAGCCGGCCGGCGTCCAGGCCCCGATCGGCCACGACCAGCCGGTGCGGAATGCCGAGAAGCTCCGCATCGGCGAATTTGACGCCTGGGCGGGCGTCGCGGTCGTCGTAGAGCACCTCGATGCCTTGGGCGGCCAGCTCGTTGTAGAGGCGATCGGCAACTTCGCGTACCCGGGGGGACTTCTGCAGGTTGAGCGGGACGAGCACCACCTGGAAGGGGGCCAGCGGCTCCGGCCAGATGATGCCGCGCTCATCGTGATTCTGCTCGATGGCTGCGGCGACGACGCGCGTCACACCGATGCCATAACAGCCCATGAGCAGGGTCACCTCCTTGCCCGACTCGTCCAGCACCGCCGCCTTCAGGGGCTCGCTGTACTTGCGGCCGAGCTGGAAGATGTGGCCGACCTCGATCCCGCGCGCGATCTTCAGGCGCCCCCGCCCGCTCGGGCTGGGATCGCCCTCGCGCACGTTGCGAATGTCGGCGGCGGTGACCTCGCCCACGTCCCGCCCCCAGTTGACGCCGGTGAGGTGCGCGTCCCGCTGATTGGCGCCGCAGACGAAATCGGCCAGCGCCAGGGCGCTGTGATCGGCATAGATGCGGCAGCGCAACCCCACCGGGCCGATGTACCCGGCTTCCGCGCCGGTGGCCCGCGCGATCGCCTCCGCACCCGCCATGCGCAGCGGGCTGGCGACGCCCGGCAGCCGCTGCGCCTTGACCGCGTTCAGCTCGTGGTCGCCGCGCACGACGAGCGCGACGGCCTCCTCACCGCCCGCGCCTTCCACGATCAGTGTCTTGACGCAGCGGGAGGGCTCCACCTCGAGCATGCGCGAGAGCGCCTCGATGGTGCGTGCGCCGGGCGTGGACACCTGTTGCATGGCCTCGCGCGCGGCGGGGCGCGGCTCCGGCGGCGGCAGCGCGGCGGCCGCCTCCAGGTTGGCGGCGTAGCCGTCCTCGTCGGAGAAGACGATCGCATCCTCGCCGGATGCCGCGAGCACGTGAAACTCCTGCGAGACATCGCCGCCGATCGGGCCGGAGTCCGCCCGCACGGCCCGGAAGTTGAGGCCCATGCGCGTGAAGATGCGGGTATACGCGTCATACATGGCGCGATAGCCCTGCTCCAGCGAGGCGGCATCGGCGTGGAAGGAGTAGGCGTCCTTCATGATGAACTCGCGCGCCCGCATGACGCCGAAGCGCGGCCGGATCTCGTCACGGAACTTCGTCTGCACCTGGTAGAAGTTCACCGGCAGCTGCCGGTAGCTCTTGATGTCGCGGCGGACGATGTCGGTGATGACCTCCTCGTGGGTGGGACCGGCCACGAAATCGCGCTCGTGGCGATCCTTCAGCCGCAGCAGCTCCGGCCCGTACTCGGTCCAGCGGCCGGACTCCTGCCAGAGCTCAGCCGGCTGGATCACCGGCATGATGAGCTCGAGCGCTCCGGCGCGGTTCATCTCCTCGCGAACGATGGCTTCGGCCTTGCGCAGGGTGCGCAGGCCCATCGGCAGCCAGCTGTACAGGCCCGCCGCCTCGCGCCGGATGAGCCCCGCGCGCAGCATCAGCTGATGGCTGAGGATTTCGGCCTCGGCCGGGGTCTCCTTGGCGGTGTTGATCGGATATTGCGAGAGCCTCATCGGTGCGTCGGTCTTCGTGCGGGCTGAACAGACGGCCATCTTAACAGGAGACCACCTGATAAAATTCGCCCCCCAGCCTGCCACGCCGAGCCGCCCTTGACGCCCCCGAGCCTGATCCCGGACAGTGACCCGCCCGTGGAGAGCGATACCGACAACGAGGTCAAGCCCCGACGCAAGGGGATCTATCTCCTGCCGAACCTGCTGACCACGGGCTGCCTGTTCTCGGGCTTCTACGCGATCGTGGCCGCGATCGACAAGCATTTCGCGCCGGCCGGCATGGCCGTGTTCGTGGCCATGATCTTCGACACGCTCGATGGGCGCATCGCGCGCCTGACCCGCACCGAGAGCGCCTTCGGCAAGGAGTACGACAGCCTTGCGGACATGGTCTCCTTCGGGCTTGCCCCGGCCATCGTCGCCTACCAGTGGGGCGTGGTGCGGATCGCGGAGTACGGGCACGAGTGGGGCCGGTTCGGCTGGCTGGCGTGCTTCTTCTATGCGGTGACCGCGGCGCTTCGCCTGGCGCGTTTCAATGCGCGCGCCGCCACGGCCGACAAGCGCTATTTCGAGGGACTGCCGAGCCCCTCGGCCGCCGCGAACGTGGCGGGCTTCGTCTGGGCATCCAGCCAGTGGCACGAGCCGGGCCTGCCCGGCCTCGTCGGGGCATTCACCGTCACCGCGGTGGCCGGAGCCCTCATGGTCAGCCGCTTCGGGTATCCGAGCTTCAAGCAGTTCAAGC
>DASTAC010000011.1:0-69362 GCA_035713045.1 Steroidobacteraceae bacterium
AGCGGCTCAGCCATTCCGGCCCACCCGCTGTGGACGGCCAGCAAGAGCCCTACCGCGACGTCGTGCCGTTCGCCCGTCGCGTCGTGGAGGAGTTCACCGACCGGTGCCTCTGGGGCACCGACTGGCCCCACCCCAACCTCAAAGGCCACATGCCTGACGACGGCAAGCTCCTCGATTACGTGCCGCAGATCGCGCCGACGTCGGCCCTGCGGCAGCAGCTTCTCGTCGAGAATCCCAGCCGCCTCTACTTCAACCGCTGACGGCCCAATCCCATGGCACTCGACAAGCCCTATTCCGATATCCCCGGCACCGTGATCTTCGATGCGGATCAGGCGCGCAAGGGCTATCACCTGAACCAGTTCTGCATGTCGCTGATGAAGGCGGAGAACCGCAGCCGCTTCAAGCGCGACGAGCGCGCCTATCTGGACGAATGGCCGATGTCCGAGGATCAGAAGAAGGCGGTGCTGGCGCGCGACTACAACCGGATGATCGCGCTCGGCGGCAACATCTACTTCCTCTCCAAGCTCTTCTCGACCGACGGCAGGAGCTTCCAGTACACGGCGGCCACGATGACCGGCCTCACACAGGAAGCCTACGCGACGATGATGCTGCACGGCGGCCGCTCGCCCGAAGGCAATCGGCGCGTCGGCGAAACCCCGGCCCCCGCGGGCTCTGACCGGAAGGTGAGATAGTGGCTCGCATCACCTCGGGTGTCGCGACGTCCCACGTCCCCGCCGTCGGTGCGGCTCTCGACAACGGCCGCTCGGGCGAGCCGTACTGGAAGCCCGTCTTCGCCGGTTACGACTTCTCCAAGCAATGGATCGCGAGGGAAAAGCCCGACGTGGTGGTGCTGGTCTACAACGATCACGCCTCGGCATTCAGCCTGGACATCGTGCCGACGTTCGCGATCGGCTGCGCCCCCGCGTTTCCGCCTGCCGACGAGGGCTGGGGACCGAGGCCCGTGCCGGTGGTGGAGGGCCATCCCGAGCTGGCATCACACATCGCGCAGAGCGTCATCCAACAGGATTTCGACCTCACCATCGTCCACAAGATGGACGTCGATCACGGGCTCACCGTGCCGATGTCGCTGATGTTCGGTCAGCCCGAGCGGTGGCCCGTCCGGGTAATTCCGGTGCCCGTCAACGTGGTGCTCTTTCCGCCGCCCTCGGGGCGGCGATGCTACGAGCTCGGCAAGGCCATCCGCAGGGCCGTCGACTCGTTCGACCAGGACCTCAACGTCCAGGTCTGGGGCACCGGCGGGATGAGCCACCAGCTGCAGGGGCCGCGGGCGGGTCTGATCAACCGCGAGTGGGACAACCACTGGCTCGACCGCCTCATCGAGAGCCCGGAAGAGGTCGCGCGCATTCCGCACATCGAGTACCTGCGCGAGGCGGGCTCAGAGGGAGTGGAGCTCGTGATGTGGCTCATCATGCGTGGCGCCCTCAATCCCAAGGTGCGCACCGTGCACCGGTTCTACCACGTGCCGGCATCGAACACGGCATTGGGACACGTCATCCTGGAGAATGCAGAATGAAGATCATCCTCGCCGGCGGGGGCGCCTTCGGTCAGAAGCACCTCGATGCGATCCGGGCGATCGGCGGCATCGAAGTCGATTCCATCGTCGGGCGCGAGCTGTCCTCGACGCGCGAGATCGCGAGGAAATACGGCATCGGCCATGCGACGACCTCGCTGACCGAGGCCCTGGCGCGATCCGGTGTCACGGCGGCCATTCTCGCGACGCCCACGCAGCTGCACGCGGCGCAGGCGATCGAGTGCCTGCGGGCCGGCAAGCACGTGCAGGTCGAGATCCCGCTCGCGGACAGCTGGAAGGATGCCGAGGCGGTGGCGCAGGCGCAGCGCGAGACCGGGCTCGTGTGCATGGTGGGCCATACCCGGCGCTTCAACCCCTCGCACCAGTGGATCCATCGGCGGATCGCCGCGGGCGAGCTCCACGTCCAGCAGATGGACGTGCAGACCTACTTCTTCCGCCGCACGAACATGAATGCGCTGGGGCAGCCGCGTTCCTGGACCGATCATCTTCTTTGGCATCATGCCGCGCACACCGTGGACCTCTTCACCTGGCAGGCCGGCGGCCCGGTCACGGTCGCGCACGCGATCCAGGGTCCCATTCACCCGCAGCTCGGCATCGCCATGGACATGTCGATTCAGTTGAAGGCCGAGACGGGTGCGATCTGCACCTTGTCCCTTTCTTTCAACAACGACGGGCCGCTGGGCACCTTCTTCCGCTACATCTGCGACAACGGCACCTACATCGCCCGGTACGACGACCTCGTCGACGGCAAGGACCAGAGGATCGACGTCTCGAAGGTCGACGTCTCGATGAACGGGATCGAGCTGCAGGACCGCGAGTTCTTCGCCGCCATCCGCGCGAACCGCGAGCCCAACGCCAGCGTTCACCAGGTCCTGCAGTGCTATCGGACGCTGGCGGACCTCGAGCGGCAACTGGCCGCCGGGCGCTGAAGAGCGCTCGCGGCTAGGCGAGCGCTCTCTTCAGCAGCAGCAGCTGGCGGCCCCAGGCCTTCTCCGCCTCATCGTGGTTGTAGACCTGCAGATCGGGTACGCACCAGCCGTGCATGGTGCCGGGGTAGACCTCGATCTCGGCAGGGAGGTGCGCCTTGGCAAAGGCTTCCCGCAGGATCGTCTTCGCCTCGGGTTGCTTCTGGTCATCGCTTGCGGCGATGGCCATGAGGTACTCAGCCCTGATCCGCGGAATGAGGAGGTGCGGGCTGTCGGGACGGTCGGTCACGAGCCCCGCGCCATGGAAGGTGGCCCCAGCGCCGATGCGCTCCGGGAATTCCGCGGCCGTCCGCAGCGTGAAGGGTCCGCCCATGCAGTAGCCCGTGGTCGCCATCTTGCGCGTCCTGCTGACCGCCGGCTGTCCGGCGATCCACGGCACGAAGGCGCGCGCGTCGGTCACCGTCCGCGCCGGAGTGAGCGATTCCATCATCGCCATGAGCTCCTTGCGCACGGCAGGGTCATTGAGGCTCGGATGCGGCGGGGACGTCGGCGCCTTCCTGATCCGATAGAAGGGATTGACGACCAGCACCGCATAACCTGACTGAGCCAGCCGGTCCGCCATGTGCTGGAAGGTGGGGCGCAAGCCGAAAATATCCGGCCACATGAGCACGCCCGGATGGGTGCCGCCGCTCATCGGATGCGTGAAATAGGCATCGCACACACCGTCTGGCGTCTTGATGTCGAGGGGACGGCCCGTGATCGGGGCCGCGTCGGCAGGTGGCGGCAGCAGCGCGGCGAGGCCGGCGCCTGTGGTCAACAGGGCGAATTGCCGCCGCGACAGTGCGGTGCGCTGGGCGTAGTCCATCTCATCGAGGTCGTGGTCATCGCACATGGCGCCTCTGCAAGCACCTGTGGGGTGGTGCCATGGACGCCAAATCTATCACTTCAGCGCTGCGGCTGCGTTGACATGACCGGTCAGCGCTCGATGTCGTCTCGATATTGCGATTGAGCGGCCAGGCGGATCGGAGCGTTGGCGGCGCCGTATCCCCGGTAACCTCGCCGCTCGACGATCTCGAAGAAGAACCGCTTGGCAAATGCGCGCGAGACGAGCTGGAAGTACTCTCCGCCGCAGTCGCGGTCGTAGAGGATGCCGAGTTCCTCGAGTTCATGGAGCAGGGCGGGCTCGAGCTCGAATCGGGCCGCGAGGTCTTGATAGTAATTGCGGGGGATCGGCAGGGTCGGGAGGCCGAGCGTACGCAGGCGCCGGGCCGAGGCGATGATATCGCGGGTCGCGAGCGCGATGTGCTGCAGCCCAGCCCCGTGATAGCCCTGTACGAAACGCGCGGACAGCGTCCTCGATCCCGGCGAGGCGTTCAGAACGAGACGCAGGCCGCCGTCGGCCGACTCGAGCGCGCGGGTCTGGACGAGGCCGAGCGGGTCCGCGATCTCGAGTACCGGTGTCTTCGAGAGCTCGAAGAGGGATACGTAGTAGAGCACCCAGGAGGGCACTTCCTCATAAGGCATCGTCTGGGCGAGGTGATCGATCGACATGAGACCGGCATCGGGACCGCCGTCCTCCGTCGCCAGGAACTCCGAGTCCCAAATGGCTCGCTCCTGACCTGCCTCCATGAAATAGAGCAGACTTCCCCCCAGTCCCTGAACGGACGGCATCACCAGCTCGCCCGGTCCGATGGGCTGGGTGAGCCGCGGGATCTGCAGCCCTTCAGCGCGATCGAGCGCGGCGGCGATGTGGTCAACGCTCACGCCGATGGCGCATACGGATGCGCCATGGACCGCGTCATAAGCCCTGGCGAAGCTTTCGGGCTCGCTGTTGATCACGAAATTGATGCGGTTCTGCCGCCAGCGCGCGACGCTCTTCGATCTATGCCGGCCCACTCTGCGGAAGCCGAGCGCCATAAACATGGATTCGAGCGGACCGGACTCCTCCTCGTTGGCGGCGAACTCGACGAATTCGAAGCCTCGCGGATTGATGGCGGGCGGCAGCTCGGGCGAGAAGCGCGGCGCCAGCCTCCGTGCCGCCTGATCGAAGAGAAAAGTGAGCGAGCGATGCCCGTCGAATGCCACGGTCGACGCCGACGTTGCGCGAAACTGATCGTTGAAGATCTCGAGCGACAACGGTCCCGAATATCCGATCCCGAGCAGGGTGGCCACGAACTCGACCAGCGGCAGCTCTCCCTGCCCGGGCATGTTGCGAAAGTGCCGGCTCCAGGAGAGATAGTCCATTTGGACGATGGGGGCATCGGCAAGCTGCACGATGAAGATGCGTGCCGGATCGATTTCGCGCAGGCTCTCGAGCGGTATGCCGCGTGCCAGGGAATGGAAGCTGTCGAGGATAAGACCCAGCGCGGGATGACCCACCTCCTTGACCACTGCCCATGCATCGCGATGATCGAAGACGTGTCTGCCCCACGCCAGCGCTTCGTATCCGACCCGGAGGTTTCGCCGGGCCGCCCTCTCGGCGAGCTCGCGCAGATCGGCGACTATCCGGCTCCGGTCACCGCTCGCCGCCGGCGAGACACTCGAGCAGACCAGCAGCAGCGCTGCACCGAGGTCCTGCATCAAATCGAACTTTCTCTCCAGGCGGTCGAAGGTTCGTCCGCGCAGCTCGCCCGGCATACCCTCGAAATCCCGAAATGGCTGGAAGAGGGTGCACGCCAGACCGGCATCGCGCATCTGCGCTGCGATTTCCCGCGCGGTGCTGCGGGCCGTCAGGAGGTCGTTCTCGAAGATCTCGGCGCCGTCGAATCTGGCTTGCGCGATGGCTCGCAGCTTTGACTCCAGCGTGCCGCTCAATGAAACCGTAGCGATGGAGGTGAGCATGGCCGTCGCTCAGCACTAACCAGATAGTGCAGTATAGGGACGCGGGCGCGAGGGCGTCAAAAGCCCGGCCGGTGTGCCGCATCGCCTGGAGCCGCGGTGATCGAAGCCCGTGCCCGTTACGGTGCTGGCAAGCCAGGGAGGCCTCGTATATCCTGCCAGAACGAACTAGTTCGTTCATTCGGCTGGGTTGCGGAGGTCCCATGCCTGTGCACCGTCTGGACCACATCAATCTGCGCGCTTCGGGTGGCGCCTTCGCAGCCTTGCGTGATTTCTACTGCCGCATCATCGGCCTCAGGATCGGGGAGCGGCCGTCGCTACAGTCGGATGGGTTATGGCTGTACGCCGGCAATGCCGCGGTCGTTCACCTCGTACAGGCCCCGGAGGAGGGCGGCTCGCCTGGTATGGCCACCGGATCGGGGACGGCGGTCGATCACATAGCATTCGGGTGTTCCAATCTCGAGGAGATGCTCCGCAGGCTGGGCACGATCGGTGTACCGCACACCGTGCAGATACAGTCCGTCACGGGTCAGACGCTGGTCAGACTCGAGGATCCGTCCGGATTGCGGGTCGAGCTCGTATTCGAGCCGGCTGACCGGCCATCCCCGATGCAGCGCTGCTGGGGCGCTTGAGCCTCGGGACGGCTATGGGCCGGTGCCGGCAGGATCCAGAAGGACCAGTCGCTCCACGGCCTCGATGATCAGGCGTCTATGTCGCGCCATCGTCCGGGGTTCCGACAGGTCGCGCTTGAAGATCGCTCCGACGGTGTGCCGGTTGGATACGCGGAAGAAGCAGAAGGAGCTGATCAGCAGGTGAAGGTCGAAGGCATTGATATCGGCACGAAATGTCCCGGCCGCCCGGCCGCGCGCCAGAATATCCTCCACGATCTCGATTGCGCTGACGTTGATGCCCCGGATGGAGTTCAGCTTCTTCAGGTGCTCGGCGTAATGGATATTTTCGACGGCGATCAGTCGAATGAAGCCGTGATGGCTCTCGTCATAGTCGAAGGTGATCTCGATCAGGCGCCGCAGCGCCTCGCGGGGCGGCAGGTCGCGCAGATGGGTCTGGCTCTCGCGGGTCCGGATCCCGTTGTAGGCCTGCTCGAGCACCGCCCGATACAGCCCCTCCTTGCTGCCAAAATAGTAGTAGATCATCCGCTTCGAGGTGCGGGTGCGATCTGCGATCGCATCGACCCGTGCGCCGGCCAGCCCGCTCTGCGCGAACTCTTCCATGGCGACCGCAACGATATCAGCCTTGGTCCGGTCGGCGTCCGTGAGAGCTTCAACCGTCTTGTTGGTGGATGCCGCGGGATTCTTTTTTGCCATAGGCTGCCGTTCGCCACCCGCACCCCGAGTGCGGCTCAGAGGACGCACCCGCCCAATCATACGGCATAAGCGGTTCGGACGGCGTACCGCCACGCTGGCGAGAATCGCGGCCGCCGGGAGCGGCCAGGAAGGCCGAAACGAGCCGGCCGCCGGCTCCCCGGAGCCCGTGGAAGGGCTCGAGCAGCACCGGCCCGAAGCCGCGCTGCCTCAGGCGTTCGTGCCGTAGTGGGTGCCGTCCGCCAGATACCGCCTGGCGCTGAGGAGGCAGCAGCGGGCGAACTCCTCAGGGCCCAGCTGCGACAGCAGCCGCGTATTGGGAAGCTCGATCGAGTACGGCATGGGAGGCATGCGGGAGAGAATGCCCCGCACGTCTATCGCCCCGTGGCCCGTGAAGAGGCGGCCTTCGCGAGCGATCTCCCGCGCATACTCGTCGTCACCCGGACGATGAGCCGGCGCATCACAGATCTGCGCGTAATGGAACCATGACGCCGGCAGCCCATCGAGCTCCGCTTGCGCGGTGCCCGCCCGGTCGAAGTGAAGGGTATCCACGCACAGCCCCGCATTCGGAAAGGGGCAAGCGCGCAGCATCTGCACAGCCTGGGTCAGGGTGGCGACGGCGGCGTAAGAGACGAATTCCAGATCGATTGTCAGACCGAGCGGCGCCGCCAGCTCGCACAGCTCGGCGAACCGGTCCCGCGCGAAAGCCATGTCGGAGCACCAGACGCTGGCCAGCACGTGTCGTGCACCAAGTTCCGCGGCACACTCGAACGACGGCAGGTATACCCTCACGTCGACGTCGGCGTGGATGCGCGCCAACTCGATGTCGAGCAGACGTACGCCCGTCGCACGTAGCGCAGCTCTCGTGCGCCTGAGCAGACTGCGATCCGAGGCCACGGGGTAGCGAGGCTCGCCCCCGAGGCCGAAAGGAATGAGGCGATAGCTGACGTATTCATAGCCGACGCGCGCCGCGATCTCGGTGAGCTCGGGCGGAGGGCATCGCAGCAGTGTCAGGTGGGCGAGCGAGAATTGCGCGGCGTCGGCCGACGATCCGAGCGGATCTCGAGTGGCGGGCCGCGGTGAGACCGGCCGACGCGCTTGCGGTTCTGACGCTTTGTGCATCTGGATGGCAATTCCGCTGACGACGAAACCACCCTAGCACCCCATGCGGCGGCGCAACATTTCCGATTTGGACGACACCCATAACATGACCGCATGGCGGTCAGGCCGAGGGTCTGCCTGAGAGCTCGATCTGCCGCACCGGCCCGAGCAGCACCAGATAACAAAGCACGCCCAGAAGCGCGATCACACTGACGAACGCAAGTCCGCCGACGAAGGACCGCGTGCTGCCGAGAATGATGCCGATGACGGCCGGGATCACGATGCCCGCCAGGTTGGCGAACAGATTGAACATTCCGGTGGTGAGGCCGCGCAGGTCGGGCGGCGCCAGGTCGGTGATGAGCGTCCAGCCGAGATTGCACATGCCCTGACCGAAGAATACGAACGAGAAGACGCCGATGACGGCCACGATGTGGTGCACGAAACCCGCGAGCAGCAGGCAGCTCGCCATGGCCAGTCCCGTCACGATGGGGGCCTTGCGGCCGATGGTGGCGGAGCCGGTCCGCCGGATCAGCCAGTCCGACCACCAGCCTCCGAAGAGCAGTCCCACGGAGGCGGCGATGTAGGGCAGGGCGGCTAGAAGTCCCGCGGTCTGCAGCTTCAGGTGCTGCGCGGAGGCGAGATACGTCGGATACCAGGTGAGGAAGAACACGAGGGTCGAATTGCTCGCAAACTGCCCGAGACCGGCGCCGAGAAAGGCGCGGTTGCCGAGCAGCAGACTCATGTTGCGCCACGACCATCGGGGCGGTGGCGGCGGACGCACGAGGCCACCGCCGCTCCTGATGTGATCGAGCTCTGCGCGATTGGCGGACCGGCTGTGCTGCGGGTCGCGGTAGAGGAAGAACCAGAAGACCGTGAAGATGAGTCCCGCGGCGCCGGTCAGAAAGAACAGGGCTCGCCAGCCCCACCGATCCTCGATCCAATAGAGGGGCGGGCTGAGAAAGGCGAGCCCGAAGTATTGTCCCAGGGAGAAGACCCCGTTGGCGCGAGCCCGCTCACCCTGGGGAAACCAGGCACCCAGCACCCGGCTATTGGAGGGAAAGCAGGGGGCTTCGGCGGCGCCCAGGCCGAGCAGGCAGCTGAGCAGCATCAGGAAGCTCGATGCCAGCCCTTGCAGGAAGGTGCAGATCGACCAGAAGCCGACCGCGAGCCCATAGACGATCCGGGTGCCGAAGCGGTCGAGGAGTATGCCGCCCGGAATCTGCGCCGCAACGTATGAGTAGGAGAAGGCGGACAACAGGAATCCGAGCTCGCGCGGGCCGAGGTGCAACTGAAGCTTGAGGAGCGGCGCCGCGATCCCGAGCACCGCGCGGTCCAGATAATTGATGGTCGTGCCGGCGGTGACGAGGCCGAGGGCCAGGAATCGGGCCCGCGTTGGTCTTGCGGCGAGCGGGGGACGATCGAGGACTGTACGTTCCGTTTCGTTCATAGCTCAGTGTACCAGCGGCTTACAGCGAACGGGAGCCCGGGCGCGGCGGCTCGCGGCCGGGGCGGGAGCGCTGCGCCGGCCCGCTCGTGCGGTCCTGGAACGGTGCGGCATTCCCCGATCCCGCGCATCACCACCGTCGACACGAGATGATATTATGCTCACCAGTTCGTACAGTTGTGTCAAATGCCCCGGAGGTTGCCGACATTGACTGAACTATCCGGTCCGTTCATACTCATGAGCGCGGGGCGGCACTCCCCGAGCGCGGACCCCGTCGGTCCGGGCGTCCAGTGAGGAGTTCGAGAAATGGCTACGGCAGTGAAAGAGACGACGCGCAGTGTGCTCGGGGAGGCCGAGCGCGCGGAAATCGATGCGATGATCGATCGCGCGCGGGCGGCGATGCGCGCCGTCGAGCATTATTCCCAGGAGCAAGCCGACCGGCTCTGCCGCGCGCTGGGCTGGGCGACAGCCAACGAGGAGACCTTTGCCCGGTTCGCACGCATGAGCGTCGAGGAGAGCAAGCTCGGCGACCCGGAGGGCCGCATCTCCAAGCGTTTCAAAATCATGGGCGTTCTGCGTGACGCCTTGCGCCAGAAGAGCATCGGGATCGTCGAGCAGCTGCCCGAGAAGGGAATCGTCAAGTACGGCAAGCCGGCAGGCGTCATCGCCTCGCTCGTGCCGACCACGAACCCGGAGCTGACCCCGCCGTTCACCGCGATATACGCCGTCAAATGTCTCGATGCGGTCATCTTCTCTCCGCATCCGCGCTCGAAAAACACCACTCGGGAGGTGGTGCGCGTCATGCGTGAGACGCTGAAGCGTCTCGGGGCGCCGGAGGATCTGCTGCAGTGCGTCGAGCGTCCGAGCATCCCCTCGACCCAGCATTTGATGGCTCACTGCGATGTGACCTTCGCTACCGGGGGGCAGCCCATGGTGCGCGCGGCGTACAGCTCGGGCAAGCCGGCCTTCGGCGTCGGCGCGGGCAATTCGACCATGGTCATCGATGAGACCGCGGACCTCGACATAGCGGCGCGAAACAGCCGCATCTCCAAAACCTCCGACTTCGGCTCGGGTTGCTCGGCGGACGGCAATCTCCTGATCGACTCGAGAATATACGACCGCTTCCTGGAGGCGCTCCAGGCCGAGGGCGGCTTCCTGGCGAGCCAGGAGCAAGCCAGGGCGCTCGAGCGCGTGATCTGGGATGAGGAGGGGCATCGCCTGCCGGACAGTGTGGCCTGCGCGCCGCAACGCCTCGCCGAGCTTGCCGGCTTCCGGATTCCGGCCGACCGCAAGTTCATCATGGTGAAGAACGACAAGATCGGGCCGCGGCACAACTGGTCCCGGGAGAAGCTGACCACGGCGCTTGCCGTCTACCGCTACGAAGGCTTTGATCAGGCGCTCGAGATGGTGCGGCAGATCTACGAGGTGGGTGGCAAAGGGCATTCCTGCGGAATCTACTCGCATGACGACGACCACATCGACCGGCTGGCGCGGGTGGCGCCGGTGAGCCGCATGATGGTCCGCCAGCCGCAGTCCAAGGCGAACGCCGGGGCCTTCAACAACGGAATGCCGATGACCTCCAGTCTGGGGTGCGGCATCTGGGGCGGCAACGTCACAAACGAGAACATTCACCTGAAGCATTTCATGCAGACGACGTGGGTCAGCCGGCCGATTCCGGAGGACAGGCCCTCGGAGCAGGAGCTCTTCGGCGAGTTCTACGGCACCGAGGTACTCTGAGTGGCGGGCAAGTCGGTCGCGGAACACCTGGTCCGCTATCTGGAGCGACGCGGAGTCCGCCATATCTTCGGGCTCTGCGGGCACACCAACATCGCGGTGCTGTCCGCGCTCGCCGGCAGCAGCATCCGCTTCGTGAACGTCCGTCACGAGCAGATCGCTGCCCACGCCGCCGATGGCTATGCGCGCGTCACCGGAAAGGCGTCGGTCCTGCTGACGCATCTCGGTCCCGGGCTGACCAATGCCGCCACTGGCGTGGCCAACGCGGCACTCGATTGCATTCCGATGGTGGTGATCGCGGGTGACGTCCCGACGCACTACATGGGAAAGCATCCGCACCAGGAGGTGAATCTCCACGGCGACGGATCGCAATTCGAGATCTATCGGCCGTTCGTCAAGCGTGCATGGCGAGTCGACCGCCCGGATCTGTTCCCGGAAACCATCGTCAAGGCCTTCCAGCTCGCCGAGAGCGGACAGCCGGGACCGGTGTTGGTCGATGTTCCCATGGATGTCTTCTCCGCGGAGCTGGCACCCCAATTCCAAGGGCGTTTCGAGGCTCCCGTGAGCGCGGTGCACCGGCCGGCGATCGACCTCGCGACGGCAAGAGAGATCGTCAAAGCGCTGGCGCAGGCGCGCCGGCCTCTGATTTACGCAGGTGGCGGCATATTGCTCGCGCGGGCGTCGGAAGAGTTGCGTGAGCTCGTCGATCACCTCGGCATCCCGGTCGCCCACAGCCTCATGGGCAAGGGCGCGATACCGGACGACCATCCCCTCGTGCTCGGGATGAGCGGCTTCTGGGGGACTCAGCTCGTCAACGATGCGTGCATGGCGGCCGATTGGGTGCTGGGGGTGGGAACCCGCTTCAAGGAAGCTGACTGCAGCTCCTGGTACCGCGACTACACGTTCAACATTCCGCCGACGCGCCTGGCGCACATCGATATCGAGCCGAGCGAGATCGGCCGCAATTTTGCGACTGAGATCGGGGTGGTCGCGGACGTGAAGGCTGCGCTCGCGACGCTTTGCCAAGTCGCCAGAGAGCTGTATCCCGAGGGGCGCCGCAATCCGGAAGCCGCCGCGCAAATCGCACAGTTCCGCAGGGAATTCGCGCAGGCGAACCGGGCCATGGCGCTGAGCGATGCGTTTCCCATGATGCCGGAGCGCATTCTCGCCGAGACCCGCGAGCTGCTGCCCCACGATGCCATTCTGACGACCGACGTCGGCTGGAACAAGAACGGTGTCGGACAGCAGTTTCCCATCTACACGCCCGGCAGCGTGCTGACTCCGGGCGGCTATGCGACCATGGGCTTCGGACCGCCTGCGGCGATCGGCGCGAAGCTCGCCGCCCCGGATCGGACGGTGATCTCGCTCGTCGGCGACGGCGGCTTCGGTCAGAATCCGGCCGCGCTCGCCACCGCGGTGGAGCAGGGCCTCGCGATCGTCTGGGTGGTCATGAACAACAACGCCTTCGGCACCATCGCGGGCCTGCAGCAGGCCCATTTCGGACTCACGCTGGGGACACTCTTCCCGAGCGGCGATGGCGGATGGAGCGAGATGCGGCCGAAATACGCCGAGATCGCGCGGGCCTACGGCTGCGAGGCCGTGCGGATCGAGTCCGCCGCGCAATTCGCGCCTGCATTGCGCCAGGCGCTGCACTCGGGACGTCCATTTCTCATCGACGTGCCCATGAAGAACAATCCGACCCCGACCACCGGCCACTGGAACATTCTCGACATCTATTCGCCGGGCAAGCATGTGTCGCACGTCGCGACGGACTGAGCCTCCCACATGCCAACGAACGTCGATGTGCTCGTCAGCGAGGTCGGTCCGCGCGACGGGCTACAGAGCATCAAGTCGATCATGCCTCTGGCCGCCAAGAACGAGTGGATCAGCGCCGAGGCCGCGGCCGGTGTGCGCGAGATCGAGGTCGGCAGCTTCGTGTCGCCAAAGCTGCTGCCGCAGCTTGCGGACACTGCGGACGTCGTGGCCCACGCTCTCTCGATACCGGGGCTGACCGTTGCAGTGCTGGTACCGAACCTCAAGGGTGCGCAGGCGGCAGTGGAGGCGGGCGCTCACAAGATCACCCTCCCTTTCTCCGCATCCGACACTCATCTTCTGAAGAACGTGAGGCGGACGCCAGAGCAGATGCTGGAGGAGACGCGGGCGATCGTGGCGCTGCTGCGAAGCCTGCCGGGCGAACGCCGGCCGAAATTCGAGGCGGGTATCTCGACCGCATTCGGATGCAGCTACGAAGGCATCGTTCCGGAAGACAAAGTGGTGCGGCTGGCCGAAACGGTCATGCAAGCGGGCTGTGACGAGGTAGGACTGTCGGATTCGACCGGCTATGCCAATCCGGCTCAGGTCAAGTCGCTGGTGAAGCGTGTCCGCGGAGCCATCGGGGAATCGGCATTCGCCGGTCTGCACCTGCACAACACGCGCGGCCTGGGGCTGGCCAACGTACTGGCAGGGCTCGAACTGGGTGTGAAGACGTTCGACAGCTCACTGGCCGGTCTCGGCGGCTGCCCCTGGGCACCCGGGGCATCCGGCAACATCGTCACGGAGGACCTGGTGTTCATGCTCGAGGCGATGGGCGTTCACACCGGAATAGACCTCAACCGACTCCTCGGGGTCCGCAAGATACTCGCCGCAAGCCTGCCTCAGGAGTCCCTCTACGGATTCGTTCCCGAGGCCGGGTTGCCGTTGGGGTTCACTCCTGCCTGACCCTGCGCGTCACGTTTGAGCGTGCGCAGGGACCGACTTCCAGGCCGCATCAATACATCTGCTTCGGCTTCTTCGTCACCGGCGGGCGCGGCCAGGCGGGAGGGTGCTGGAGCAGGAAGGCGATGCCTCGTGCATTGAGCTTCTGCAGCCGCACCGGGACCCCGAGTATCGTACGGTATGGATCGGCCGGGTCGAATCGCCTGAATCTCACCGCCGGCGTATCCGGCATGCCGGCCTTGGCGAATGCGAGTATCACGTCCTGCATCTCGCGCGACAGCGCGATGTCGGCGGGCTTCCAGTCGCGAGTGATGCGGAAGAGATTGTAGGTGTTCAACGTGCCCAGCCAGTAGGCGACGTCGCTGAAGTGGTAGGCGCCGGCTTCGGCCGGATCGGGAAGGTCGGCGAAGGTCACGCCAGGGGCGAAGGGCTCTACAT
Source organism: Steroidobacteraceae bacterium (assembly GCA_035713045.1). GTDB lineage: Bacteria > Pseudomonadota > Gammaproteobacteria > Steroidobacterales > Steroidobacteraceae > 13-2-20CM-66-19. Next base: position 14,071 of record DASTAC010000011.1, read on the forward strand.
GGTCGAAGAGGTATAGATATGCAGGAGCCTGCGCGGTTTTCGCCTGCAAGGTGGCCCAGCCCAGCGCGGCCAGACCCATGCCGCTGTCGCGAGAGACGGCCAATGACTGCCGTCGTACCTGCGCCTCCGAGCGCGCGGGCCACACATCCAGAAATGTCCGCGTGCTCGCGCCGAACATGCGCCTGGCGGCAGCGCGATATTGTTGCGGCGTGGCAGCCCTGAGCAGAGCGATCCCGGTGCCGAGATCATTGTTGGTGGATCCGACCAGGATGGGGATCTGCTGCTCTTTGCCTTCTTCGAAGATCTGCTGTGGACTCTGCGGGAGGACGTAACCATCGACATCCGGGCGCGCTCTGAAATGCGCTCGTTGCGCGGCCGCCAATACCTGATCGGCCGCCAGACCCCGCATCTGGGCGAGACCGGTGGCATGCAGTGCCCGCATCAGCTTCAGCCCTTGCGCTTGCGCCTGTTGCCGCGACGGCGTCGCCAGTTCCGGGCTGCCGACCAGCGAGGAGCCGCTCAGGCCTATCGCCCGCTCGAACAGGCCCCGGGTAAGGGGGCTCGCCTGCAGGAGGTTGATCGACATCGAGCCGGCCGACTGGCCGACGAGGGTGACGTTGCCCGGGTCGCCGCCGAAGGCGCGGATGTTGCGCTGCACCCATTTCAGCGCCGCGATCTGATCGAGAAGACCCCAATTGCCGCTGGCGTGGTGCGGCGACTCGGCGGTCAGCCGCGCCAGCGCCAGAAACCCGAACACACCGACCCGATAATTGGCGGCCACATAGATCACACCGTGATGCGCCAGGTGCGCGCCGCTGTAGACCGGCATGTTCGCCGAGCCTATGGCGAACGCGCCGCCGAAGATCCAGACCACCACCGGGAGGTTGGCGCCGGGACGCGCCTCCGCTGGCGCCCACACGTTCAGATAGAGGCAATCCTCCGATATCGATTGCGCGCCGAAATAGTGGTTGATATCCGCAGCGCGCATCGGTTGCATGCATGAGGGCCGTTTCGTGTCCGCAGTGTAGATTCCTTGCCACGGCTTGACCGGCTGTGGAGCACGCCAACGGTTCTGGCGTACCGGCGGAGCGGCGAAGGGGATGCCATAGTAGGCCTTCACGCCGTGCCCTATCAGGGTTCCGGCGAGGAGTCCCGAGTCGATCCTCACCGGGTCATCGGGCACCGGGCGCATCACCCCGGCGAGCGCGCCGTGGGCAAGCCCGCCGAGCGCCAGGGCGAGCATGAGGGAAGGCAGGAGGGATTTGAGCTCTGTCATAGCGCCTCTGGCAACGCTCCAGGATCGCTCCTCGATCCGGAGCCATCGCCCGAGCCCGGAGGATCGATCGCCGGAGCCGCTCCTTGTAGGAACGAACTAGTTCGTGCGCAAAGACGCTATACTCGGCCGCAGCGGTTGTCAACGATCTTCACGCGGTTTGGCACGCGCCGCCGCCGCGGGCATAACAGTCCTGTCTTGCAAGGCAAATCGCGGCTTGTGTGCCGGTGACCGCGTTGACGTTAACTATCTGGTGCGTATAGTCTGGCGTTGCGCAGCTCGCCTGCGCTCAGCAGTGAAACCCGCCGGCTCCGCATGGTAACAATGCCTTACAAACGCATCGCCCTGCTACTGATGATTCTGCCGCTTGGTGCTCTCGCGGCGCCCCAGGCACCATCTGCACAGACCGGCGCAGCCGTCCGGGAGGCGGCCGCATCGGGTACGCATTTCTCGCCGCTCGAGCAGATTGCGCCGAGCAATGTCGGGCGACTCGGCGTCGCGTGGGTTTACGACACCGGAATGAAGGGCCGCAGCTTCGAGGACACTCCGCTCGTCGTTCGCGGCACCATGTACGTGGTGCTGCCGAATGAAGCCGTCGTCGCCCTGCAACCGGATTCCGGCCGTCGAATCTGGAGCTACGATCCCCACGAGAAGCGCACTCGCGTGAGCCGCGGGCTCGTCTATTGGCCGGGCACAGGCAAGATTCCTCCGAGGCTGGTCGAGGCCACTGCGGATGGACACGTCATCGAGCTCGACCCTGAGACCGGCAGGCCGATCACCGGATTCGCCGATCACGGCGTGCTCGATCTGCGAGCGATCCAGGCCAAGGGCTATCCGTACGCCCCGTTCGGATTCACCTCGCCGCCGGCCGTCTGGCGCAATCTGCTCATTCTCGGTCCAGACCTGCAGGAGGGCCCGAGCCAGGGGCCGCCGGGCATCGTGACCGCGGTCGATGCCGTCACGGGCCGCATCGTCTGGACGTTCCATACGGTCCCGCAGCCCGGGCAGCCCGGCAACTCGACCTGGGGCCGCGGAGGCTGGAAGAACCGCTCAGGACCCTCGGCCTGGGGCGACATCACGGTGGACCCGAAGCTCGCGCTGGTGCTCGTTCCCGTTGCCAACCCCGCGGACAGCTACTACGGAGCGGACCGCCCGGGAACCAACCTCTACGCCAATTCGGTCGTCGCGCTCGATGCCCGCACGGGCCGGCTGCGCTGGTACTACCAGTTGGTCCACCACGATCTCTGGGACACGGATACCGTCAGCACGAGTCTGGTCGAGGCCTGGAAGAACGGCCACGAGGTCCCCGCCGTGGCCGCGCTCACCAAGTCCGCGCTGCTCTTCATTCTCGATCGCCGCACCGGCAAGCCGATTTTCGGCGTACGCGAGGCGCCGGTGCCGAAGAGCGACGTTCCCGGAGAGCATCCATGGCCGACGGAGCCGTACCCTGTGGAGCCGCCGCCGCTCGCGCGGCAGACCGTCGAGCCCGCCGATGTCACCACGGTGACGCCGGCTTCGGAGGCGTACTGTAAGTCCCAATTCGCCAAGTTCCACATCGAAGGCCGCTACAGTCCGTTCCAGCTCGAGCCGAGCCTGCACTTTCCTTCGGCGGTCGGCGGCGGCAACTGGGGTGGCACCAGCTACGACCCGGCGCTGGGCTACATCTATGTCAATACCAGCGATTTCGGCAGCATCGGGCAGATGGTGAAGGCCGGGTCGAGCGTCCACAGCAGACGTGCGCTCAAGTTCAAAGGGGCCTACGCCAAGTTTCTCGCGCACTTCAAGCGCATGCCGTACTACAACCCCTACGTGGGCGCCCGCTTCGTGGATCAGAACGGTCTCCCCTGCCAGCAGCCCCCATGGGGCCTCCTGTCTGCCGTGAACACACACACCGGACACATCGCCTGGCAGGTGCGGCTTGGCGACTATCCGGCGCTGGCACGAGCCGGGGTTCCGGCGACCGGGACTCCCAACCTGGGCGGCAGCCTGGTCACCGCGAGCGGACTGGTTTTCATCGGGGCGACGATGGACGGCGATTTTCGCGCCTTCGACGCGCGCACGGGACGCATGCTGTGGGAGGCGGGTCTCGACGGATATGGTGAAGCGACGCCCACGACCTACCTCGGCAAGAATGGCAAGCAATATGTCGTGATCGCCGCCGGGGGCGCGGGCCTCCTTCGTGGGGTGCATCACAGCGTGAAGAATCCGCCGGTTCGCTTGATCGCGTTCGCAGTGGGCGGCCGGCCGGCCCCGCCGACCCGGGCGTCGCGCGCGCAGACCGCGGCGCTCATGGTCCCCGCGCAGTCGCGGGCGGGCGGCAAGTTGCCTCCGGGAGCCGGCCGCCGGATCGTGCAGGAGGACTGCACGTTGTGTCACGGCTTGCAGAACATCACCGGATCGCACTTCACTCGCGCCGGATGGCAGGCGACGGTGCGTGAGATGATGAACCGGGGCGCACCGGTCACCACCGCACAGTACAAGACGCTGATCGAGTACCTGACGGACCATTTCGGAACGTCCTCGAAGGCGCGATGACATGAAACGAAGTCGCATCATGAACCGACGGCAGATGATCTCTCGGACGATCGGCACCCTGGGTGCGGGCGCCGCGCTGGGTTTCGATCTCTCCGCGCCGGCGCTGGCCAGACCTGCCGCCGGACGGCCTCCGGCCGGCGCGCGGGCGAAGCGGGCGGAATTCCTGGAGCACTACATGCGCCGCTCCGGGCGCAAGAACGTGCTCGCCTGGGCGCCGATCAAGAACGGCTTCCAGCACAATTCCATCTCCCACGCCATGAGCGTGATCGAGCACCTCGGCTATGTCTCGCAGACCTACGACACATACTTCCATACCGACAGCCAGCCCATCAGCCTTCACGGCTTGACCGGCAGTTACGGCCAGGGCGTCATGGGGCGGGATCTCAACAACTACGATGCGATCTTCTGCCTCGGAGTTCGGGAGGTCTACCTCACTTCCCAGCAGCGGGCCGACCTGCTGGAGTTCATCCGCAACGGCGGCGGATTCGTCGGTGTGCACGCGGCATCGACCATGTTCCTGCCCTGGGCGCCCTTCGGCAAGCGACATGACGAAGCGCTCGCCTGCGGGCGCACTTTCAAGCGCTGGCCGCAGTTCAACGAGATGCTGGGCGCTGAATTCGTGGAGCATCCGTATGGCCAGATCGAGGCGCAGGTGATCGTGGACGACTCGCGATTCCCGGCGACTCGGTTCCTGCCGCCGAAGTTCAACCTGTACGACGAGATGTACGAGTTCAAGGACTTCTCCCGCAAGGAGATGGACGTGGTCCTGCGCCTGGACACGTCCGGGCTGAACCTGCATCACCGGGGCCTGACCGATCGCACCCAGGACTGGCCGCTCGCTTGGGCCAAGAATTACGGCAAGGGACGCGTGTTCTATTGCGCGCTGGGCCATGCGCGCGATACGTGGGACATCCCGGACATCCAGCGGATTTATTTCGAGGGCCTGAGGTGGGCCCTGGGACTGGAGAACGCGGACATTGCCTCTCATCCGATGCGCGCGGTCGCGGCGGCCGCCGTCGACCTGCCCCCTCCGCCGCCTCCTTGCGGTCCCCATTGGGCGCTCGAGCTTCGCAAGCCGGCGTAGCGGAGCGCATGTGACGATCGCAATCCGGAACGACCGCATCCGATGGGGCTCCGTGGCGCAGGCCTTCCATTGGCTGATGGTCGTGATGATTCTGGCGCAGGCGCTGCTCGCGCTCTTCTTCAAGCGGATGCATCGGGGACCGGAAACCGCCACCCTCATTGGCATTCACAAATCGCTCGGCATGACGATACTGGTGGTCGCGGCGTTGCGGCTCGTCTGGCGCTGGGCGAACCCTGTTCCGGACCTGCCGCTGACCCTGCGGCCATACGAGCGCTTTCTGGCGCGCGCCACCCACGACGCGCTCTACGCGCTGCTCTTCGCCATGCCCTTGACGGGCTGGCTCGGCTCGTCGGCATCCGGCTTCACGGTGCGCTGGTTCGGGCTGTTTGCGATTCCCAACGCACTCGCAAAGGACAGGCCCCTGGGGCACGCGCTGTATGCGGCGCATTCCTTCCTGGCCCTGGCACTGGGAGTGGTCCTGGTGGTGCACATCGCGGCCGCTTTCCGGCACCACTGGGTCTTGAGGGATGAAGTGCTGCGGCGGATGCTGCCGGGCGCAAGATGAACGGCTGAGGCGTGCGGAGTCAAACGAGCGGCTTGCCGAGCGGCGCGACGTCGAAGGCGATCGTCATGCGCGGCTGCGGCGACTCGAAGGGAACGGTGCCGTGCCAGAGATAGGAAGGAAAGAGGACCAGCCGTCCCGGCATGGGCTGCACGAGCCGGCGCGCGGGAAAACGATCGCCGAAGTCCTCGCTGGGTTCGCCGAACTTCAGCCATCCCTGCGGATGGAGGGAGTCGCCGCAGACCTCAGGCACGGCAACGTAGTAGGCGGAGCTGATCCAGCCCTGCGTGTGCACGTGATTGAGGTGGAATCCTCGATCCGACAGACGGGATGACCAGGAGCTGACGTAGAGAAATCCCGCGGACCTTCGGCCGGTGAAGGGATGCCGCCCGTCGCTCGGCAGATGGGCGATGTAATGCGCGACCGCCTCATCGATTCTTCGGCGCAGACGCTCGACCAACTCGTGACCATTGCCGAACACCTCGTCATGAAGGCGGGTGCCGCCGCGAACGGTCTGCGTAAGATGCTCCCGCTTGTCGTCGTGGAGCGGGTCGAGGTAGGCGGCGAGATCCCGATTGAAATCGAGCATCGTCGCATAGCCCTCGGGAGGCGGCAGATCGTAGACGCCGATCAGCTTCTCGTACCCGGCGAGCCAGCTCTCCGCACGCTCCTCCCGCAGAGCGCGATGGCACAGGATGAGCAGCGAGAGCGCAGCTTGATCCGTCGGACGAGCCGAAAGGGCCTCGAGCACCAGTTGCTTGGCACGGCCGGGCTCCTGCTGCCGGAGCAGGAATGCGGCGGCATCGATGAGGACGTCGGCGTTCGAGGGATGCGCCACGACGCCGGCCTCGTGTGCGCGCCGCGCGCCATCCGGATCTCCCAGCGCTTCCAGCGCGCGAGCGCGGCCCGCCATGGCGGCCGGGTGTGCAGGCTCGAGCGCCAGCGCTCGCTCGAATGCGTCCATTGCTTCGGCGGCGCGTCCGGCCCTCAGCAACAAGCGGCCCTTGGCACTCAGGAGTGACGCGGCTTTTGGCGTCCGCGCGACTGCACGCTCATAGGAGGTCAGGAAGGCATCGTCCCGACCCTGACGGTGCAGCAACTCGTTGAGCTGCAGATGCGCATCCAGGTCGAGAGGCTCCTGCCCGAGCCGTTCCTCCAGGAGGGCTGCGGCATCCTCGTAACGGCGCAGATGTTGCAGCAGGACCGCGAGATCCATGAGGATCTGGCGGTCCTGCGGCGCCGCTGCCCGGGCATCCTCGAGATGCCGCAGGGATTGCGCATGCTTGCGCTGGTGCTTGAGTGCGCGGCCCATCTGATGCGACCACGCAGCCCGCTCCGCAGGGCTGAACTGGTGCAGGGGCGCCCCCTGAAGGAGCTGTTCCGCCTCCTGAGCGCGGACCATTCGGGTCAATAAGGCAGCCAGCCTCAACCAAGGCTCAGCGCTGCCGTGGCGCGCCGCGAGCAGCGCGCGATATCCGGCAATGGCCTCTTCCAGGAGGCCGGCGGCTTCCTGAGCCTGGGCGAGCGCCAGGCGAACTCCGAAGTCCGCGGGCACCCTGGCCAGCGCCTGCTGCAGACATTCGAGCGCCTCGACCCCGCGGCCCTGAGCCGCCAGGGCGTGTGCGAGGTCCACGCTCACCTGCGGGGGCGCCGATACGGTGAGTGCCCGGCGGAGCAGTTGTTCCGCTTGATGCCAATGTCCCTGCCGCAACTCACATACGCCCTGCAGGTACGTCGCCACAGGGTGTGAAGCCTCTTCCTGCAGGACACGCTCGAGACAGCGACGGGCGAGCGGCCAATTTCCGCTGTTGAGATGTCGGACGGCCTCGTCGAGGGACTGAGTCAGCGGATTGTTCGCACGCTCGCTCACGGGCGTCCGGTGGAGACGGGAGGGGATGAAAAAGCGTATCCCAAACGCGGTTGGTGTGCCAGAGCGTGGAGCGCGGATTTCGCGGTCGGGAGCCATTGCAACGATGGGGAACCCGGACACTTGGATGACCGCAGGGACCGATGCCAGAATCGCGCGGTAGAGCTCGCGAACAGGCAAAAGACCCATGTCAAAAGCAGAATCTTACCCCTCGGGCGCTCGAGCGGGACGGCCGAAGCGCAAGAACGACCCGGAGGGCACTCGCCGGGACATTCTCGAGATCGCCCGCCAGGAGTTCACCCGCAACGGGCTGAGCGGCGCACGGATCGACGTCATCGCGGAACGCACCCGGACGTCCAAGCACATGATCTACTACTACTTCGGCAGCAAGGAAGGTCTCTATCAGGCGGTCCTCGAGGCGGCGTACGCCGGGATCCGTGAGCGCGAAGGGAAACTCGACCTGGAAGGGCTTGCGCCCCGAGAGGCGCTGCGGCGCCTGATCGAGGTGACGTTCGATTACGACCAGACCCATCCGGACTTCGTCAGTCTCGTCAGCATGGAGAATCTGCACCACGCCGAGTATTTGCAGTCCGCCCCCATCCGCGAGACCAACTCGGTCATCATCAGGCGGCTCGAGGAGATCCTCGCGCGTGGCGTCCGCCAGGGACTGTTCCGCTCGGACTTGGACGCGGTGGACGTACACATGGCGATCAGCTCGCTGTGCTTCTTTCGCGTCGCGAACCGCCATACGTTCAAGGCCCTGTTCAACCGCGACCTGCTGAGTCCGCGCGTGCGCGCGCACCACAGGCGCATGATCGCCGATGCCATTCTCGGCATGCTCGCCCGCTAGTCAAAGCCGATTCCCGCGGCATTGGGCGATCGATGGCCTGAACCGGCGCAGGGGGACTTGTCAAGCGGCCTAAAAAATGTACTATCCAGTCCGTCGATAATGAGCGGACGTTGCGTCCCGCCGGTACAGCCTTTCGAGCAGATCGGAACCTGTGCCATCGGCAGCAGGTGGAGGTTGCGCGCCGGCATCGCCATCTCTTCAACAAGGGGCGCCGCCGGTTCCCGGAGAGATCGTCGGCATGGACCTGTAGGTCTACGACGTGGTGGGCCGCTCGAGCAATCGTCGACTTTGACTGATCGACCTGGGGCCGCCGCTCGCGTGGGGCACGCGGCGCCGGGTCTCCGTCGAGCGGCCTGGGTGCAGAGCTGAGAATGGGAGAAGAGATGTCGGAGACTACCGGCCGCACGACGGCGATGGGCCCCATCAGGGTGGGCTTGATCGGGTCGGGCATTCAGGCATCGCGCAGTCCGGCCATGCACATGGAGGAGGCCGCCGCACTCGGCTTGCGGTTGCAGTACGAGCTGTTCGATCTAGACCGGTTGGGAGGTGCCGAGGCGCTCGAGGGCTTGCTCGGTCGCCTCGAGAGCGAGGGGTATGCCGGCGTCAACATCACCCATCCATGCAAGCAAAGCGTGCTCGCGCATCTCGATGAGCTATCGTCCGAGGCGCGTCTCATCGGGGCCGTCAATACCGTCGTTTTCGCCGCCGGCCGGCGGGTCGGGCACAACACGGACTGGGTCGGCTTCGCCGAGTCGTTGCGCAGAGGGCTGCCGGGCGCGTCACTGGCTCGGGTGACCCAGCTCGGAGCCGGGGGCGCCGGATGCGCCACGATTTACGCGCTGCTGAGGAGCGGTGCCGGACGGGTGAGCGTCTACGACCTCGATGCCGCGCGCGCGCGGGAGCTCTGCGCACGGTTCGCCGAGCACTTCGGTCCGGGAAAGGTCGCGGCGACTCGTCATGTGGAGACGGCGCTCGAGGGCAGCGAAGGACTGGTGAACGCTACGCCCGTGGGAATGCGCTCGTATCCCGGACTCCCTCTTCCGAGATCGCTTCTGCGTCCGTCGCTGTGGGTGGCCGATATCGTCTATTTTCCTCTCGAGACGGAGTTGCTCGAGTCCGCGCGGCGGGTGGGCTGCAGGACACTCGATGGAGGAATGATGGCGGTGTTGCAGGCTGCTGCCGCGTTCAGACTGTTCACCGGCGCAGAGCCTGACATCGAGCGGATGTTGGCGCGATTTCCCGGCTCCGGACCCGATACGCTCGCGCGGTGAGCCGCCAGGCTCGGCAAAGAACGCCATGATCGGCATCAGCCTCAAGCAGATCGAGTACTTCCGCGCGGTCATGGAGGCAGGTACCGTGAGCGGAGCTGCGGAGCTGCTCAGTGTGTCCCAGCCCAATGTGAGCAGGATGCTCAAATACACCGAGGGGCGCCTCGGAATCCGGCTCTTCGAGCGCAGCAAGGGCAGGCTGCAGCCGACGGCCGAGGCGAGAGCGCTCTATCGTGAAGTGCAGTCGTTGCATGCGCATCTGGAATCGCTCCAGGACACCGTGCGGCACATCGCGCGCGGAGAGCTGGGGCGCTTTACGGTCGGGGCCTCTCCCAGCCTCGGGCGGCACGTTCTGCCGACGGCGCTGTCGTCGCTGCGCCGTGAATTTCCGCAGCTCGCGGTCAAACTCGACATCCTGTCGGTCTCGCAGGTCATCGAGTACGTGACTCTCAATCAGGGCGAATGCGCGTGCACGATATTCCCGATCTCCCATCCGCAGATCGAGACGCAGGCTTATGCCGCCGGCGCTCTGGTCTGCGCGGTGCCGCGAGACCATCCGTTGGCGAAGCGATCGCTGATAGGGCCCAAGGACCTCGCGGCAGAGACTCTTATCGGCTTCGAGCCGAACACTCCGCACGGCCGGGTGATGCACGATTTCCTGCGGCAGACCGGCCACGAGCCGGTCTACGTCTGCACCGCGCGCTTTGCGGAAACCGCCTGCGCGCTGGCGGAGCAGGGTAATGGCATCGCCCTCGTCGATGAGTTCACGGTATCCGGAAACGTCTTTCCGAATCTCGTGGCGCTGCCGACCAAATGGCGCAAGCCATTTCGCATCTATCTGCATCGGGCCACGGAGCGGCCGCTGTCGCGTATCGGCGAACGGCTCGGAGAGCTGCTCGCGGCGTGGGGCAGCGGTGAACCCTGAGGCTGCAGCCGTGCCATGCCAGAGCGCCCGGGAACGGGGCATCCCGATTCGGCCCCGCCCGCGGCACGGTCGAGGACTGACTCGCCCCCCGATGAGCCGCCCCACCGCGTTCAAACCTCTCGAAAGGAGGAAACATGTCGATACAGTCGCGCCGATTCGGTAGGGCTGCCACCTGTCTGGCATTCAGCGCATCCATGGCGCTGACTGCTGCCTGGGCGCAGCGATTCCCCAAGCCGCCGCCGGCGGTAAAGCCCGTCGTCGATCAGTACCTGGTGCTCGGTAACGCGACCCGCGGCTCCGGTGAGCCCATGGTGGCCGTCGATCCGACGAACTCCAAGAACATTATCGTGGTCGGGATGGGAAGCCTGCAGATACTGCCGGGATATCATGCGCCGGTGACGGCGGGAATGACCGAGATGTACTGGAAGGTACCGTTCTCGACGATCACCTGGCTCGGGGTCACCAATGACGGCGGCACCACGTGGAAGGTCAAGCGGCTGCCGATTCTCAGCGGCAAGTTCGTGCGCTGCCCGGATCCTTTTGCCGGCGTGACGAAGGACGGTGTGTTCATCGCCGGTTGCGAGCCTCGCGAGTCCAGTCCGCCTTACTTCGGCGAGTCGGCCGATGTCGTGTCCTCCGACCACGGCAAGACGTGGAGCGCCCGGGCCAATGGCGTCAACTCGTTCAATCATGCCCCGTATCCCCGGTTTGCGCCGGGCCTCAAGCCGCGAATGGGCGGCAATTCGCCGTGGGATCGTCCGTTTCTCACCTTCGACGATCAGACGGGTGTGGTCTATCTCACCGACTCGGGTGGCCAGACCGCGGCCCCTCCGGGAAGCGGGGAGAAATGGCGGCAGCAGTCGTACGTGACCGCCTCGCACGACGACGGGCGGAGCTGGGGTACGATTCACGCCGATGACGACCCGCAGTGGCCGCAGCTCGAGCGGGCTTCTCTTGCCGCCGGACACGGGAAGCTCGCGGAAGTCTACGTGGCCTCCGCGGTGCCACCCAGCCAGCATGCACGATGCCCCTGCGAGGTGTTCGGGATCAGCACCAACGAGGGGCGCACCTTCGAGCGGCACGTGATGCGCGGCGCGCACGTGGTGGGAGTGGGACCGTTCCTGGCGGGAGGGGCCGTTGGCAATCTCACGGCGGATCCGACCACTGCCGGACGGTATTCCGTGCTGCGTTACGCGGCCGGTCCCGTGCCGCATTACGAAGTGTCCACGAGCAGTGATTATGGACGTACGTGGTCGAAATTCGTGTCCGTCGGGAGCGCACCGGACGCCAGTTGGCTGGTGAAGCCGTGGCTCGAATACTCTCGGTTCGGCGTGCTCGGGCTGGAGTGGCGGGCCATCTATCCGAATTACAGCTATGATGTCTGGGCGGCGATCTCTACGGACGGAGGAAAGAGCTTCAGTCCGCCGCTGCGCGTCAGCAGCGCCCGCTCACCCGGGACGAATTACTATCGCAACGACGGAAATTTCGGCGACGACGTTCAGGACTTCGCGCTGTCGCGCAACCACATGTTCGTGGTGTGGTCGGATTTCCGATCGGGCTTCCTCGGCACCTGGATCGGCCGCGTACCGCTCGCGGCGTTCGAGTGCCGCCAGGTGCAGGACTGCTACTGACCCGATCGGCGGACCTTCCCGCCGCGCCGGCCAGGGAGGGCCGGCGAGACTCTCGAGCGCGGATGATCGCCGCTATACTACGCTTCGAGCGCCGCTGGGGCGTTGCGGGGAGAGCTGAACACAATGACCACAGAGTCCGCGGCGGCAGCGAAGGGGAGGGCGAAGGCCGGCAAGCGCGCGGGTCGCAAGGGCGAGCGGCGCAGCGAGACGGAGAGCTCGCGCGAGGAGATTCTGGCGGTCGCCACCGAGGAGTTTGCGCAGCGCGGGCTCGCAGGAGCGCGCGTCGATGCGATCGCCGAGCGCACGCGCACCTCCAAGCGGATGATCTACTACTATTTCGAGAGCAAGGAAGGTCTCTACAAGGCCGTGCTGGAGCACGTGTATTCGCAGATCAGGTCGATCGAAAGTCAGCTGGACGTCGACTCCCTGGCGCCCATCGAGGCTGTGCGGCGCATCGTCGAGCTCACGTTCGACTACGACGAGAGCCACCCCCACTTCATCAGCCTGGTGAACGTGGAGAACGTCAACCACGGTCAGTTCGTCTCCAAGCTCGTGGCCATCCGCAAGCGATATTCCAATATCCTGCAGCTGATGCAATCGGTACTGGACCGGGGCGTGGCGAGCGGCCAGTTCCGCGCCGACGTCAGCGCAATCGACGTGAGATTGGTGATTGCGGCACTGTGCTTCTTCCGGGTGTCGAACCGCTACACCTTCGGCGCCCTGTTCGATTGCGACCTCGCCGATCCGCGGATGAGGCGTCATCATCGGCAGATGATCGTCGATGCGGTATTGCGCTTCCTGCGCGCCTGACGCTGCCGAGCCGCCGGCCACCGTGTCTCGCCCCTAAGGGGCGGTAGTCCCGCCATCCCTGCGTGAGCTGAATTTCCTCCTCGGAGGAGCCCCGGGGCATGCCTGTGCGGTGCACGCAACAGCATCAGTGGTTGACGTGTACGATCTAGTTCGTATAATTTGGGCATAGATTAAGGATAACTGGGGGCGCTGCGGCGAATCGCTGCCGGAGCGTTCAGTGGCGACCGGGCGAGCTTCATCCGGTCGAGCAATACCGCGATCACACCCGCGTTGCCTGAAAGCGACGCGGGACGGGTTGGCTCGTCTTGGCAACTTTCAGATAGGGGGCTTACTGTGGAGAGTGCACTGAATTCGAACACCCATCGGCCGAAGCTGGCCGATCTCCATTGGCTCGTCCGGCGCACCATCCGTGCGGCTGGCATGTCGCTGGCGCTCGGTGCGCTCGCCGCGCCGGCGCTCGCGCAGCAGTCGGGCGGGACGGCCCCGAAGACCGGCTCGGATCCCGCGCAAGCGATGGCCGCGCCGGCTCTCCCGGGCGCGTCCGATTCGTCGAAGGCCGCGAGCGCCGCGGAGTTGCAGCAGGTGGTAGTGACCGGCACGATGATCCGCGGAGTGCATGCGCCGGTCGGGGCCAGCCTGATCACCATCGGCCCGCAGAAGATCGCCGAAACCGGCGCCCAGACGGTACAGCAGGTGCTCGAGAACAACCCCGCCATCACCGGCTTCGGCAGTCCAGCCCAGGGCTCGCAGGGCAGCTTCGACGCCGCCGGTACCTATGCGCCGACGATCCACGGCCTCGGCGCCAGCGCAAGCAACGGCACTCTGGTGCTGGTGGATGGCGAGCGAATGGTGCTCGGCGGCATCACTCACACGCTCTCCGACCCCAATATCATCGCGCCCCTGATGATTCAGAGCATCCAGATCCTCCCGAACGGCGCTTCCTCGACGTATGGATCGGACGCCGTCGCGGGAGTCATCAACGTCATCACGCGCAAGAACTTCAAGGGATTCGAGGCGACCGGCCAGTACGGGTTCGCCAACGGCTACAACGCCGAGAACGGGGGCGTCCTCTGGGGCGACAGCTTTGGCAACACTTCGGTAATGGCCTCCATCAATTACGAGCAGCGGAGCTCGCTGGGATATTCCCAGAGAGCTTTCAGCCGAGATGCCAACTACAAGTCGAAGGGTGGAGCCAACTTTGACAACTACAGCTGCTCGCCGGCGAGCGCTCAGGTTGGCAAGAGCTTCTACTTGTATCCGTACACGAACGGTCCCGCCAGCGAGGCGGGCTGCACCACCAACGGTCAGGCGGATCTGCTGCCGCAGGAAGCCCGCACCAATGTCATGGTGAAGTTCACACACGTCGTCAACGACAATTTCTCATTCAACGGTTCCCTCATATACTCGAACGAGTATTACCGCGCCTCGCAGCCCCGCGGCGCCATATCGGCCACCGCGTATGGGCCGGGAAGCACGCCTCCGGGCGGCGCTGGCCAGATCAACCCGTTCTTCCAGGGTCCTCCCGGGGTGACCTCGGAGATCGTGAATTTCAATGCGAACAACCTCCTCGGACGTGGCGCATACTCCTCGGGCGGAACCAAGACCACCATGGGAAGGTTCAATGCGATATGGGACTTCAGCAGAAACTGGGAGGCAACTCTCGGAACGACGGTCGGGGAGTCCGATAACTCGGAGAAGATCATCGGCCAGATCTGCGGCAGCTGCTTCGATCTTGCCGTCAACGGCACCACCAACGCGAGCGGAAACCCGCTTCTGCCCTCGATTCCGGGCACGACGACGGTGGTGACGGACCTGCCGCTGACGACATCCAATGCGCTCAATGTCTGGAGCCCGACGGGCGCGGGCACCTCTGCCGCGGTGCTGGGCAGGCTGGCGGACAACTCGATCGTGGAAAGCTCGCTCCAGACCTTCAAGGACGTGCTGCTCAAGCTCGACGGCCCGGTCTTCCACATGCCGGCCGGGTCGGTGAAGGCTGCCCTGGGCGCGGAATATCTGCACTATGGGATCGCGCAGCAGGCCGTGGAGCCGAACAACACCGGGCCGTCCAGCCAGGGCTCGATCGACGTGCTCCTGAACTGGGGACGCGACGTGAAATCGGCGTTCGCAGAGTTACTGGTGCCAGTTTTCGGCGGCGACGAGCAGGCGATGCTGCTCAAGCGCCTCACCCTGGACATCTCCGGCCGCATCGACAACTACAGCGACGTCGGCTCGACGGAGAATCCGCGTTTCGCGGTCGACTGGAGCCCGGTCAACGATTTGACGATCCGCGGAGACTACTCGCGGACCTTCGCCGCCCCGGCATTGACCAGCATCGGCGACAACGGAGTCACCGTGGAGTCGGGCTTCTCCGGCACGACGGTCGTCAGCAATCTTTCGATTCCGAACACCTTCCCCAACGCGATCGGCCTGCCTGGCTGCACGGCCGCGACACCCTACTGCACCATCGGCAATGCGTCCGTGCCGGGCATGGAGGTGAACGGGCCGAATGCCGGCCTCAAGCCGGAGACGGGCAAGAGCTGGTCTTTCGGGTTCACGTGGACTCCGCATCAGGTGCCCGGGCTCACCGTCGATACGACGTTCTGGAATGTCGAGTATTTCGGCATGATCACCTCGCCGCTCGCGACGTTCGCCATCAGCTCTCCCGCTCTTAGTCCGCTGCTGACGCTCTACCCCAATGGGGCAACCCCGGGGCAGGTCGCTGCTCTGGCGGGCAACAGGCCGCAGACGGGCGCGCTTCCTGCCAACATCTACTACATCTACAACTACGAGCAGCAGAACGCGATCGACCTGGAGGCGAAGGGCATCGACAGCACGGAGAGCTACGTCAGGTCGACTCCCATCGGCACCTTGAGTGCGGACCTGCAGTGGTCTTTGAATCTCAAGATGGCGGAGCGGTTCGGCAGCAGTGGCTCGTGGTTCGACGTGCTTAACACGGATGGGTTCAATACCACGTTCCCGACGATGCGCCTCGGTGCGACGCTCGATCTGGGGTGGGCACGCTCGGCTTATAGCGTGCACCTGATCACGAACTACGAGGGCTCGTATTACAACTGGAACGGAGCCGGGCCATTTCCTCTGAAGCGCAATGCCCAATTCCAGCCGATTGGCGGCGGTCAGGGGATTCCGTCGCTCACGATCTACAACGTATTCGTGTCCTACGCGCCGCCCAAGGGGAGTCCGCTGCACGGCGCGGCGTTCACGCTGACGGTGAACAATCTTCTGGATACCAGCCCGCCATTCTACAACAGCCCTTTTGGCTATGATTCTAACGCCGCCAATCCGATCGGGCGGGAGGCGATCCTGGCTGCCAGCTACAAGTGGTGAACGGCGCGGGGTGAGTCCCGCTTCCGCTGACCCCTCGCCGCCGCGGCGGTGCCCCTGTGGCCGCCGCGGCGGCTTCTCGTCCGCGCCTACTTCAGCACGACCGTCTTGGTTCCGTTGCGGAACACGCGCCGCTCGGCGTGCCATTTGATCGCTCTGTTGAGTACCACGGTCTCGAGCTCGCTGCCCACGACGGTCATGTCCTCGGCCGACTGGGTGTGATCGACCCGATCGACCTCCTGCTCGATGATCGGGCCCTCGTCGAGATCCGTTGTTACGTAGTGAGCGGTGGCGCCAATCAGCTTCACGCCACGCTCGTGAGCCTGGTGGTAGGGCTTCGCGCCTTTGAAGCCGGGCAGGAACGAGTGATGAATGTTGATCGCCTGGCCGTCGAAGTACCGGCAGGCGTCGCCTGAGAGAATCTGCATGTAGCGCGCCAGCACCAGGAGCTCCGCGTCCGTCTTCTCGAAGAGCTCGATCAGCCGCTGCTCCTGCTCCTGCTTGCGCCCGTCGATGATGGGCAGGTAGTGGTACGGGACGCCGTGCCACTCGGCGAGGCTCCTCATGTCCTGGTGGTTCGAGACCACCGCGACCACCTCGACCGGCAGCGTTCCGGTGCTCCAGCGGTGCAGGATGCTGTTGAGGCAATGCCCTTGGCGGGAGACCGCGATGAGCACCCGGCAGCGCTGCCGCACGTCGTGGAAGCGCCAGCGCATCTCCAGGCGCCTGCCGACCCGCTCGGCGAAGCTCCGGTCGAGCATCTCCAGGCCCGGCATGCCGTTGCCATTGTCGTGAAACACCGTGCGCATGAACGAGGTGCGCGTGTACGGGTCGTTGTGGTGCTGTGCCTCGGTGATGTTGGCGTTGTTCTCGGCCAGAAATCCCGCGACCGACGCCACCACGCCCGTCGTGTCCGGGCACGAGGTGGTGAGAACGTACAGCGGCGGATTGCCGACGCCGGCGGGCGCGGTCTTTCCGGCGCCGGCAGGCCCGGTGGCCGGCATGTCTGTGGGAGAAGTGGGCATGGGAGGCTCGGGGTCAGGAATGGACGGTGAATTTCCTTCCGTCGGAAGCCAGATCGAAGGCGCCGTCCCCGACCGCCCGCAGCCAGCCGGCGGTCGCCAGGGCGCCTCCGAAAGAATACACGTGTAGCCGGACGAGGCGCGAGCCCGTGTGACCTGCGCATCCGCGGACGAGACCCAACAGCATCTCATCGGGTCCGGCGGCAAGCCCGGTCAGGCTGGCGACGGCGCCCCTGTTGCTCACGAGCGAGCCGATGGAGGTGCCGACGCCGCATTGCACTGCGAATCTCAGAAGCTTCGTGAGCGGCGCGGGCCCGGCAATACCCACGTGCACCGGCAGAGCGATGCCCTCCTGGGTCAGCATGCGGTCCCAGGCACAGATCCCAGCGGGGTTGAAGCCGAATTGGGTGACGACGTGCACGGCGATCCCCGTGCGCGCCGCAAATTCCTGCTTGGCGCGCAGGGCGGCGAGCAGTCCCGCGGGCCCTACGGCGGGGTGTCCTTCGGGATGTCCTGCTACCCCGAGATGTCGCAGCTGCGCCTGCTCCAGTGCCCCGGAGGCGATCACCTCGAGCGTGCTGTTGAAAGGTCCGATGGGACGCGGGAGATCCCCGGCAACCAGCAGTATCCGGTCGATACCATGCTCGTGCAGGCGCGCGAGGACATCCCTCAGCGCCTGCTCGCTCGGCAATCTGCGAGCTACGATGTGCGGCGATGCCGTGAGGCCGACCGAGCGGATCTTGATCGCGACGCGAACCACATCCTCCAGCGAGGCCTTCGGCGTGTGCGCGACGTAGACCGGAGTCCCCGCGGGCAGCCGTTGCGCCAGAGCCTCGAGCAGCTTCTCGTCGTGGGTCGAAACTTCCGTCGAGGCGTTGCGCGCGAATTCGACCACGGCGCGCTTCAGGTCACGCAGGGTGCTGTCTCCGGAGGCGCTGGTCTCGCTGTGACGCGGATTGGGGCTCATGAGGCTCACGGGGCTCTTGATGGGGGCGAAACTGCCCGTTGGCAAAGGCCACGAGCGCCGTGAACGTTAGCCGGTCCGCGGAGGAAGCAGAAATCGCAAATTGAGATACGAGGCATCCCGAATGGAAATAGGGGATCGTGCATTGCGCTGGCTGACGAAAGCCGATTGCACTGGCGGAGGATGCCCCGCCCGGCCCGGGTTCGCGACCGGACCCGAGCCGCGGCCCGCAGTGCGGCGGCAGTGCCGCTTGCCGTACGAAAGTAGTTATGGTAGATAAACATCTCCGTTCGAGCACGGCGGTCCCTGATGAGAATGCGCAACGCTCGCGCAAAGCTGGCGCGCCCAGCCGCCGATGCGACAGCGCCCGGGTCGGTGGACCTGGGGCCGTTGCCCGAGTTTCTCGGCTATCGGTTACGGCGCGCCCAGCTGTCGGTTCTGGCGGGCTTCGAGTCGGCGTTGCGCGAGCTGGAGCTCACTCCCGGACAGCTGTCGGTGCTGGTGGTGATCGCGCACAATGAGGGGCTGACGCAGTCGGACGTATGCGCAGCGCTCGGTATCCAGCGCGCCAATTTCACGCCGCTTCTGCATGAGCTCGAAGCACGGGGTTTTGCCATCCGTGAAGTGCTGCCTGCAGATCGCCGGTCGAATTCACTGCGCTTGACGCTGTCCGGACGGGAAGTGCTCGCGCGGGCATTGGCGCTGCACGAGCGGCTCGAGAGGCGGATCACGAGCTGTCTGGGCGCCGGCGGGCGCTCGCAGCTCGTCGGACTGCTGCAGAAGCTCGAAGCTCTTTGACCATGTCCCTTCACGAGCCCCGCGCAGGAGTCCCTCAGCGATGAGCCCCGAAATCGTCTCGCTCGACCGGCAGGACGGGATCGCCGTGATCACGATCCGCAATCCGCCGGTGAATGTCATCAGCGCCGGCGTGCGAGCCGGATTGGGGCAAGCGCTCACCGAGCTGGAGGACATGAAGGCCGTCCGTGCAGCCGTGCTCACCGCGGACGGGGCCACCTTTTGCTCGGGCGCCGACATCGGGGAGTTCTCTGGCCCGCCGAAGGAGGCCGAGTACCGGGACCTCTTTCGACGGCTGGAGCAGCTGCGCATTCCGATCGTGGCCGCCGTGCACGGCACGGTTCTCGGGGGCGGTCTCGAGATGGCGCTCGCGTGTCATTACCGCATCGCAGCCCCCGGGACCCGGCTCGGGCTGCCGGAGCTGACGCTCGGCATCATTCCGGGCGCGGGTGGTACCCAACGCATGCCGCGCCTGATCGGGGTCGAGAAGACGCTGGAGCTGCTCTTCGGCGGCCGTCCGGTCGATGCGGCGCAGGCGCGCGAGCTGGGGTTCGTCGATCAGGTGAGCGAGGGCGCGCTGCTCCCGGCTGCCATCGACTATGCGCGCTCGCTGATCGCGCAGGGTAGAGGACCGCGTCGCACCTGCGACGCCAGGGTCGATCCCGCCAGCGCGACGCCGCAGATCATCGAGCGCCTGACCGCGAAGGCGAAGAGCCAGTTCCCGCATCGGGTAGCGCCCTTCAGCGCCATCGAGGCGGTCATGGCCTCTCTCTCCAGGCCCTTCGAGGAGGGGCTGCGCTTCGAGGAGGCGATCGCCAATCGCTCGAAAGCTACGGTCGAGGCGAAGGCCCTGATCCATGTGTTCTTCGCGGAACGAGAGACCCGCAAGGTGGCCGGCCTCGAGGCGGCGCCGCCGCGCGCGTTTCGCCGCGCCGGCATCGTGGGGGCGGGGACGATGGGCAGCGGCATCGCCATCGCCTTCGCCAATGCGGGCGTGCCGGTGATCCTGCTCGACGTGAGCGAGGAAGCGATCGCACGCGGGCGCAGGTCGATTGCGGACACGTACGCAGCGATGGTCAAGCGTGGGCGCATCAGCGAAGAGGAGCGGCAGAAGCGGCTCGAGCTCATCACCGGATCGACCGTCTACGAGTCCCTGCACGAGGCCGACGTCGTGGTCGAAGCCGTGTTCGAGAGCATGGAGCTGAAGCGGCAGATCTTCGCGCGGCTCGATCAGGTCGCAAGGCCCGGCGCCATTCTGGCGACCAACACCTCGACCCTGAGCATCGATGAGATCGCCTCGGCGACCCGGCGGCCGCAGGATGTGGTCGGGCTGCATTTCTTCGCGCCGGCACATGTGATGCCCTTGCTCGAAGTGGTCCGCGCCGACCGCACCTCCCTCGAGACCATCGGCGCGGCCATGGATCTGGCGAAATTGCTGCGCAAGACCCCCGTGCTGGCGAAAGTGTGCTACGGCTTCATCGGCAACCGCATGATGGAAGGCTATGCGCGGGAAGCCCAGCGAATCGTCCTCGAGGGCGCCACCCCCCGACAGGTGGATTCGGCTCTCGAGAATTTTGGGATGGCCATGGGGATCCTGGCGGTGTTCGACATGGCCGGCATCGACGTTGGCGTCAATGTCCACAGGTCCAACGCCGACAAGTACCCGCCCGATCCCACGTATTACCAGGCGGATATCGCCCTCCACGCGGCGGGCCGACTGGGTCAGAAGAACGGCAGGGGTTACTACAAGTACCTGCCGGGTGACCGCACCCGGCATGACGATCCCGAGGCGCTGGACCTGCTGCGCGCTCACGCCGCGAAGCTGGGCGTGCCGCAGGCGCAGCACACGGAGGAGGAGATCGTCGAGCGCTGTCTTTACCCGTTGCTCAACGAGGGGCTGCGCATCCTCGAGGAGGGGGTGGCGCTGCGCGCCGGCGACATCGATGTCGTGTGGACCTCGGGCTACGGGTTCCCCCGGTATCGCGGCGGCCCGATGTTCTACGCCGACACCATCGGGCTGAAAGCCCTGCACGAGGGCATGCGCAAGTACCGCTCGAGGTTCGGTCCGATGCACTGGGAGCCGGCACCGCTCCTGACACGCCTCGCCGGGGAAGGGCGCAGCATTGCCGAATGGAGCCGCGAGGGCGCCGCGCGATCGCGCTGAGGGAGTCGGGGTGGGAGTCCGTCCGTATCGCCTGCGAGAGACGCCATGAACCTACAGGATCTGATCGCCATCGATGTCCATACTCACGCCGAGGTCTCCTGCCGGCAGCCGGCCGACGAGGTCTGGCAGGAATACGAGGCCGCGGCGTCCCAGTACTTCAAGTCGGGCAAGCGCCCGACGATCGCCGAGACCATCGCCTATTATCGCGAGCGTCGCATGGGCCTCGTGATGTTCACGGTGGATTCCGAGAGCGAGATCGGCGCGCGGCGCATTCCGAACGAGGAGGTCGCGGAGGCGGCGCGCGAGAACAGCGACATGATGGTGGCATTCGGGAGCATCGACCCGCACAAGGGCAAGCTCGGCGTGCGTGAGGCGCGCCGGCTGCTCGCGGAGTACGGCATCAAGGGCTTCAAGTTCCATCCCACGACCCAGGGATTTTTCCCCAACGATCGGATGGCCTATCCGCTCTACGAGGTCATCGCCGAGCACAAGCTGCCCGCCATTTTCCACAGCGGCCATTCCGGCATCGGCACCGGCATGCCGGGCGGCGGCGGCCTGCGCCTGAAGTACTCGAACCCCATACACCTGGATGATGTGGCGGCGGACTTCCCCGACATGACCATCATCATCGCCCATCCCTCCTGGCCATGGCAGGACGAGGCACTGTCCGTATGCCTGCACAAGCCGAACGTCTACATCGATCTCTCCGGGTGGTCGCCCAAGTACTTTCCGCCGCAGCTCGTGCGGTACGCGAACACGCAGCTGAAGCACAAGATGCTGTTCGGATCGGACTTCCCGCTGATCAGCCCCGATCGCTGGATCAGTGACTTCAGGGACGCGGGCTTCAAGCCGGAGGTCCACGATCTGATCCTCAAGCAGAATGCAATCGCGGCCCTGCGTCTGGGGTGAGCCGGCCGCGGGACCCGGTTGCGCACGCGACCGGTCGCCCGCGAACGGCGACGGATCGATCGGCCTCATGCCACGAATGAGCGCTGCGGGGTTTATCCGCGCGTGCCGGCGTGGATACTCGATGGGAACTTCCGCGTCCCTCCGAGGAAAATCCCATGCGGCGGCAACTGCCCGACATTCCCGGCACCACTCTCTTCGACGGCGCGCAGGCGATGAAGGGCTATGCCCTGAATAAAATGTGCTACTCGTTCAATTCCGCCGAGAATCGCGAGGCGTTCCTGCGGGATGAGGATGCCTACTGCGCGCGCTACGGCCTGAACGCGGGGCAGCGCGAGGCGGTCCGCCGCCGGAACGTGCTGGAAATGATCGCCGCGGGCGGCAACGTCTACTACCTCGCCAAGCTCGCCGGGATCCTGGGATTGGACGTGCAGGACCTCGGCGCCCAGCAGACGGGCATGACCCGCGATGCATTCGTGGCGAAGCTCGCCGCGGCGGGTAGGTGAGTCATGGCCAGGATCGTCGGCGCCATCACCACCTCGCACGTTCCGGCCATCGGCCGGGCCATCGCGCGCAATCTTCACCAGGATGCCTACTGGAAGCCGTTCTTCGACGGCTTTCCGCCGGTTCACCGGTGGCTCGCGCAAACCCGGCCGGACGTGGCGGTCATCTTCTACAACGATCACGGCCTCAACTTCTTTCTCGACAAGATGCCCACGTTCGCCATCGGAGCCGCGCCGCAATACCGCAATGCCGATGAGGGCTGGGGTATTCCGACGCTGCCGCCGATCCCCGGGGATCCACGACTCTCGTGGCATCTGATCGAGGCGCTGGTGGCCGGGGATTTCGACATGACGACCTGCCAGGAGATGCTGGTCGATCACGCCTTCACCATCCCCCTGGCGCTGCTCTGGCCGGGTAGCGGCGCGTGGCCCGTGCGCACCGTACCGGTGTGCATCAACACGGTACAGTACCCGCTGCCCTCGGCCCTGCGCTGCTACAGGCTCGGTCAGGCGATCGGACGCGCGATCGAGTCCTACCCGGAGGATCTTCGGGTCGTGGTGATCGGCACCGGCGGCTTGAGCCATCAGCTCGACGGCGAGCGCGCCGGCTTCATCAACAAGGCGTTCGACACCGAGTTCATGCAGAGGCTCCCAGGGGATCCGCTGTGGGCGACGCGCTACTCGGTACCCGAGCTCGCCGAGCTCACCGGCACCCAGGGCGTCGAGCTTCTGATGTGGCTGGCCGCACGGGGCGCCCTCGGCGGCGAGGCGGCCACGCTCCACTCCAACTACCACATCCCCATCTCCAACACGGCGGCGGGCCTGATGCTCATGGAGCGCCGGGCGGCCTGAGCGGCGCCGTCGCCGCGCGCGCGCGGCCCGGCGTTGTGCCACAATGGCCGCGCCTGCCGCCCTCCCGGTGCGAGGCGGGCGGCGGATGTGACCATGCGTGAGCTCAATTCCCCGCCCGCGCACCTGCTCGAGATCGACGGGCGCATGCTGCGGACCTTCCTCGCCGTGCTGGAGACCGGGTCGGTCACCGCGGCGGCCGGCCGGCTCGGTCTCACACAGTCGGCGGTGAGTCATTCCCTCGAGCGGCTGCGCGAGCTGCTGGGCGATCCGCTCTTCGTCAAATCAGGCCGCGGCATCGCCGCCACCAGCCGGGCCGAGGCGCTGGCGCCCGCGGTGCGGCAGATGCTCAGGGATCTCGAGCGGCTGGGGCGCCCGGCGCGGTTCGCGCCGCAGGACACCGAGCTGATCGTGACCGTGGCGGCCAATGACTTCCAGCGGGATTTGCTGTTACCGGCGCTGCAGCGGCGGCTGGCGGCGCGGCTGAAGGACTTTCGCCTGATCGTCATCCCTTCGCGAGCTCCCACGGCGGAGCTGCTGCGCGAGGGCCGGTGCGACCTGATCATCACGCCGCGGCCGCCGGAAGCCTCGGACCTCCTGCAGAAACGCCTGCTCACCGATCGCTATGTCTGCTTCTTCGACTCCGGGGAGCGCGGCGCGCCCGCGACGCTGGCGGAATACCTGGCCGCCCGCCATGTCACGGTGGCCTACGAGGACGGGAGGCGGCTGGAGTTCGATGAGCTGCTGGAGGACCGGGGGCTCTCGCGTGCGATGGGAGTGGCCGTGCCGAACTTCGGCGGAATCGCCGCCTTTCTGCGCGGCACGGACATGTTGGCGAGTCTCCCCTCGCTCCTGCGCCTCGGGGCGCTGGCGGGGTTCGGCATGGCTGCCCTGCCATTGAGCGCGCCCGAGGTGTCGATGTACGCGGTCTGGCATCGCCGCCATCACGAGGACCCGGCTCACGCGTGGTTGCGCGCCGAGCTCGAGGAGGTGGCGGACGGGATCCTGGACGCACGAGTGGGATAGAGCGCCGGGCGCACGCTCGGGCAGTCCCCCGGCTTGCGCTGCGAGTCGATACGCTTGCGCTCCGGTACGCGCGCGGCGCGCCGGTCCGGCGCTAGATTCCCTCGCATCAGGCGGACAGCCGTGAGCGGCTGCCGGGTTGCCGCGAGGGGGCTGCAGAATGAACAGGCTTGAGTCGCCGCAGGGCTTTCCGCTGCCGAGCTCGCTCACGGTGGTTCCGGGCACCGAGCGTGCGCAGGCGGCGTACCCTTATACGGTGCAATTCGGCCCCGGGGACGACCAGCGGTTCTGGTTCTACAACTCCATGCACTTTCCCGAGCCCATGTCCTGCTTCGACATGGTCACCGCGGAAGCGGCCTATTGCGCGCTCGGCGCCGCCAATACCCGGGTGCACTGTCTGCCGACGACGCTCGGGATCGACCATCGGATCATCAACGGGCGTGTCTACATCGGCGGCAATGCCGTCACGGATCCGCGGGAAATCGCCCGCCGCACACACGAATTCGAGCAGCGGGCGTTCTACTACTACGAGAACTGGGAGACGCTCTACGCGCAGTGGAAGGGCAAGATGCTCGCGCTCATCCGCGAGGCGCAGGCGCTGCCCAGGCCCGAGCTTCCGGAATTCGAGCCGCTCGAGCACGTGCGAGCCGGACGGGGGATCGCTTCCAACCACGCCCTCCTCGTGACGTATCAGCGCACGCTGGAAGGTTATTTCCGGATGTGGCACCACCACTTCGAGTTCCTCCTCCTCGGCTACGGTGCTTATCTCACCTTCTTCGCCTTCTGCAAGAAAGCCTTCCCCGAGATCCAGGATCAGACCGTGGCCCGCATGGTGGCCGGCATCGAGGCGGAGATCTTCCGGCCGGACGATGAGCTGCGGCGCCTCGCCCGCCGTGCCGTGGAGCTGGGCGTGGACCGGCACTTCAGTGAAGGCGTGCCCGCCGAGAGCATCATCCGCTCGCTCGAGCAGGCCGGAGCGCCGGGAGAGGAGTGGCTCAAGGAGCTGGCGGCATCGCGGGAGCCGTGGTTCAACATCAACGTCGGCGATGGCTTCTATCACTATCACCGCTCCTGGAACGATGACCTGTCGATGCCCTTCGCCGGGCTGCCCGGCTACATCGCGCGCATCAAGGCCGGTGAGAGCGTGGAGCGTCCGTTCGAGAAGCTGCAGGAGGAGCGCAGGCGGCTCATCGCGGATTACCGGGAGCTGCTGGGGAGCGAGGAAGAGCGCGCGGCGTACGATCAGATGATCACGCTCGCGCATCGCGTGTTCCCCTATGTCGAGGGACACAAGTTCTACTGCGAGCACTGGTACACCAACCTCTTCTTCAACAAGATCCGGGAGTTCGGCGCGCTGCTGGCGGCGCACGGATTCTTTCCCGATGCCGAGGATGTCTTTCATCTGACTCATTACGAGCTCGCGTCGGCCATCATCGACCTGATGAACGCCTGGTCCACGGGCTCCGCGCCCCGCGGTCCGGCTCACTGGCCGGCGCTGGTCGCCGAGCGGCGCGCGGCCATCGCGGAGTGGGCGAAGCACGAGACGCCGCCGGCGCTCGGTCCGGTGCCGGAGGTGATCGACGATCCGGCGATCGTCATGCTGTGGGGCATTACCCGAGAGAGCCTGGACCGATGGCTGAAAGCGGGAGGCGAGGAGGGGGGGAACGAAATCCGCGGCTTCGCTGCCTCGAGCGGGGTGGTGGAGGGCACGGCGCGGGTCGTGAGATCGGTGGAGGAGATCAGCCGGCTGCAGGCCGGCGACATCCTGGTCTGCCAGGTCACGAATCCCACCTGGGCGCCGATCTTCCAGAAGATCGCCGCAGCGGTGTCTGACATCGGCGGCTCGATGAGTCACGCGGCGATCGTCGCACGGGAGTTCGGGCTGCCCGCGGTCGTCGGCACGGGCACCGCCACGTCCCGCATACGCGACGGTCAGCGCGTGCGGGTCGATGGCGGCCGCGGCATCGTCACGCTTCTTTGACTCCATGGATCACGTCAGCTGGTTCGCGCAGATCGGGCTTCGCGACCGCCCCCATGTCGGCGGCAAGGGTGGGAGCCTCGGGGAGCTGCAGCGCGCAGGCATCGCGGTCCCGCCCGGATTCGTGGTCAGAACGGCGGCTTTCGAGCGCTTCCTCGAGACCGTAGAGGCCGGGGGCCCCGTCCGGGAGCGGATCGCGTCCTTGAGCGCCGATGATCTGCCCGCCATCATCGAGTGTTGCGCGTCCGTGCGCAGCCGGGTGGAGGAAGCGCCGCTGCCGCGCGAGCTCGAGGAGCAGATCGAGGCCGCGCATACGCAACTTTGCGGCTCGCTGCGGATGCCGGTCGCCGTGCGCTCCTCGGCAACGACGGAGGATGCGATCGACGCCAGCTTCGCCGGCCTGCAGGACACGTATCTGTGGGTCCGGGACCTGACACAGACCCTGGAGAGGATCCGAGCCTGCTGGGCCAGCCTTTACTCGGTGGAGTCGGTGAGTTATCGGCGGCGGCGGAATCTGCCCGAGCACGGGGTGGCGATGGCGGTCGTGGTCCAGGCCATGGTCGACGCCCGCACCGCGGGGGTCATGTTCACGCGCAGCCCCACGACCGGAGACCGGTCGGTCATCACGATCGAGGCGGCGTGGGGGCTGGGCTCTGCCGTCGTCGGCGGCGAGGTCACTCCCGACCGCTGGGTCATCGGCAAGATCACCGGCGACATCGCGGTGCGCGAGATCTCCGACAAGGCCATTCGTCACGTGCCGGCGGCCTGCGGAGGTGTCATGACCGCGCCGGTGGCGGAGGACTCCCGCCGCGCGCCGTCGCTGAGCGACGAGGAGCTGCAGACGTTGCGGCGCATTGCGCGCGAGGTGGAGCGGCACTACGGTTGTCCTCAGGACATCGAGTGGGCGATCGACCGGACGAGCGGGGAGGTGCTGCTTCTGCAGAGCAGGCCGGAGACGGTGTGGTCCGCGAAGGAGTCCGCGCCGGTGGCGCGTGCCGCGCAGAATCCGCTTGCCCATGTGATGTCGATCTTCGGAGGTCGCAGGTGACGCTCACGGCCAAGGATGTTGCGGAAATCACGCGACTGCTCGAGGAATCGAGCTTCGATGAAATGATTCTGGAGCTCGATGGATTGAAGCTGGCGCTGAGGCGCGGGGCGAGCGCCACGTCCGCCCGAAGGCCCGAGGCTGCGTCTGCGGCGGAGCGGGAGGCGCCGCCTGCCGCCGCCCCGGCCGCGACCCCTGCCGCCCTCCCCGATGAGAAGATGCAGGACGTCACGGCGCCCCTCCTCGGCACCTTCTATCGGGCGCCGAAGCCTGGAGCGGCGCCCTTCGTCGAGATCGGCTCCGTCGTGGAGGAAGACACCATCATCGGCATCATCGAGGTGATGAAGCTGATGAATACCGTCCGGGCCGGCACGAGCGGAAAGGTGGCGGACATCCTCGCGCAGGACGGAGCGCTCGTGGAATATGGCGAGACGTTGATGCGCGTGACGAGGGCGCTCCCGGCTTGACGATTCGCCGCATCCTCATTGCCAACCGTGGCGAGATCGCGATGCGGGTCATCCGGACGTGCCGGCGCCTCGGCATCGAGACGGTGCTGGCCGCATCCGAGGCAGACCGCGATTCGATGCCCGCACGGCTCGCCGACCGCACGGTGTGCATCGGCCCCGCGCGGCCCGGGGGCAGTTATCTCAAGGTGGACGCGATCCTGCAGGCGGCGCTCGGCGCCCGCGCGGATGCCATTCATCCGGGCTATGGATTTCTGTCGGAGCGGCCGGCGCTGGCGCACGCCTGCGAAGAGCAGGGTGTCATCTTCATAGGTCCGACGGCGGCACAGATCGAGTCCGTTGGCGACAAGCTGCGCGCCCGAGCGCAGGCGCAGGCGAGCGAGGTTCCGGTGGTTCCTGGTGGCGCCGTGGGGTCCACAGCGGACGCGGTGGCCCTGGTGCGTCGGATCGGCCTGCCGGTGCTGGTGAAGGCAGTCGGGGGCGGCGGTGGGAAAGGGATGAAGCGTGTGGATCGTCTGGAGGATTTGCCGCACGCCATCCAGCTCGCGGAGGCGGAGGCAGGGGCTGCGTTTGGCGACGCGCGCGTCTACATCGAGCGGTTCGTGACCCGCGGCCGGCATGTCGAGGTGCAGATTCTCGGCGACGGACGCGGGGAGGTGATTCATCTGGGCGAGCGGGACTGCTCCACCCAGCGGCGCTATCAGAAGCTCATCGAGGAGACCCCGGCGCCGGGGCTGTCGGAGGCGTTTCGCGGTCGCCTGCACGAGGCGGCGGTCCGCTTCGCGCGGCGGATGGCGTATCGGGGGGCCGGAACGGTCGAGTTCCTGGTCGACCTCGAGCGGGATGCGTTTCACTTTCTCGAGATGAACGCGCGCATCCAGGTCGAGCATCCGGTCACCGAGGCGGTGAGCGGGGTGGACCTGGTGGCCGAGCAGATCGCCGTCGCCGCGGGCGAGGGCCTGCGCCGCGCACAGTCCGACGTCCGGCTCCGCGGCTGCGCGCTCGAATGCCGGGTCAATGCCGAGGACGCGATGCGCGACTTCCAGCCGTCCCCGGGACGGGTGCGAGGGGTGCGCTGGGCGGCCGGGGAGGGTATCCGGGTGGATACGCACATCGAGGCCGGAGCGTGGATCCCACCCTACTATGACTCCCTGATGGGCAAGATCATCGCGCATGGACAGGATCGCGATTCGGCGCTGGAGCGGATGTGGCAGGCCATCGCCGCCACCCGCATCGAGGGCGTGGCCAGCAACCTGCCGCTGCACTGCACGGTGCTCGCCAACCGGGAGTTTCAGCGGGGAGGCGTGGACACGGGATTCCTGGCGCGGCTGCTCGAGCGGCGGCCCATATTCGTGGAGGCGCAGCTTGGCTGAAGTGCAACTCGTGGAGACGTCGCTTCGCGACGGCAACCAATGCGTCTGGGCGGCGTTGGGGCTGGATACCGCGAGGACACTCACCATCGCGCCCGTGATGGACAGGGTGGGCTTCAAGGCGATCGACTTCACGACTTCCACCCACATGGGGGTGGCCGTGCGCTACAAGCGCGAGGATCCGTGGGAGCGCATCCGGCTGATGGCGGCGCTCACGCCGCGCACGCCGCTGCAATTCATGTCCACCGGATTTCGCTTCATCTCCTGGGAGACGGCCAGCCCCGAGTTCATGGCGCTGGCCTTCCGGACGCTCGCGCGCAACGGCATCCGCCGCTTCTGCCTGGCCGACCCGATGAATGATGCCGACTCGAACATGGCCTGCGCCCGCATGGTGAAACAGGGCGGCGGCGACTATGTCATCGTGGCTCTCGTCTTCACGATCAGTCCCATCCATGACGATGCCTATTACGCGGCGCGTGCCCGCAGGCTGGCCGCCTGCGAGGACATCGATGCGCTCTACATCAAGGATCCGGGCGGGCTGCTGTCGCCGAAGCGGGCGGCGACTCTGATCCCGGCGATCCGGCGGCAGATCGGCGGCAAGCCGCTCGAGCTGCATTCGCACTGCACCATCGGCCTCGCGGAGCACACCTACATGGACGCGCCCGACCTCGGGGTGAGCGCGCTGCAGTGCGCCTCGGGAGCCGCGGCCGACGGCATCTCCAATCCTCCCTCCGGGCGGATCCTCTCCAACCTGCGCGCGCTCGGTCACACCGTCGATGTCGATACGGAAGCGCTTGCCGAAGTGGAGCGCTATTTCACGCGACTCGCGCAAGCCGAAGGACTGCCATCGGGCAGTCCACAGGGTTTCGATGCCGGCTACCAGCACCATCAGCTGCCCGGTGGCATGGTAGGCACCATGCGCCGTCACCTGAAGGAAAGCCGCATACCCCAACTCGAGGATGCGGTGATCGAGGAGCTCGGCAGGGTGCGCCAGGAGCTCGGGTGGCCCATCGTGATGACGCCGTTCTCGCAGATCCTGCTCACGCAGGCGGTCATGAACGTCACGAGCCGTGAACGATATTCGGTCGTGCCGGACGAGCTCATCCGGTACGCGATCGGCCGCTTCGGCAAGCCTACGGTGCCGATCGAGCCCGGAGTGATGGAGCGCATCGAATCCTTGCCGCGCACCCGGGAGCTCGAGGCGGAGCCGCCGATGGCGCCGCTCGCTGAGCTGCGCAAGAGGCTCGGCGAGGATCTCTCGGATGAGGAATTCCTGCTGCGGGCCACCATGCCGCAGACGCAGGTGGATGCGATGCTGGCGGCCGGTCCGGCGCCACGGCATTACGATCCCGCGAGCCGACCGGCGATGGACCTCATCCGCAAGCTGACCTCGCGCCGCGATCTGTCGCAGGTGTCGGTCGAAAAGCCGGGATTTCGCCTGGAGCTGCGCCGCTCGGGCGCTACGGTGCGCTCGTGAGCGAGCAGCCGCGCATCGAGGGGCTGATGTTCGACGTCGACGGCACGCTGCTCCTGAGCGATCGCGCGCTCGGAGGCTATGAGGTGCTGCCTGGCGCCATCGAAGTGCTCACCACGCTGCGCGAGCGGTCCTTTCCGTTCGTTCTGCTCACCAACGGCAGCCACTATCCGTCCGCCGAGCAGGCGGCGAAGCTGCGCAAGTCCGGATTCCCCGTCGAAGACTGGCAGATGATCACCCCCTCCAGCGTGGCCGCGCAGCACCTGGCCCGCGGCGGCATGCGCCGGGTACTGGTCCTCGGAACTGCCGGTGTCGGTCACGCGCTCGCGCAGGCCGGGATCGAGATTGCGTACACGGGCGAGCCGCGGGCCGCCGAGGTCGATGCGGTCTACGTGGGCTGGCACCCCGAATGCGGGATGAAGGACATCGAGACCGCCGCTCACGCCATCTGGGGCGGAGCGAAGCTGTTTTCGGCCTCGGATGTGCCCTTCTTCGCGACCCGGCAGGGAAGAACCATCGGATACAGCTATGCGATCGTGGGCGCTATCCGCCGACTGACGCGGGCGCCCGTGACCGTGATGGGCAAGCCGTCCCTGCATGCATTGCGCTTCGTGGCAAAGCGTCTGGGGACCACGATGCGGCACGTGGGTGTGGTTGGGGACGACCCTATCGTCGAGGTCACGATGGCCCGCCGCGGCGGGGCGACCGCGCTGGCGGTGACCACCGGGATCACGAAGCGTGAGGAGTGGCTGCGGCAACCCGGGATGCGAAGGCCTCACCACCTGCTGGCGGACCTGCGCGATGTCCTGAGGTGGCTGCCGGAGGCCACCCCGGCCCGGGCCGCCCTCAGAGGTACAACTGCTTGTTGATGGGGATGCCGTGCTCGCGGCAATGGGTCTCGTAATGATTGATGAACCACCAGACATCGAGAGTCTGGGCGAAGTTGCCCTTTTCGTCATAGAACTCGATCGGGCCCTGTAGCCAGCCGAAGAGCTTCACCCCGGTGGGGCTGTCGGTCACCAGTGTATGGCAGAGCCCGGGCGTCTCGTAGATGAACCCGCCGGGGCCTGCGACCCAGTCGTACTCGAGGTAGCGCACGCTGCCCTCCAGGCAAACCATGACGACGGTTCCGCGGTGCTTGTGCGTGCCGATCACGCCCCTGGATTTCACCCACAGCACATTGCTGAAGATGTTGTGCCGCGGATCGAAGGCGAGGTGGCGCAGCGCCGCGTTGTCGCCGAAGGGTACCCAGGGACTCTCAACGTCGGTCGTTCCGACGAAGGTGCCGGGCACGCCGT
Organism: Steroidobacteraceae bacterium; assembly: GCA_035713045.1. Taxonomy (GTDB): domain Bacteria; phylum Pseudomonadota; class Gammaproteobacteria; order Steroidobacterales; family Steroidobacteraceae; genus 13-2-20CM-66-19. The sequence continues at coordinate 46,073 of DASTAC010000011.1, forward strand.
GGCGGGAAATCACGTCTTTGTGGATTTCCGCAATGTCCACGATCCGGTGCGCCGTGGAAGGCGGGGCCGTGATGGGAGTCTCGAGCGCCGTGGACATGACGAATTCTCCTGAGGCCGCCGTGCCCCCGTCACCTGTTGGGGAACGCGGCCCGATGCCGGTATAGTCATGGGAGCCTAGTCCCGCACCGGCCGTGGCCGCGCGCACACGAGCGCAAGACACTCGAACGAGAGTGCACGCTCCAGAGAGGTCCGGCGGCTAATGCCCTTCGCCGGGGGCGCCGCGGAAGGCGAGCGGCGCGAGGCCGAACCGCCGCCGGAAGCGGCGGGCGAAATGACTCGGGTCGGTGAAGCCGCAGCGGGCCGCCACTTCGATGATGGGAACGTGACGCAGCCGCGGGTCGGCCAGCAGCTCCCGCGCCCGCTGCAGCCGTGCCTGCATCAGCTCCGCGAGGAAGGTGGTGCCGGCCGCCGCGAACGCGTAGTGGAGGGTGCGTACGGAGATGCCATGCGCGGCAGCAACCATTGCAGGACAGAGCGCCGGGTCCGAGAGGCCATTGCGCATCGTGCGCATCAGCCGCTCCCGCAGGTGTCGCCCGCCCGTGGAGTCCTGCGGCGCGGGACCCAGGGCCAGCTTCAGGAGCCCGGCGATGTGGTCGGCCACTTCGGCGCGCGGCAGCGCGAGCCGGTCGCAGGACTCGAGATCGAGACTGGCCATGGCGGCGCACAGGGCGCCGCCCCAGCCCGCGCCGGCAAAGCGCCGCGGGGCGAGGCGCTCGGGGCAGCTGATCCACCCCCTGAGCCACTCGTCCGCCAGTTGCAGGACACAGGAGCGGGTCGCTTCCGGGCACTCGACCTCGTAGGGTTGCGCGCCGTCCAGAACAATGCAGTCCCCGGGATACAGCGGGATGACATGTCCGGCCTGCCGTATCTCCACCCGGCCGGCGCGCAGCTGCATCAACAGGAAGCTCGGGTCGGCGCGGGCGACCTTGGCCCGGGTGCGCCGCACGCGCTGGGCGTCGGCACACAGCCAGTTGGCGGTCGCGGGTCCGAGCTCCGTCTGATCCAGGCGCGCGTGAAAGCCATCGCGCACGGGCGAATCGATCTCGAGCTCCAGGAAGCGGTTGCACACCGTGTCCACCCAGTACGCAAAGGGCTGGTCCGCGGCTTCGTCGGTCGACCAGTGGCGGGGCGGGGGGGGTTGCAGTCGATATCCCATGGCGGGCTGCGCAGGCTACCTCGCCGAATGCTGCCTCGTGGCGGCCGCGAGTGCAACGGCCGCCGGTTCCGGGGGGCATGCGGGCGGCGGCACAGCACCCTTGCGCTGTAGGTTCATAACTCTTGCGCTCTGATCTGGGTCGCCGCCGTGGCCCGCGCGCTACGCTTGTCCACAGGGGCAGAAGGGGGTGATCACGTCCATGAATTCGAAGCAACGTACGCAGCCGAAGACGGCCCGAGCGCTCGGCCTGTGCGCCTTGGGGCTGTCACTCGCCTGGGGCACCGGTGTTGCGCAGCAGGCACAATCGACGGGACCGCAACCGGAGCGGCAGGCGGGGTCGCAGACCGGTCCGCAGCTGCAGGAAGTCGTGGTCACCGCGCAGAAGCGCCGCCAGAACATCCAGACGGTGCCGATCGCGATTTCCGCCTTCACCAGCCAGCAGCTGCAGCAGCAGGGCGTGACCAGCCTCGCCGCGCTGTCCGCACAGACTCCGGGCGTGCAGATGGATGGCGGAGCGCCGTTCTCGGGCGACAACTCGGTGCTCTCGGCGTCCATCCGCGGCATCGGCCAGAGCGACTTCGCGATCAACGTCAATCCCGCCGTCGGTGTATACCTCGATGGCGTCTATCTGGCCCGCACCGTGGGCGCGAACGTCAACCTCCTCGATGTCGACCGCGTCGAGATCGAAAAGGGTCCGCAGGGAACCCTGTTCGGCGCCAACACCATCGCCGGCGCCATCAGCATCATCACTCATACCCCCGGCGAGAAGCCGCGGTTCATTGCCGAGGCCACTGGCGGCAGTTATGACCGGCGCGATGTGGCCTTCACCGCCGACATCCCCATCATCCACGACAAGCTTCTCTCCAGTGTCACGTTCGGAACTCAGAACCAGAACGGCTGGCAGCAGGTCATTCCGTACCCGACCAGCTCGCCTTACGGCCAGACACCCTTCGTGGTCGACCCGCCGACCGCCTATCCCGAGTCCGGCTACCAGACCGGAAGCAACTACGGCGGCACCGGTATCACGATGATGCGCTCCAAGGTGTTGTGGCTTGCCAGCGACAAGCTCAAGTTCACCTTCACGGGCGACTGGACGCACGAGAACCAGACCGCGATGGCCAATGTCGTGGTGGGGACTTTCGCCGGCAACCTGCTCTCGTCGACGTTCTCGACGCTCTACAATCTCTGCATCGGCAACAATGCGGCCACGCTTCCTGGCGCGATCGCGGCGGCGACGACCGTTCCGGGCGTCGGCCCGATCTTCCCGGTCGGCTCGCCGCCGAACGGGCTGTTCGGGGGCGTCTGCTCGCAGCCACGCGCGCACGTGCCGGGGCTGTCGATCGGCGGCGCGCCGCTCCTCGGGGCCGGCTACGTCGGCGGGCCGCCGGGACCCTTCAACATCAACGATCACCCCGGCACGCCCTATCTGGGCTCGAGCACCCCGCGCATCTATCTCAGCAGCGCCGCCAACAATACCGGCAACATCGACACGACGTACGGCGTCGGTCCCGACTTCGCCCGCAACGACGTGTTCGGGTTCTCGGCGACCGGCGACTACGACATCAATGACGACCTGCACCTGAAGTCGATCACGGGCTACCGTCAGCTGCGCTGGCGCATCGGCACCGAGCTCGACGGCACACCCGAGACGATGTTCCAGGTAGTCGACGCCCAGCACCAGTGGCAGGTGTCGCAGGAGTTCCAGCTCCTCGGCAAGGCGCTGCACAGCAAGCTCAACTACGTCGCCGGCCTCTATTACTTCAAGGAAGCCGGCTACGTGCACGACTATGTGCCTTTCGAGGGAATTCTGGAGGTGTATGACGTCGCGAACGACGCGGAGAACGTGAATTACGCGGCGTACTTCCATGCGGACTACAATCCGACGTCGCATTGGGGGTTCACGCTCGGTGGCCGCTATACGGATGCGCAGGCGTACTTCCTGCCCGGGCAGAGCGACCTCAATTCCTTCCCGCTCGGATCGGCCCTCTATCCCGTCGTCACCGGACTGCCCTTCCAGCACTACTTTCCGGGCACTTCCGACAGTCAGCAGTGGCACATCTTCGATCCGACCGGCGGAGTCCAGTATCACTTCAACGACAACGTCATGGCGTATGTGAGCTGGAGCAAGGGCTTCATGGCCGGAGGCTGGACCACGCGCGTCTCGGGTCCGGAGACCTCGCCCAAGGCGGCCGAATACGGCCCCGAGACGTCCAAGGCCTGGGAGCTGGGACTGAAGTCCTCCTGGTTCAACCGGCATCTGATCGTCGACACCGATGTGTTCGACACCAACTACGATGCCATCCAGCTCAACGTGCAGCATGGCGCATCGCCGACGCTCGTCAATGCCGGCAACGCCAAGATTCTGGGATGGGAGCTGCAGGCGGAGTCCCTGGTGGCGAATACGGGCCTGGAGCTGAATGGCTCGGCAGCGTACCTGGACGCCTATTACACCTACGTGAACCCGGCGGCGAATCTGCCGGAGTATGCGTTGCCGGACGGAACCACCGTGTGCCCGGGCGGGCAGACGGCCGGTTGCACCATCAGCTTGGGCGGCTCGCCGCTGCAGGCCAAGCTGCCGAAGACGCCGCGGTGGAAGTTCACCTTCGATCCGATCTATACGTACGTGATGGCGAGCCAGGCTGAGATTCGCTTCATCCCGGTGTTCAGCTACATCACGCCCATGTTCAACGACTCGCTGAACACTCCGCAGATGTGGCGTCCGGTCACGCGCGTTCTCGATGCATCGCTTCATTATGTGTCGCCCTCCGGGCAGTACGATGTCGCGGTGGGCGGGACCAACCTCACCAACGACCGCTATATCACCTCCGGTCAGCCGAACTACGCCGCGGGCTTCATCGACGCGTATTACAACCCCCCGCGGGAGTGGTACGTTACGCTGCGGGTGCGCATGGGCGAATAGGGTCGCGCACGAAACCCTTCGGGTCGCCCGATCGATGGTCGGGCGACCCTTTGTTTTTCAGAGGTATGAAGGTCGATGAGAGAGGGGGAGCTTCTCTGGACGCCGGACGCCAGGCGGGTGGAGCACGCCAACGTGACGGCGTTCATCCGCTGGCTTCAGCGCGAGCACGGGCTCTCGTTCGGGAGTTACACCGAGCTGTGGCGCTGGTCGGTGGGAGATCTCGAGGCGTTCTGGGGCGCCTTGTGGCGGTTCCTCGGGGTTGAGGCCTCCGTTCCATACACCCGCGTGCTCGGCCGCCGTGCCATGCCCGGGGCGGAGTGGTTCCCGGGCGCGCGTCTGAACTACGCGCAGAACGTGCTGCGCCGGGAGCGTGCAGGCGGTATCGCCCTGCTGCATGCCAGCGAGAGCCGGCCGCTCGAGGCGCTGGGCTGGCCTGAGCTCGCGGCCCAGGTGCGCATTCTCGCCACGCGCCTGCGGGCGCTCGGGGTGCAGCCGGGCGATCGGGTGGTCGCCTGGATGCCCAACATTCCGCAGACGATGGTGGCCATGCTCGCCACCACCGCGATCGGGGCCATCTGGGCGTGCTGCTCGCCGGATTTCGGCGAGCGCGGCGTGCTCGACCGGTTCGCGCAGCTGTCGCCGAAGGTGCTCTTCTGCATCGATGGCTATCAGTACGGCGGCAAGCGTTTCGACCGTCGGGCGGAGCTCGAGCGGATCCTGGCTGGGCTGCCGACGCTCCGTGAGGTGATCTTCCTGCCCCACCTGGACCCTGAGGCGCCGCCCCCGCGGGCGGATACGCTGCGGTGGTCGCAGGTGCTCGATCACCCCGCCATCGATCCGGAAGGGTTTCGCTTCGAGCAGGTGCCGTTCGATCATCCGTTGTGGACGCTTTTCTCCTCGGGCACCACCGGGCTGCCCAAGGCGATCGTCCACGGCCACGGCGGCATCCTCCTCGAGACGCAGAAGAACGCGCTGTTTCACTTCGATCTGCACCCGGGCGAGCGGCTGTTGTTCTTCACCACCACGGGCTGGATGCTGTGGAACTTCCTCGCCAGCACCCTGGCCACTGGCGCAATCCCCGTGCTCTACGACGGTAGTCCCGCGTACCCGTTTCCTGACATTCTGTGGAAGCTCGCCCGGGATGCGGACGCCACCATGCTCGGCGCCAGTCCGACCTACGTCGAGCAAATGGCGCGCTCAGGCGTCGTGCCGAGGGAGCGCTATGACCTGTCGCACCTCAGGAGCATCTCGCTCGCGGGCTCGCCGGCCACTCCCGGCTGCATGGCCTGGTTCTACTCGAGCGTCAAGGCCGACTTGTGGGTGGCCAATGGCAGCGGCGGCACCGACTGCTGCACCGGGTTCGTCGGCGGTGTGCCGACCCTCCCGGTGTACGCCGGGGAGATCCAGGCGCCATCGCTCGGCGTCGCGGCCAAGGCATTCAACGCGCGGGGCGAGAGCGTTGTCGACGAAGTCGGCGAGCTCGTAATCACGGAGCCGATGCCGTCCATGCCCGTCAGGTTCTGGAACGATCCCGACGGCCGCCGCTACCGGGAAAGCTACTTCGAGGAGTTTCCGGGCGTGTGGCGGCATGGGGATTTCTTCCGCATCAATGCGCGCGGCGGATGTTTCGTGCTGGGGCGGTCCGATGCGACCCTGAACCGCTATGGAGTGCGCATCGGCACGGCGGAGATCTACCGGGCCCTCGCCGCGCTGCCCGAGGTCGAGGACAGCCTGATCGTCAATCTCGACCTGCCGGACGGCGGATTCTTCATGCCGCTGTTCGTGAAGCTGGCGCCGGATGTCTCGCTGCAGCCGGTGGCGGAGAAGATCCGCGCTACGCTGCGCCGGGAGTACACCGCGCGACACGTCCCCGATGCGATCATCCCGGTGCCGGCGATTCCCATGACGCTCACCGGCAAGAAGATGGAGGTGCCGGTGCGGCGCATCCTCCTCGGCACGCCGCCGGAGAAAGCCGCCAACGTCAGCGCCATGGCCGATCCGCGCGCGCTCGATTTCTTCGTCGAGTACGCGGCGACCCAGCAGGACTTTCCCCGGCGCGAGGGCTGAGCCGCGTGAGCCGCGACACCGTGCTGTTTCTGCCGGGGCTGTTGTGCGATCGTGCGGTCTGGGAGCCGCAGATCAGCGCATTGTCGGGCCGGTACGGCTGCCTCGTCGCGGATTACGGTGTCGCCGATTCCGTCACGGCGATGGCGCAAGCGGCGCTCTGCGCGGCTCCGCCGCGCTTCTCGCTGGTGGGGCATTCCATGGGAGGCCGCGTCGCGCTGGAGGTCATGCGTGCCGCGCCGCAGCGCATCGCCGCAATCGCTCTGCTCGATACCGGCTATCAGGCGAGGCCCGAAGGCGAAGCCGGCGAGGCGGAGGCCCGGGCCCGTTACCGTCTCCTCGATATCGCACTCGCCCAGGGCATGCGGGCGATGGGGCGGGAGTGGGTGCAGGGCATGGTCCATCCCGAGCGACTGCAGGATCGGGCGCTGCTGCAGGCCATCCTGGAGATGATCGAGCGCAAGACGCCCGGGATCTTCGCCGCGCAGATCCGGGCGCTGCTCGATCGGCCTTCGGCCGAGGAGGTGCTGCGCGCGATCCGGTGCCCGGCGCTGGTCGTTTGCGGCCGGCAGGACCGCTGGAGCCCGCTGCGGCGCCACGAAGAGATGGCGAGCATGATCGCCGGCGCTCAGCTCGCGGTGATCGAGGACAGCGGCCACATGGCGACCCTGGAGCGGCCGCAGGCAGTGACTGCGGCGCTTCAGGGCTGGCTGGCCTGAGCTGCGGCGTCGCCCCTAGGTCTGGCGGGTCCGCCACCCCGAGTGATAGCTCTCGCGGGCACCCCTGGAGTAGGGCGCCGGCGCGACCCGGACCCTGACCTCGAGCTGCTTGTGCGGCTCGACCGTGGGCTTGCTCGTGCCCCCGTTCTCTTCGCCCCACACCAGGGTGAGGACGTCTCCGATCTGCACCTCGGGATCCACCACGCCCAGGGAGAGCACCGTGCGCTCGTTGTAGCTGTAGCCACCGAACATCGACAACCCCACCGTGCGGCCGCCCGACATGACTCTGTCGTAGGAGGCGGAGGAGTAGTTGCAGTTGGGGAAGTCGAAGTACTTGTAGTTCTCCCCCTCGGGGTCGAGGAGCGAGGCGTAGATCTTGATGAAGTCCGCGGGGTTCCAGGCGAAGGTCACCTTCCGGCGCTGCGGCTCGGTGCCGTGGCGCTTCAGCGCCTCGGCGCCGATGAAATCGTGGTCGAACTTGATGAAGGGCCCGTAGCCGAGCGCGTAAGGGGTGAGATAGTAGTCCTCGATGTTCTCCGACACGAAGCTGCCGCCGATCGAGCCCGATCCCTCGTATCCGGCGGCCGGCAGCCACTCGCGGTAGGGGCGCATTTCCTCCCCGGTGTACACCGCCGGCAGCGGCGAGGGGATCCAGCCCGACTCGAGGGTGTTGCTGGAGTAGGCGCGGGCGCCGACCTCCTTCAGCCCGAAATCCCTGCCGGCCTCGACGACAGCCTCGCGGATCTCATCGTATTCCGCATACGGACCCCAGATCTCCAGTCCCGGCTCTCCGGCCATGCCGTGGCGCAGGCATCGCACCTTGCGGCCCTTGATGTCGATGGTGCCCATCTGGAAGAACTTGACCTCAGGCAGAGGCCCCCCGTTCAGCTTCGTCAGGACCTGCATGGCGTTCGGGCCCTGGATCTGAAAGCGGTAATGCCGCCGATGAACCGGCTTGCCCCGGGGGTAGGAGGGCGATCGATCGTCGCGGATCGCCTCGACCTGGTAGCCGCCGGTCTCGGCGTGGAACTGGATCCAGTTCACCGTGGGAGCGCGCCCGACGAAGAGCAGCTCGTCCTTCTCCAGGTGGAAGAGGATCCCATCGCCGATGACGTAGCCGTCATGGCTGCAGGGGACCATCTGCTTGGCCTTGTTCGGGACGAAGCCGTTGAAGCTGTTGATGGTCAGATGCGAGAGCATCCGCACCGCGTCGGGCCCCTTGACGGTGATCTCCGCCATGTGGTGTGACTGATCGTAGAGCACCGCCGTTTTCTGCCAGGCCACCTGCTCGCTGCGCCAGTTGCTGAATTCGTAGGGCACCACCGGGTAGACGTAGGCGCCGATCTGCGAATGGCGCAGCAAGTGCACCGGATTGCCGGTGCGGCGCAGCAACTGCTCGAGATTTTCCTGCTTCATCTTCTGGGCTCCGGGTCATTCACTGCCAGGTCTTCGGACCCGCATGATGTACCGCCAAACCGGCTGGCGCATTCCACCCAAGGTGAAACGGCACGAGGCCGTCGGTGAAAGCCCGGCGCGGCGCCGGCACCTCCCCGGAGGAGGGGTCCCGGCGATACCACCTATAACCGTGGCCGGCTTGTTCGGGCGGTAGCGGCTCCGTATAAAAAAGCCGCCATCCGCGAGGGGTCGCGGCTGCGAGGGGGAGATCATGATCTACAGCGAGTCGTCCGCCGCTGCCGGGCCCGATCCCTGCCGCGGTCTGCCGGATCACGGCGCGTCGCACCCGCAGAGCGCTTCCAGGGGCGCCGTTGCCTGGACCGAGCTCGGCGAGATCCTGGCGACGGAAGTCGATTCGGATGCGCAGGCGAGGCTCGTGCGGACCTCGGGGGCCCGCATGCACCCGCCGCGGTTCTTCGTCCACGTGCAGCTCGAAGGGGAGGGCATTCTCCGCCAGGACGGGCGCGAGGCCCTGCTGCGCGCTGGCGACTTCACCCTGTGCGATGGAGGCCGCCACTACGAGATCAGCTGCCCGAGCGGCAGCCGGATGCTCGTGGTCGGAGTCCCCACCGTCAAGCTTCGCCGCCACGTCGCCTGCCCCGAGTCTCTGGCGGCCACGCCGATGCGCGCGGCGGCCGGCGTGAGCGGACTGATGTCCACCTTCCTGCGCCATTACTGGCTCCAGTGCCGCCATGCGCTCGCGGGGGACTCGGCCGAGCAGATCGCGGCCGCCGTCCTCGACATCCTGGGTGCCGCGTATGCCCAGGTGCCGAGGACCCATGCCGAGCGCTCGTCCCGGGGAACGGCGCACCGGATCCGCATCATCAACTACATCCATGCGCACCTGTACGATCCGGAACTGGCGCCCGCTCAGATCGCCCGGGCCTGCAGGATCACCACCCGTTACCTGCATTACCTCTTCTCGGACGGGGAGGAGACGGTGGCGCGTTACATCCTGATGCGGCGGCTGGAGGCCTCATCGCAGGCGCTGCTCGCCGACAGTCAGCGGGGCAGGACAGTGACTGCGATCGCTTTCGACCATGGGTTCAACAGCGCTACCCATTTTGGACGTGTGTTCAGGACCCATTTCGGGGTGACGCCCCGCGAGTATCGTGCCCGGATGCGCCGTCCCGATCCTGTCCGCTGTACGGCGGGCGTCCCGTTGCACATATAATGCTGCGTGCTCGAGCTGCGGCGTTTCGACCTGAATCTGCTGATCTCCCTCGACGCGCTGCTGCACGAGAAAAACATCAGCCGCGCGGCGGACAGGCTGTACGTGTCGCAGCCGGCGATGAGCGCAGCGCTGCACAAGCTGCGCGAGTATTTCAACGATCCACTGCTGGTGCGCGTCGGACGCAATCTGGAGCTGACGCCGCGCGGACAGTCGCTCGTCGAGCCGGTCCGGGAGGCGCTGCTGCGGATCCAGGCGACGCTCGGCACGCAGCCCGAATTCGATCCGGCCACCGCGCGGCGCGAGTTCACCATCATCATCTCGGAGGAGGCGCTGCCGGACCTGCTGCCGGCCCTGGTCAAGCGCCTCGCGTTGGAGGCGCCCGGCGTCTCCTGCCGGGTGCAGCTCATCTCGGAGAGCATGCTGACCCGGCTCGAGTACGGCGAGGCGGATCTGTGCGTCTCCCTGGAGAGCCTGCGCCTGTACGCGACCCGGGCATGGCCGCACTCGCTGCGCATGATCAGGCTGCGGCCGGTACGCTGGATCTGCGCCGTCGATGCGAACCATCCCACCGTCGGCGACAGCCTCACGGCGGAGCAGTTCTTCTCGCTGCCGCACGCCTTTGGCGCGCCCAGCGCATACTCGGTCAGCACCGAGGAGCTGGTCCGGAGACTCTTTGACATCGATCTGAGCGTGCAGCTGGCCGTGCCCAGCCTGTTGCACCTGCCGCTGGTGCTGGCAGGCACCTCCTACGTGGCGACGATGCCCGAGAGAGTGCTGAGGATGGCGCCCGCGGTCTCACCGCTGAAGACGTTCCCGACTCCCTTCCCGACGCCCGTGCAACACGAGCTGCTCCTCTGGCACAACCGGCACGATCCCGATCCGGCGCATGCGTGGCTCCGGGAGCTGATCGTCGAGATCGCCGGCAAGCTGCCCTGAGCTACAGCCTGATCACCACCTTGCCGAGGTGCTCTCCCGCATCGATCCGCCGGTACGCGTCCGCGGCGTCATCGAGATCGAACACCCGATCGATCACCGGCCGGATGCGGTGCTGCTCGATGAAGGCGGTCATCGCCTCGAAGTTCGCGCGCGAGCCGACGTAGATACCGCTGACCGTGGCGTTGGCATGCAGGAGGGCCATGGCGGGAATGTCGCCGCCGAATCCGGACAGCCCGCCGATGAGCGCGATATGGCCCCCGGGGGCGAGGCTGGCGAGCGATTGGGGTAGAGTGCCGGCTCCCCCGACCTCCAGCACCTGATGCGCGCCCACGCCTGCAGTGGCCGCGCGCACCGCGCCGCCCCACTCCGGGGTCCGGGCGTAATTGAGGGTGACGGCCGCGCCCAGCGCTGCCGCGCGCGCCAGCTTTTCGTCGCTCGAGCTGGTGACGATGGGACGCGCGCCGGCCGCGGCGGCGAACTGCAGCCCGAAGATCGATACGCCCCCGGTGCCGAGGAGCAGGACATTGTCCCCCGCCTGCATGCGACCGCGGGTGACGAGGCCATTCCAGGCGGTGACGGCCGCGCAGGGCAGAGTCGCCGCCTCCTCGTACGAATAGCCCTGCGGAACCCTGACCAGGCCCTCTTCCGACAGACAGACGTACTCCGACAACATGCCGTCGAGCTGTCCGCCGAGGGCGGATGCGGGGGTTTCGGCATCCGGCCGCCCGTGGATCCAGCGCTGGAAGAAGAGGGCGGCGACCCGGTCTCCGGGCTTGAAGCGCCTCACGGCAGTGCCGACCGAGATGACCTCGCCAGCTCCATCCGAGAGCGGCACCAGCGTAGGCCGGGGTGGCATGGGGTACTGCCCCTTCAACACGTAGACGTCGCGGCGGTTGAGCGAGGCGGCGCGCACGCGCACCAGCACGTCGCGCTCGGCGGGCGCGGGGACCGGCACCTGCTCGAAGGTCAGGCGATAGGTGCCGTCGGGCTGGCGAATCAGCGCGCAGCGGCGTGCGCGCTCCGGGGGTGTCGTCATGATGCGAATATCTCCGGCGCCCGCTAGATGGCCATGCACACCGACTTGAGCTCGGTGTACATCTCGATGCCGGCCCGGCCCTGCTCGCGCCCGAATCCGGATTGCTTGTAGCCGCCGAAGGGCATGCCTGCGTCGATCATGGCATGGCAGTTCACCCAGACCGTGCCGGCCTTGATGTTCGGCACCAGGCGCTGCACGGCCCGCAGGTCGTTCGACCAGATGCTGGCGGCCAGGCCGTAGGGAGTATCGTTGGCCCAGGCAGCGACCTCGTTGAGATCGTCGAAACGCTGTGCGACCACGACGGGACCGAAGATCTCCTCGCGCACGATCTTCATGTCGGGCTTGACGTCCACGATCACTGTCGGATTGACGTAATAGCCCTTTTGCGCGGGCGCATCCCCTCCGGCTGCGATGGTCGCGCCCTGTCTGCGTCCGGACTGCAGGTAGCCCAGTACCCGGTCGCGCTGCTCCTGTGAGACCAACGGGCCCATCTGGGTGCGCTCGTCGAGCCCCGGTCCCAGACGTATGGAGCGCGAGGCTTCGCTCACGCCCTCGACGACCTCGTCGAATATCTTTCGCTGCACGAAGAGGCGCGAGCCGGCCACGCATACCTGTCCGGAGTTGAAGAACACCGCCTGGGCGGCGCCCGCGGCGACGCTCTGCGGATCGACATCCGGCAATACGATCACCGGGGATTTGCCGCCGAGCTCGAGCGAGACGCGCTTCAGCGTCGCGGTGGCCGCGATGTTGATGAGCTTGCCCACCTCGGTCGAGCCGGTGAAGGCGATCTTGTCGATGCCGGGATGCGCCACCAGGGCGGCGCCGGTCGTCTCCCCGAGTCCGGTCAGGATGTTCACCACGCCCGGGGGGAATCCCGCCTCGAGAATCAGCTCGCCGAGACGCAGTGCGCTGAGCGAGGTCTGTTCCGCGGGCTTGAGCACGCTGGTGCAGCCCGTAGCCAGCACCGGCGCGAGCTTGAGAGTCGCCATGAGGAGGGGGAAATTCCACGGGATGATCTGCGCGACCACGCCCACCGGCTCGCGCACCGTGTAGGTGTGGAACTTCGTGCCGGGGGCGGCGCGCAGCGACGTGTTGAACGTCGAGCCATCGAGCTTGCTCGCCCAGCCGGCCATGTAGCGCAGATGCGAGATCGCACCGGGCACGTCGATCATGCGGGCCATCGCGATGGGCTTGCCGTTGTCCAGGCTCTCGAGCTCGGCGAGCTCCGCGGCGTGGCGCTCCATCAGGTCCGCCAGCCGCCACATCAGCCGCTCGCGCTCATCCGGCAGCATTTCGGGCCACGGACCGCTCTCGAATGCCGCCCGCGCCGCGCGGACGGCGCGATCCACATCCTCGGCGTCGGCATCGGCGACTTCCGCGATCTGTCGCTCCGTGGCGGGGTCGATGACCGGTATGCGGCCCTTGCCGTGCGCTTCGATCCACTCGCCGTTCACCAGCAGTCGCGGCTTGCGCTTCAGCAGCTCGGTGAGGGCGCTGGAGAGGGTGGGCTGCTCGGGAATCGCATTCGGTGCGGGAACGGCGCTCATGAGTGGACTCCGATGTGTCGCGGGCACACGGCCACCGGCCGGGTACCCTCCAGGTGGACGGACCGCGCATGAACGTAATGTCGGCGGTTCTCCGACACAAGCGCCGATGGGCGAGTTTCTGTTCACTGCGGGTCGTATGGAGCGTCCGGCAGCGGCTACCGTCTGGCCGCCACTCGCATGCAAGGGTCACTCGATGAACCATACCAGCCTGGAGCAGCTCCTGGGCGCTGCCGGCAGTCCAGTCAATCTGCTGCGCAATTCGCAGCTCGGGGCGTACGTCTACCCCGTCGTACCGAGCGAGTTCTCCAACTGGCGCGACGAGCAGCGCGCCTGGCGCGAGTCGGCGGTGCTCTTCGACCAGACGCACCACATGGCGGAGATGACGGTCAAGGGACCGGATGCGCTGAAGTTCATGTCCCATCTCACCATCAACAGCTTCGCCAATTTCACTCCGAACAAGGCGAAGCAGATGGTGCCGCTGTCGTACGACGGGTACGTCATCGGCGACGGAATTCTCTTCTACCTGGCGGAGAACGAGCTGCTCTTCGTGGGCCGCGCGCCCACGGTCAACTGGATCGAGTTCCATTGCCAGACGGGCGGCTGGAAGGTCGATTACATCCGTGACGACCGCTCGCCCTCGCATCCGCGCGGGAAAGCGGTCTCGCGCCGCCACTATCGATTCCAGATCCAGGGCCCGAATGCCTGGAAGGTTCTGGAGAAGCTCAACGGGGCGAAGCTGCCGGACATCAAGTTCTTTACCATCGACGGCATCAACATCAAGGGCCGCAAGGTGCGGGCGCTGCGCCACGGCATGTCCGGAGCGCCGGGACTCGAGATCTGGGGACCCTATGCGGAGTATGACCAGGTCCGCGACGCCGTGATGGAGGCGGGCGGGGAGCTCGGTCTCGTGCAGGTGGGCTCGCGCGCGTATGCGAGCAACACGCTCGAGTCGGGCTGGATTCCCTCGCCGCTGCCGGCCGTCTATACGGGCGAGAAGATGAGGCCGTACCGCGAGTGGCTGCCGGCGACGGGGTACGAAGCCACCGGCTCGATCGGCGGCAGCTTCGTGTCCGACGACATCGAGGATTACTACCTCACGCCTCATGCGTTGGGGTACGGTCCGTTCGTGAAGCTCGACCACGAGTTCGTCGGGCGCGAGGCTCTCGAGAAGCTCGCGAAGGAGCCACAGCGCAAGAAGGTGACGTTCGCCTGGAACGGCGAGGACATGGCGATGATCTACGCATCGCTCTTCAAGCCGGGCGAGGAATGCTGCAAGTTCTTCGACCTGCCCATCGCCAATTACGCCACCGCTTCCTACGATGCCGTCATGAAGGACGGAAAAATCGTCGGCTATTCCATGTTCGGCGGTTACAGCTTCAACGAGCGCACCGCCCTGTCGCTCGGCGTGGTGGACCCCGGCGTCGATGTCGGCGATGAGCTCACGCTGCTCTGGGGCGAGGAGAGCGGAGGAACACGCAAGACCACGGTGGAGCGTCACAGGCAGGTCGAGGTCCGCGTGAGAGTGTCCCCCGTGCCCTACGCCCGCGACGCCCGCGAGGGATACCACGCGGGCTGGCGCACTCGCCAGAGCGGTATCTGAGCGAGGCCGGCGCGAAGGCGGAAGCGGGGCCCGAGGTGAAGCCTATAGGCGGAGCCCGACGTAATTCTCCGCCAGCGAGGCGAGCGCCGCTTTCGACGAGAGCAGGTAATCCAGCTCCGCCTCCTGGATCCGCCGGTCGAAGCCGCTGCTCTCGGGGAATCGGTGCAGGAGCGAGGTCATCCACCAGGAGAAGCGCTCCGCCTTCCAGACGCGCGCCAGCGCACGGCGGGAGTAATCCTCCAGCGCCGTGTCGGAGTCCAGGCGGTAGTGGGCCGTCAGGGCCTGCCACAGGTAATGCACGTCGCTCGCCGCGAGATTGAGCCCTTTGGCTCCGGTCGGCGGCACGATGTGCGCGGCATCTCCGGCCAGGAACAGCCGCCCGTGGCGCATGGGCTCCGCCACGAAGCTGCGCAGCGGCGCGATACTCTTCTCGATCGATTTTCCGGGCCGCAGGCGCGCTGCCGCTGCCGGATCCAGCCGGCGTGCCAGCTCTTCGTAGAAGCGCTCGTCCGGCCAGTCCTCCAGCCGGTCCTCGAGGCTGCACTGGAGATAGAGGCGGCTGCGCGCCCGGGATCGCATCGAGCAGAGCGCAAAGCCGCGGTCATGGCTGACGTAGATCAGCTCATCCGATACCGGCGGCTCGTCGACCATGATTCCAAGCCACCCGAATGGGTATGTGCGCTCATAACACGTGAGAGCGCCTGGCGGAATGCTGGTACGGCTCACCCCGTGATAGCCGTCGCAGCCGGCGATGAAGTCACAGTCGATGCTGCGCTCGATGTTTTGCTGTCGATAGGTCACGCGGGGCTGTGGGCTGTCGATGCCATGAAGCCTTACGTCCTGCGCGCAGTAGACAGTGTCGCCGCCGGCGGCTTCCCGGGCTGCCATCAGGTCGCGCGTGATCTCCGTCTGGCCATAGACCACCACACTGCGTCCGATCAGCTCGCGGAAACTAACCCGGTGTCGGGTGCCCGCGAACGCGATCTCGATCCCATCGTGGATGAGCGATTCTTGCCGCAACCTTTCGCCTGCGCCGGCGGCATTCAGCAGCTCGACGGTTCCGGTCTCGATGATTCCGGCCCGGATCCGGCCGAGCACATGCTCCGGCGTCTGCCGCTCGAGGAGCAAGTTGGAGATTCCCTCCGCGAGCAGCAGCTGACCGAGCAGGAGGCCGGCGGGGCCCGCTCCGACGATGACGACCTGTACGCGCATGGTCGGCTAAAATACGTCTCGGACTCGGCCGCAGCGATGGATGCAACCTCTCCCGGATTGGACTTTTGTGCAAACGAACGCCTCCCGTTCCCCGGTTCCGCGCTTCTTTCTGTACGGCGAGCCGCCACGTGACCCCGATGAGTGGTTCGTGCACGTGGAGACCATCGCCGACCGCAGCAGACTCCATGACTGGCGCATCCGCCCGCATGGCCACCGGGGGCTGCACCAGGCGCTGGTCGTTTTCAGCGGCGGCGGCGAGATGGAGGCCGAGACCCAGCGGCAGCCGTTCGAGGCTCCCGCGCTGCTCACGGTACCTGCCGGAGTGGTCCACGGTTTCGCATTCCTTCCTGAGACCGAAGGGTACGTGGTGACGTTCGCCGAGACCCTCTTCGGCGAGCTTGCACGGCACGAGCCGGCGTTTCGATCGCTCTTCATGAGCGCACATTGCGTCTCGCTCGCGGGCGATCCCAACGAGGAGCAGGATCTCGCGGACGCGTTGCCGCGGCTCAGACGCGAGCTCACCTGGCGGGCTCCCGCCGGCAGCGCAGCGGTTACCGCGCGGCTCACTACGGTGCTGGTCAGCGCCATTCGGGTATTGCAGCCGCCCGAGATCGCGATGTCGGCGCCGGGAAACGCACGGGCCGCCCTCGTGGCGCGCTTCCGGGAGAAGATCGAGGGGCATCTGCGGCTGGGTCTGACGATCTCGCAGTACGCGAAGGCGCTCAACGTCACGCCGGCGCAGCTGCGGGCCGCCTGTCTCGAGGTGGCCGGGAAGCCGCCCGTCCGGGTGCTGGAGGAGCGGGTGCTGCTCGAGGCAAAGCGGACGCTCACCTACACCAACATGACGGTTGCCGAGACGGCCTACTTTCTGGGCTTCAGCGACCCCGCGTATTTCTCGCGATTTTTCCGCAAGCTGGCGGGAGAGTCTGCGGCCGCGTTTCGCAAGCGTGTGATGACGCGGATCGCGTAGACCGTCACCGGTAAGTCACCGGTAAAATGCAGCGGGAGTGCGGCCCGGCCGCGCGCGCCAGCCTTCGCGACTGCACGGGCTCGATCCTTGCGGTCTCTGATGTCGGCCTGGATCAAGCTTCTCCGTGCAGTCCAGGTTACACAGGCTCTTCGAGCTCGGACGGCCGCTGTCACCGCGGGTGGCCGCTGCCCCTGACGTTCTTACGGCGCTGCCCCTGAGAGAGCCCGAGAATTCCGGGCCGGATCACTTGCCGGTGCATGCCCCGGCGCGCCGGGACGAGGCGATACGGGCCTACCGAGGGCGAGTGCGCAATCACCATCAAGCCACGCTGCCGAGGGGAGGCCACATCGGGCCCGCCGCGTTGGCGCACATCGCCGCCCGCGTGAAATCCGCCCACAACCGAAAGCGCGGCGGCGAGCGCGCCGGCCGTTGATTTGATCGCGCTTACTTGCGGCGTGAAGCCGCGGCTGCGGCAGGGGCGGGCGCCGGTCGCGTGAAGTCGACGATGAAGTGATCGCCGTCGAACTCCACGACCTTGCCGAGCAGATCCGGGCGCACGTGATAGCCGGCCGCTTTGCCGCTGCTCGTAGCGGCCGCGGCCGCCTTGACGACCATCCGTACCGGCAGACGGCTGTCGCGTGCATGCGTGAGGTGCTCGCCAAGCGCTCCGAGGTCCTTGGCTTGAGCCTGCACCATCGAGAGCGTGGCCTCGTACCGCAGGACGCCCCGGGTGGGGTGACGGAAATGCGCAGGCAGGCAGTTGAGCACCACGGCGCCGTCGACCGCCAGGGCGGAGAGGCTGCTGAGGCGGCTCGACGGCTTGGCGCCATAGCGGGCGAACGCATCGAATAGGGTCAGGTTCATAGGTTCCCGGTAGCCTAGCCGAACGCGTTACCGGATCTCGGGAGGTTCCGCGACGACCGGTCGGCATGAAGCGCGTGCCACGAGCTTGCGCCTTCCGGTACGTCATCGCAAGGCAATATCCATTGCCTGCCGGGCCGCGAAAGTCCCGCGCCGTCATGCGAATTCCTGTAATATCAAAGGAGGCTCGTATCTTTTCGGCTTGACTGTCTAGGCCTCAGGCGCCGTTCCGGCGTGATTCCCGGCCTTGTCTGCCACCCTCGCAAAGCTTCGCGAACCAAGAGGCAGTTATACCTGCCCACCCTTCATATCTATCGTGAGAATTCTGCAGTGACCAAGCTATACGTTGGAAATCTTCCCTTCACGGCGACCGATGAGGCCGTCCAAGCCCTGTTCGCCAAGTATGGAACGGTGGAAAAGGTCTCCCTGATCTCGGATCGCGACACCGGCCGTCCCCGCGGCTTCGGCTTCGTCGAGATGTCGAGCGCCGATGCCTCGCGCGCGATGCAGGGGCTGAACGGCACCGACTTCGAGGGCCGGTCCCTCAAGGTGAACGAGGCCCAGGAGCGCGAGCGCTCGGGCGGCGGCGGCCCCCGCGGCGGCGGCTCGCGTCGCTATTAAGAATCGCTGGATCGGGGCATTGCGCTGCGCAGTCCCTGCTGCGCGCAAGCCCGGGGTAGCCATCCTGGCTACCCGTGCGACGCATGCGTCGCACCCTGCCCCGCCCAGCGTGCCTGGGGCAAAAAGCGTGGTTTTTTGCCCCAGGCTCCGCCACCTGCGGCGGCGGGGCACAGTCCCTGTGCCTGGGCACCGGCTCGTGCCGTTTCATGATTCGGGGTCGACCGTCGGTCGATTGGGAACCACTGACGCCTTGCAGCTTTGCAGCCCCCGGCCGGCAGCGGTCGGGGGCTGCTGCGGCATCCGGCCGCACACACGCTATGATGCGCGCTGGCACTGAGGGCGTGCTCTCCCCTTCCACCCTCGATGACGATCACGACAGACGCGCTCCGCCTGGATCTCGGCCGGTTCGTGCGGCCCGGCGACCGGATCGTCTGGGGTCATGCATGCGGTGAGCCGACGAGCCTCATCGAGACGCTGATCGCGCAGGCCGAGACCATTGGTCCTCTGGCGGCGTTCGCGGCCACCAGTTTCTCGGGAGTGCTGGATGCCGCGGCCGCACCGAAGCTCGCCGTCTCCAGCATCGGGGCGATCGGATCGCTGCGCGACCTTGCGCAGGCGCACCGCCTCGCGATCGTGCCCTGTCACTTGAGCCAGGTGGGGCCGATGATCGAGCAGGGACTCATCGGCTGCGACGTGGCCTTCGTCCAAGTCAGTCCTCCGGACGCGAATGGCGATCACAGCTTCGGGTTGATCGGCGACTTCGTCGGGGTGGCCGTGAAAAAGGCGAGGGTCGTCATCGCCGAGGTGAACGAGCAGGTGCCGTTCACCCTGGGGGATGCGGTGTTGCCGGCCGCGCGCATCGACTGCGCCATCCGCGTGGATCGCAATCCCGTCGAGTTGCCGGCACAGAAGCCCGGCGACACCGACCTTGCGATCGCTCGGATCGTTGCCGGATACGTCGGCGATGGCGCCACGCTGCAGGTAGGCATCGGTGCGGTGCCGGATGCGATCCTGCGGCTCCTGCGCGACCGGCGCGATCTCGGCATCCATTCCGGCATGATCGGCGATACCGTGGTCGATCTGATCGAGGCCGGCGTCATCACCAATGCTCGCAAACCGATCGATCGCGGGATCTCCATCACGGGCGCCCTGAACGGCACCCGACGGCTCTTTGCCTTCGCCGATCGCAACCCGGCGATTGGGCTGCGCAATTCCTCCTACACGCATGGGGAGCAGGTGCTCTCGCGGTTGCCGCAGCTCGTGACCGTGAACTCCGCGATCGAGGTCGACCTGACCGGACAGGTGAACGCGGAGCAAAGCGGAGCGCAGTACCTCGGGGCCACGGGCGGCCAGGTGGATTTCGTGCGCGCCGGGGCGCGCTCGCCCGCAGGCCGCTCGATCATCGCGCTGCCGGCGACGGCGCGGGGAGGCCAGGTCAGCCGGATCACCGCCCGGCTCTCCGGACCCGTCACGACGGCACGCAGCGACGTCGATGTCATCGTCACCGAATTCGGCGCCGCGGAGCTCAAAGGCCAATCGCTGGCCGAGCGTGCCCGCCGCCTTGCAGCGATCGCCCATCCGGATTTCCAGGATGAGCTCGAGCGCGCGGCGCACGCTATCCAACAGAGAGGGTTTTGACGCTTACGCGCTCCGATACCAGGCAATCCCCTGCGCATCGAGCGTGCGCGCCACGAGTTTCCGGTAGATCAGGCAATTGAGGTGAGCGAGCGCTTCGCCCGTGGCGAGCGAGAGGACGCTCAGGCCTACACGTCGGCGGAAGAGAACATCGAATACATCGATCGCGCGCCTGGGCTCACGGAGCGCATCTCGCAGGCGGCCCAGGATCTCCTCATGCCCGGCACCGAGCTGTCCAAGGCGCGCATGCAACCCTCGGAACGGCTCGTTGTGCGAGGGCAGCACCAGAACATCGTCGGGAATGCGACAACTCATGTCGCTGATGGAGGCGAGCCAGTCGGCGAGCGGGTCGGCTCCCGGCTCCGTGGGGTAGACGGACACGTTGGAGGTGATGCGCGGGAGGACCTGGTCGCCTGAGATGAGGAGGCCGAGATCCGGGCAATGCAGGCACAGATGCTCCGGAGAGTGGCCACGTCCGATGACGGCTCGCCAGATCCGGCCGCCGATCGCGATCTCATCCCCATCGGTGACGCGCCGGAAGCTGTCCGGTAGCGCATGGATGTGCCTGCCGAAACTGCCGAAGCGCGCCTTGAAATCCGCGATCGCATCCTCGTCCCACCCGGCTGCTCGGTAGAAGCGCACCGAATCGGCGGGCGGATCCCGTCCCATGTCCGCCACGAGCATCCGGCAGGTAACGTATTCGAGGCGCGTGATCCAGAGCTGACGATCGAAACGGCGGGTCAGCCATCCGGCCATGCCGATGTGATCCGGGTGCATGTGCGTGCAGATCACGCGTCCGACCGGTCGGCCAAGAAGCGGACCGGAAAAGGCGCTCTGCCACGCGGCCGCAGTCTCGGGTGTCTGCATGCCCGTATCGACGAGCGTCCAGGTATCTCCGTCGTCCAGCGCCCAGACATTGATATGGCCGGGCGGCATCGGCAGCGGCATTCTGAGCCACAGCACTCCGGGAACGACCTCGAGTGCGTCCCCGGCCGCGGGGGAAGACTGCAGCGGGTAGATCAGGGATTGCGGGTGCACGTTGCGCTCCGGGCCCCTGCCGAAGACTCGCCTGAGTGCAACGGTTCCTACGACTTCGCGGATCGAGGGCCGAGGCCGGCGAGCTCGTGGATCTTCTCGTCGAGGTACTCGATCACGCGCTTGTCGCGCTCGGATTCCTTATGGGTGAGAAAGCTGACGGCCATGCCCTCGAGCACGTAATGCACGAGGTCGAGCGCGAGATCGAATTTCTCGCCACGCCCCTTCCACTCCGGAAACACTTCGACGGCCGCATCGTACCATTCGCGCTCGAAGGCCTCCTGGGCGGGCCGCAGAATCGCCGCCAGCTCCTTATCCGTGCGCGCCGCGACGGCGAGCTCGAAGAAAGCCACGAACATCGGATGGCGGACGTGGGCCCAGTAAGCCTCGAGGCTCGTGCGCAGGTGATCCCGGGCGGCCGCCGACTTGATCACGGCCTTGCGGAACGCCTTCAGCCGCTTCGCGTGAAGATGCTCCACGGCGGCGCTGACGACGGCCAGCTTCGAGGGGAAGTGATGCAGCATCGCCCCGCGCGACAGGCCCGCCTTCTCCGCGATGAGCGTGGTCGTGGTCTGGGAATAGCCGTACTCCACGAAGCAGCGGATCGCCGCCTCGGTGATCTGGGTTCGCGTGTTCGCGCTCTTCTGCGCCTGCCACCCGGATTCTTCGGCTTCTTCAGTGGAGGACTTGGGGAGTGTCGAGGAGCGTTGCGTACTCACGGGGTTTTCCCTAATTGTTTCAGCATGCGCGCTGTGCAAAAAAAAGTCAAAGCTGATTGAAACAGGATGAACTGACTGGTAGCGTCACCTCACACCCATCCGGGTCTTGCGGATTCTAGTCAATCATGAACCGACTGGCCGACAAAGTCGCTCTCGTCACTGGCGCCGCCTCCGGCCTCGGCCGTGCGGACGCCCTGGCCATGGTCGAGGAAGGCGCCCGCGTGCTGCTCACGGATGTGAACGAGGCCGCCGGGGTGAAGGTTGCCGCGGAGCTGAACAGCCTGCGCCCCGGATGCGCCGCTTTCGTGGTCCACGATGTGCGCGACGAGCGCCGTTGGGGGGAGGTGACGCAAGAGTGCATGCGCCGCTTCGGCGCGCTCAACATTCTCGTCAACAACGCCGGCGTGGTCGTGATCGCGACGCCCGAGACGACCACCCTCGAGCAATTCCGCTTCGCCAACGCAGTCATGTCCGAAGGGGTTTTCCTCGGATGCAAGGCCGCGATCCCGGCCATGCGGGACTCGGGCGGGGGCTCGATCATCAACATGTCGTCCGTCGCCTCGCACCTCGGCTATCCGGTGTTCTTCGCCTACGGCGCCGCCAAGGGCGCGGTGCGCGCCATGACGAAATCGATCGCGGTGCACTGCCAGATGAACAAGTACGGCATCCGCTGCAACTCCATACACGCCGGCGCCATCGAGACCCCGATGGTGGAGCAGGCCAATGCGGCCCTCGGCATGAAGATGCAGGATTACAAGGCCGCGCCCTGGGGCCTCGGAAGGCCCGAGGACGTCGCGCATCTCGTGGTGTACCTCGCCTCGGACGAGTCGCGGTTCGTCAACGGCGCCGAGATCCTGATCGACAATGCGCTCACGGTGCAGTAACGGCAAGGGCGGCGCAGCCTACATCGCTTCGACATGCGCTACTTCGAGGACCTGATCGAGGGGGAGGAGCGGCAGTCGCAGGCCCGGGAAGTCAGCGAGCCCGAACTGCTCGAGTTCGCGCGCCGGTACGATCCGCAGTACTTCCATGCCGACCCGCAGGCCGCCGCCGGCTCGATCTTCGGCGGCCTCGTCGCTTCCGGCATCTTCACCATGGCCGTCTGGCGGCAACTCGATCACCGCATCTGCGGCGACATCGCCTGGATATGCGGTGTCGCCTGGAACGAGGTGCGCTTTCCCCACCCGGTCCGTCCCGGAGATTCATTGCGGGCGCTGGCGCGGTGCGTCAGCAAGCGTCCGTCGCAGAAGGACCCTCGCCGCGGAGTCGTGGTGTTCGAATACACCTTGCTCAACCAGAGGCAGGAGACGGTGTTCACCTGCCTCAGCACCAACCTCATCGAGCGCCGCCCCGGCGCCGCGAATCCTCAGTCCTCGCGATGATAGCGCCTCCAGGTCGGCAGGCTCTCCGGGTAGTCGGCCGGCCGCCGATCGCCGTAGGCGCGCATGCGCAGGCGGCCCGCGAGACCCTCAGCGTATTCCTCGACCGGAAGATAGTAGAGGAACGAGAGGACCCGCTCGGCGAAGCGCCAGCGCCCTTCGTGGCGCCGATAGCGGTCGCGGTAGCGCAG
>DASTAC010000012.1:0-13854 GCA_035713045.1 Steroidobacteraceae bacterium
GGTGTCCATGAAGGTGTCCATAAGCTCGAAAAGGGATGCTCTGAAAGATTGGTCGGAGCGCCGAGATTTGAACTCGGGACCCCTTGCACCCCATGCAAGTGCGCTACCAGACTGCGCCACGCTCCGACGGATTGTTCTTGAAGGCCTGCCACGGTCGCGAGCGGGGTTCTCTCGCGCGAGGCGCCATGATACGCCGAATGACGGCTTTGCGGGAGCGCTGAGTACCGGCTCCCGGGCCGGCCAGGGTGCCCGGATGCCGCCGCGGGCTACCGCCGCAGCACCTTCAGCAGTTCCTCGAGCTCGAGCCTCACCTGCTTCACTATCTGCTGGCTCTGCGACACGTCCATGCGCGCTTCCTCGCCGGTCAGCTTGTTGCGGGCGCCGCCGATGGTGAAGCCCTGATCGTAGAGCAGGCTTCTGATCTGGCGGATGACGATGACGTCCTGGCGCTGATAGTAGCGGCGGTTGCCGCGGCGCTTCACCGGCTTCAGCTGCGGGAATTCCTGCTCCCAATAGCGCAGCACGTGCGGCTTGACGCCGCAGAGCTCGCTCACCTCCCCGATGGTGAAATAGCGCTTGCCGGGAATAGCCGGCAGCTGCGAGTTATTCTTTGGCTCCAACATAGGCTTCGACCCGCGCCTTCAATTTTTGTCCCGGACGGAAGGTGACCACCCGCCGCGCGGTGATCGGGATCTCCTCGCCGGTCTTGGGATTCCTGCCGGGACGCTGGTTCTTGTCGCGCAGGTCGAAGTTGCCGAAGCCGGAGAGCTTCACCTGCTCTCCTCTCGACAGCGCCGCGCGCACTTCCTCGAAGAACAGGTCCACGAGCTCCCTCGCCTCCCGTTTGTTGAGCCCGAGCTGGTTGAAGAGTGCTTCCGCCATCTCCGCCTTGGTCAGGGCCATCTCTTATTCTCGTATTTTTGCGTTCAAGCTCACGCGCAAGTCCGCGACGATCGCCGCCATCAGCTCGGCGACGTCGTCCTCGGTAAGAGTGCGAGAAATGTCCTGAAAAATCAAGCCAAAAGCGACGCTTTTTCGACCTGCTTCTACGCCCGGGCCGCGATAGACGTCGAAAACGCGGAGATCACGCAAAAAGCTCGATGCCGTGAAGGTTACACGCTCGGTGAGCCTACTTAAAGCCAATGATTCATCGACGACCACCGCGAGGTCGCGCCGCACCTGCGGAAAGCGCGACACTTCCCGGTAGGTGGGGCGCTCCATGGCCAAGGCCGGCTCCACGTCGAGCTCGAAGAGCACCGGCGCATATGTAAAATCGAGCGCCTTCACCAGCGAGGGGTGCAGCTCCCCCAGCCAGCCGACCGGCTGCCCATTGCGCTGCAAACGCGCCGCTCTTCCGGGGTGCAGGCACGGCAGCGCGTGAGGCTCGAAGGTGAACTCCGACCGCGCGCCGGTCGCTGCAAGCAGCGCCTCGATATCCCCTTTGACGTCGAAGAAATCCGCGGGCCCGCGCATGTCGCGCGGCAGCCCCCACTGCTCCGGCAGCCGATGTCCGCAAGCAATGCCTGCGAGGGTGTCGACCTCCCGCGTTGTCCCGCGACCGTTCGTTGCGCCGGCGGCTGCAAGAAAGCGCGCGCCATGCTCGAACAGCCGGATGCGATCCTGCTGTCGCCGCTGGTTCTCCAGGGCTGCCTTGAGCAGCCCCGGCCACAACGACACGCGCATGACCGAGAGGTCGCTCGCAATCGGATTGGCGAGCGCGACGCCCGCCACATCGGGAAAGAGCCGACCCTGCAGCTGCGGATCGACGAAGGCATAGGTGATCGCCTCCTGATAGCCACGCACCGCGAGCGTCTGCAGCAGCTCCCGCTCAAGAGGCCGGGAGCTCGGCAAACTGGCGAAGCGCTGCGGGACGTTCGCATCGGCCTCGGGAATGGCCTGGTAGCCGATGATTCTGGCTGCTTCCTCGATCAGGTCGGCCTCGATGGCGATATCGAACCGGTGCGGCGGCGGCACGACTCGCCAGCCCTCTTCCGTCGGCTCGACCTGCATGCCGAGACCCGTGAGGCTGGAACGGACACGTTCCGCATCGAAATCAACACCCAGCAGGCGCACCAGCTGCCTGCGGCGCAGAGTGACCGCCGGCCGCGCCGGCAAGTGGTCATCAGACCGGCGCTCGACGACCGGCCCGGCACTGCCGCCAGCTATCGACAGCAGCAGCTCCGTCGCACGCTCGACGCCCCGCTCCTGCTGCGAGGGGTCGACCCCGCGCTCGAAGCGCTGACTGGCATCCGTCGTCAGGCCCCAGCGCAACGCACGTCCAATGATGGCGTCCGGAGAGAAGTACGCGGACTCGAAGAAGACGTCAGTCGTCTCTGCGCTCACGGCCGTGCGCTGCCCGCCCATGATGCCTGCGATGCCAATGGGGCCCGCGCCGTCAGTGATCAGGAGGACATCGGGTTGCACCTCGACGGACTTCCCGTCGAGCAGAGTGATCTGCTCACCGGCGCGCCCGAAGCGCACGCGAACATCGCCCTGCAGCTTCGAGAGATCGTAGGCGTGCATCGGCTGGCCGAGCTCAAGCATCACGTAATTCGTGACGTCCACCAAGGGGCTGATCGAGCGTACGCCGGCGCGTCTCAGCCGTTCCCGCATCCAGATGGGCGTCGAGGCCTTGTTGTTGACGCCCCGGACGACACGTCCGATGAATTTCGGGCATCCAGCCGGCGCATCGAGATGGACACCGCGAGTCTCGCCCACTGCAGCCACCGGACAGCCCGCCTGCTCCCATGACCCGGCAGGCCCCGTGAGCTGCCCGGCGGAAAGAGCGGCGACTTCCCGGGCAATGCCGATGACCGACATCGCATCACCGCGGTTGGGAGTGACATTGAGCTCGAGAACGAAGTCGTCCAGAGCGAGATACTCGCGCAGATCCCGGCCCGCGGGTGCATCCGACGGCAGCTCCACGATGCCGGCCGAAGCCTCGGCGAGGCCCAGCTCCTTCGCCGAGCACAGCATTCCCGCCGATTCGACGCCACGCAGCTTGGCGGCCTTGATCGCGGGGTTTTCCGGCAGCTTCGCGCCGACGAGCGCCAGCGCGCTCTTCAATCCCGCGCGCGCGTTGGGCGCGCCGCAGACGATCTGCAGAGGCTCTCCCTGCCCCGTCGAGACGCGGCAGACGCGCAGCTTGTCGGCCTGCGGGTGCTTTTCCGCGGAGAGTATCTCCCCGACGATCACTCCGGAAAACGCGGGGGCCGCCGGCTCGAGCGCCTCGAGCTCGAGACCCGCCATGGTGAGCCGCGAGCCCAGCTCCTGCGCATTCCAGGGCACACGCACCCACTCCGTCAGCCACGAATACGGAATCCTCATTCTCAGACCGCCCGAAACTGCTCGAGGAAGCGCAGATCGTTCTCGAAGAAGAGCCTGAGGTCGCTCACGCCGTAGCGCAGCATCGCCAGGCGATCGATCCCCATGCCCCAGGCATAGCCGGTGTAGCGCTCGGCGTCGATGCCGCTCGCAAGGAGCACGTTGGGATGGACCATGCCGCAACCGGCGATCTCGAGCCATCCCGTGTGCTTGCACGTGCGGCAGCCACTGCCGCCGCAGAACACGCAGGACATGTCGACCTCCGCCGAGGGCTCCGTGAAGGGAAAGTAGGACGGCCGCAGGCGCATCTTGAGATCACGCTCGAAGAATGCCTGCAGGAACCCGTGCAGCGCCGCCTTCATGTTGGCGAAGCTGATGTTCTCGTCGACCTTGAGCCCCTCGACCTGATGAAACATCGGCGAGTGCGTCATGTCGGAATCGCAGCGGTACACCCGCCCCGGCGCCACGATGGCGATCGGCGCCCCGAGGCTCAGCATCGCGCGGATCTGCACCGGTGAGGTGTGCGTGCGCAGCAGCCGTCCGTCCGGGAAATAGAACGTGTCGTGCATCGCCCGCGCGGGGTGATTCGGCGGGAAATTCAGCGCCTCGAAGTTGTGGAAGTCATCCTCGATCTCCGGCCCCGTGGCGATGTCGAAGCCGGCGCGGCGGAAGATCTCCTCCATGCGCAGGCGTGCCAGAGTGACCGGATGCAGGCCGCCGCGCCGCTCCCCCCTGCCCGGCAGCGTGACATCGATGCGGCCCGAGGCGAGCTCGCGCTCGACCTGCGCGCGCAGCAGCTCCTCGTGCCTCGCCTCGATGGCGGCCTGCACGCGCTGCTTGGCTTCATTGATGCGCTGGCCCGCCGCCGGCCGTTCGGCCGGCGGCAGTGCGCCAAGGGATTTCAGCTGCTCGGTGAGAGCGCCCTTCTTCCCGAGCCAGCGCACCCGCGCCTCATCGAGCGCGCCGAGATCGGCGGTCGAGGCCACCTCGCCCAGCGCCTCGCCCAGGAGGGAGGTCAGGTCCCGCATCGCGCCAGGCCCGTGCGCAGTTACGCGATGCCGAGCGCGGTCTTGGCCTGCTGCGCGATGGCGGCAAATGCCTCGGTATCGTGCACCGCGATGTCCGCCAGCACCTTGCGGTCGATCTCGACGCCCGCCTTGGTCAGGCCATTGATGATGCGGCTGTACGAGAGACCGTAAATGCGCGCCGCGGCATTGATGCGCGCGATCCACAGTGCACGGAACTCGCGCTTCTTGGTGCGCCGGTCGCGATAGGCGTATTGCCCGGCCTTGATGACCGCCTGCTTCGCGGCGCGATAGACCTTGCGGCGGGCGTTGTAGTAGCCCTTCGCCTTGCCGAGAACTTTCTTGTGACGGCGCCCGGCCGTCACGCCACGCTTGACTCTTGCCATGTTGGATTACCTCGTGCGCGCGTTATTTGTGATACGGGAGCAGCTGCTCGAGACGACCGGTGTCGGTCTCGTGCACGAGGCTCGTACCGCCCGAGCGGGCGTGGCGCTTGACCTTGCGGTCCTTGTGGCCGAGGTTGTGGCGGCGGTTGGCCGAGTACCGCTTGAAGCCCTTCGCCGTTTTGCGAAAGCGCTTGGCCGCGGCCCGGTTGGTTTTCAACTTGGGCATCGACTGATACTCCTCACTTTGTTGGCTGTAGCCCCGGTCGCCAGACGCGCGGACTCACGTCCGGCACGCCCGCTACGGGCGAACGATCCCAGGTTATTCAATAACCTGGAAGCGTTACTTCTTCTTTGGTGAAATCACCATGACCATCTGGCGTCCCTCCATGAGCGGGTTCTGCTCGACCGTGCCGTGCTCGGCGAGGTCGGTGGTCACCCGCTCCAGGAGCTTGCGCCCGATGTCCTGGTGCACCATCTCGCGGCCGCGAAAACGCAAGGTAATCTTGGCCTTGTCGCCCTCGGTCAGGAAGCGGATGAGATTACGCAGCTTGATCTGGTAATCCGCCTCTCCCGTACCGGGACGAAACTTCACCTCCTTGATCTGAATCTGCTTCTGCTTGCGCTTCGCCGAGTGGGCCTTCTTGTTCTGCTCGAACAAGAACTTCCCATAATCCATGATGCGCACCACCGGCGGCTCCGCCGTCGGCGATACTTCGACCAGATCGAGGTCCGAAGCGGATGCCATTTGCAGCGCTTCGGAGCGGGACATGACTCCGGCCTGCGACCCGTCGGCCGCTATCACACGCAGTTGCGGCGCGCTGATTTCCTCGTTGCGCCGGACCCGCTTTGTTGCACTGGCGATGCGTCAATCCTCCAACGTACGGCGCCCGCGGCTCTCGAGCTCGATCCGGAGGCGCTCGGTGAATGCCTCCGGGGTCATCGTGCCCAGATCCTTGCCGCTTCGGGTGCGCACAGATAATAGATGTGCGGCGACTTCCCTTTCGCCTGCAACCAGGAGATACGGAACACGCTGCAGCGTGTGCTCCCGAATCTTAAAGCCCACTTTCTCGTTCCGCAAGTCGCTCGCGACCCGAAGACCCTGATTTTTCAGGGATTCCATGACCGACTGGACATAGGCATCCTGCCGGTCGGTAATGCTCATGACCACGGCCTGCACGGGCGCGAGCCAGGCGGGCAGCCGGCCGGCATGGTGCTCGAGCAGAATGGCGAAGAAACGCTCGAGCGAGCCGAACATGGCCCGGTGGAGCATGACCGGGGTCCGCTTCTGGCTCTGCTCGTCGATGTAGTACGCCCCCAGCCGCCCGGGCATATTGAAGTCCACCTGCAGCGTGCCGCACTGCCAGTCGCGGCCGATGGCATCGCGCAGGACGAACTCGAGCTTGGGCCCGTAGAACGCCCCTTCGCCGGGGTTCAGGGTGTACTCGATCCCGGCGGCGCGGCAGGCCACCTTCAGCGCCTCCTCGGCACGATCCCAGACCTCGTCGCTCCCCACCCGCTTCGGCGGCCGGTCGGCGAACTTGATGCGCACGTCGTCGAAGCCGAAGTCGCGATAGATGTCAAGGATGAGCCGGGTGATGGCCACCGACTCCTCGGTGATCTGATCTTCCGTCACGAAGACGTGACCATCGTCCTGGGTGAAGGCACGGACGCGCATCAGGCCGTGCAGTGCACCCGAGGGCTCGTAGCGGTGCACCTTGCCGAACTCGGCGAAGCGCACGGGAAGCTCGCGGTAGCTGCGCAGTCCATGCTTGAAGATCTGCACGTGGCCGGGACAGTTCATCGGCTTGATCGCATAGACGCGATGATCGGGCGTCTCGGTGAGAAACATGTTCTCCCCGAACTTCTCCCGGTGTCCCGACTCCTGCCAGAGGGATATGTCCATGAGCTCCGGCGCGTTGACCTCCTGATAGCCGGCTGCCGCCTGGCGCTCGCGCATGTAGGCGATCAGCCGCTGAAAGACGCTCCAGCCCTTGGGATGCCAGAACACGGCGCCGGGGGCCTCTTCCTGCAGATGGAAGAGGTCGAGCTCGCGGCCGATGCGGCGGTGATCCCGTTTCTCCGCCTCCTCCAGCCGATGCAGATACTCCTCGAGCTGCTTCTTGTCCGGCCACGCGGTGCCGTAGATGCGCTGCAGCATCTCGTTGCGCGAGTCGCCGCGCCAATAGGCGCCCGCGACCTTGGTCAGCTTGAAGGCCTTGAGCTTGCCGGTGGAGGGCACGTGGGGGCCGCGGCAGAGATCGACCCAGTCGCCCTGCCCGTAGAGACTGATCTGCTCGCCGGCCGGAATGCTGGCGATGATCTCGGCCTTGTAATGCTCACCGAGGCTCTTGAAGAACGCCACGGCCTCATCGCGCGGCATGACGCGGCGCGTGACCTTCTGGTCGGCCTTGGCGAGCTCTGTCATCCGCGCCTCGATGGCCGCCAGATCCTCGGGAGTGAAAGGCCGCTGGTAGGCGAAGTCGTAGTAGAACCCGTCTTCGATCACGGGCCCGATGGTGACCTGCGCCTCCGGGAAGAGCTGCTTCACCGCCTGCGCCAGGAGGTGCGCCGTCGAATGGCGGATGATCTCGAGCCCCGCCGGGTCCTTGTCGGTGATGATGGCGAGGCTGACGTCGCCCTCGATGGGAAAAGAGGTGTCGACGAGCTTGCCGTCGACACGCCCCGCGAGCGCAGCCTTGCGCAGACCCGCGCCAATGTCGCCCGCGACCTCGTCGACCGTCACCGGTCGGTCGAAGCGGCGCTGGCTGCCATCAGGCAGGGTCACGACGGACATGTTCGCGGTCTCTCGAGTCATATTGAATAAAGCGCTTCCCCGCCCTGGGGACGAGGAAGCGCCGCTTCGAATTTCTGGTAGGCGCGAGTGGGATCGAACCACCGACCACCACCATGTCAAGGTGGTGCTCTACCACTGAGCTACGCGCCTATGCTTGAGCCGCTCAGTATAGCAAGGGATTCAGGCGCCGTGGACCACCCTGGGCGGGCTGATCGGGGGGGAGGCGCCCGGAGTGCGCCGCAGCCGCTCGATCTCCTCGACACATGCCCCCACCCGCGTCTCCATGCGGCTCGCCCCGGCGCTCTGCAGCCTCTGGACCGCCCGATCGAGCTCCTGCTCGAGCCCCCAGACGCCTACGATGATCGGGAGGCTCGGCGTACGGGCGCGGATGCGCTTGACCACTGCACGCGCCGGCGGGATCGCCTCGGGCGGCAGTGCGGACACCACCACTGCCTCGAGGCCGGTTTCGACGGTCGCGGTGACCTCCTCCTCCACGCGGTCGAGCGCCCCCACCCGCGCACTGATACCGCGATTCATGAGCACGGCGGCAAGGAGCCTCGCGACGATGGCATCCCCCTGGTCCTCGGCCGGCACGCAAAGCACCGAGGGCGACTGCCAGGAAAGCGCGCCGCGGCCGTCCGAGCGCTGCAGCTGCTCGAGCAGCTCATCGACCCATTGCTGGATCTGATCGAGCACGGCGCGGCGCCGGGCGGGCTTGAGCACTCCGCGGGCGAAGTCCGCCTCGAGCAGGCGCAGCGCGGGCACGATCGCGCTGTCGCAGACCTCGCGCAGGGAGTGCTGGCGCATCGCATCCTCGAGCAGCATGTCGGCCTCGTCGCGGTTGCTCGTGAGGAGCCGCTGGTAGAGCTGCTGGTAGGGCTCGAGCGCCGGCTCATCGCCGAGCAGCACTTCCAGGAACTCTAGCTGCGGCACGTACTTGCCCATCACGACCAGGCAGACGGTGATCGGGACCGACAAGAGCAGGCCCGCAAGCCCCCAAAGCCACGTCCAGAACGCCGCTGCGAGGAGCAGCGCCACCGGCGAGACACCGGTTCTCGCCGCATAGAGCCACGGCTCGAGAACCGCGTAGTTGAACAGCTCCACCGTCCCATAGATGCCGACGACGGCGAGCGGATGCATCCAGTCATCGAAGGCCGCGAACGACAGCGCGAACGGCATCGCCGCAGCTGTCCACACTCCCACGTAAGGAATGAAGCGCAGGACCAGCGTGAGCGCCCCCCAGAGGCCCGGGTTCGGGACGTTGAGCAGCGCCAGCCCGATGCCGACCCAGAGGCCGGTGACCGAATTGATGAGAAGCTGGGTGAGCAGATAGCGGCTGACGCGCCCCGCCGCATCATCGAGCGCGGCGGTCGTCGCCTGGAGATTGCGGGGGCCCAGCAACCGGATGATGCGCTCGCGCAGGTCGGGGAGCCTGAGCAGCATGAAGGCGACCAACACCATCACGACGAGCGCCCAGCCGAGCGGTTTCACCAGCGGTCCGATGAAGTCCTTCATGATCTCGAGCACGGTGGCGGGCGGCTGCACGATCTGCACTCTCTGCACGCCGACAGGCACGCCCGAAAGCGGGCTCAGGTGCTCGATCTGGCCGGTCAGCCGCTCGACCGCATCCAAGGTATCGTTGATGCCGCCCCGCATGAAGCCGCGCAGGTGCGCGATGTGCTCGCGCAGGTGGCGCTCGTAATGAGGCAGTTGATGCGCGAGATCGGCGAATTGCCCGAAGATGACATCGCCCACGCCGCCGATGAGAGCGAGGGACATGGCGAGCGAGACCAGCACGGCGATGACCCGGTTGAGGCGCCAGTGCTGCAGCCAACCGGTGATGGGCGCGAGCAGAAAGGTGAGCAGCACGGCGAGCGCCAGCGGGACGAAGAGGTCCTGGGCGAGCCGCAGCACGGCGATGACCACGACCACCGTGAAGAGTACGGTTCCCGTGGGTCGCGCCTGAGAGTTATTCATAGTGGCTCAAAGCCGGATCCCTGCGCCTGGAGCGGCCGGCCGTTTCACTCGCTCGACCTCGCGGCCCCAGGGAACGGCCGGGTGTCGGTTGCTCGCCAGCCGTCACACGGAGAACGCTCTATGCAATGCCGAGTTCCAGTTGCCTCAGACGCTCGATCTCATCGCGCAGGCGCGCGGCCTCCTCGAACTCGAGGTTGCGCGCGCGCTTGCGCATCTCGGCCTCGAGCTTCTTCATCTGGCGGGCGAGGGCCTCGGGCCTGAGGTCCAGGGCGGGAGCGCCCTCCCCCCGCTTGCCATCGCGGCGCCGTCCGCGCATGAGCTGGGCCTGCGGCGCCCCGGCGCGCGCGCCTTCCATGATGTCGGCCACGGCCTTGCGGATGCCGCGGGGCGTGATCGAGTGCTCTATGTTGTATTGCAGCTGCCGGGCGCGCCGGCGCTGGGTCTCATCGATGGCGCGCTGCATGGAGCCGGTCATCTTGTCGGCATAGAGGATGGCCCTGCCGTTCAGGTGGCGGGCGGCCCGGCCTATGGTCTGGATGAGGGAGTTGTCCGAGCGCAGGAAGCCCTCCTTGTCCGCATCCAGGATGGCGACGAGGGAGACCTCGGGCATGTCGAGGCCCTCGCGAAGCAGATTGATGCCGACCAGCACGTCGAACTTGCCGAGGCGCAGGTCGCGAATGATCTCGGTCCGCTCCACCGTCTCGATATCGGCGTGCAGGTAGCGCACCCGCACTCCATGCTCGTGCAGGTAGTCGGTCAGATCCTCGGCCATTCGCTTGGTGAGCGTCGTGACGAGGACCCTCTCGTCGCGCTCGACGCACTTGCGGATCTCGGAGAGCACATCGTCCACCTGGGTGCTCACCGGCCGCACCTCGACCTGCGGATCGACCAGGCCGGTGGGGCGCACCACGAGCTCCGCCGTCTGGCTCGAGTGCTGCGCCTCGTACTTCCCCGGCGTCGCCGAGACGAAGATCATCTGGGGCGCGAGCCGCTCCCATTCCTCGAACCTGAGCGGCCGGTTGTCGAGCGCAGAGGGCAGGCGAAATCCGTACTCCACCAGCACCTCCTTGCGCGAGCGATCGCCGCGGTACATGGCACCGAGCTGCGGGATCGTCTGGTGACTCTCGTCGATGACGAGGAGCGCGTTGCGCGGCAGGTAGTCGAAGAGGCACGGCGGCGGATCTCCGGGGGCGCGGCCGGAGAGATACCGGGAGTAGTTCTCGATGCCAGCGCAATAGCCCACCTCCTTCATCATCTCCATGTCGAACATGGTGCGCTGCTCGAGCCGCTGCGCCTCGAGGAGCTTGCCGGCCTCGCGCAGTTCCTTCAGCCGCGCGCGCAGCTCCTCGCGGATCTGATCGACCGCGCCGATCAGGCGCTCGCGCGGCGTGACGTAGTGCGTGCCCGGATACACCGTGAACCTCGGCACCTTGCGCGAGACCGCACCGGTGAGCGGGTCGAAGAGCGCTATCGAATCGATGACGTCGTCGAAGAGCTCGACCCGGACCGCCTCGCGCTCGGATTCCGCGGGGAAGATGTCGATCACATCGCCGCGGACCCGGTAGGTGCCCTGTGTCAGGTCCATGTCGTTGCGGGTGTACTGCATATCGGCCAGCCGCCGCAGCAGCCGGCGCTGATCGATGCGATCGCCCCGGTCCAGGTGCAAGATCATCGAAAGGTAGGCCTTTGGATCGCCGAGGCCGTAGATCGAGGAGACGGTGGCCACGATGATCGCGTCGGACCGCTCGAGCAGCGCCTTGGTCGCGGAGAGGCGCATCTGCTCGATGTGCTCGTTGATCGAGGCATCCTTCTCGATGTAGGTGTCGGACGAGGGGACGTACGCTTCAGGCTGATAGTAGTCGTAGTAGGAGACGAAGTACTCCACCGCGTTCTGCGGAAAGAAGCCGCGGAACTCGCCGTAGAGCTGCGCGGCGAGCGTTTTGTTATGTGCAAGCACCAGCGTGGGACGCTGCACTTGCTGGATGACCTGACTGATGACGTAGGTCTTGCCGCTGCCGGTGACGCCGAGGAGCGTCTGCGCACTCAGGCCATCGCTCAGCCCCTCGACGAGCCTGGCGATCGCCCCGGGCTGATCGCCCGAAGGCTCGAAGTCGGCCTCGAGTTTGAAGGGAATTTGTTCCATGCCGCTCCTGCTGTGGCGCGTACGCGACGCGCCGTGGATGGTGGGGACCGTCGCGATCCCTTAATATAGTGGCGCCCACCGCTTTTCGGTGAACCACAGGAAGTCCCGTGACCGTATCCGTCTCCAGACGCGTCCAGCGCGTCAAGCCTTCGCCGACGCTTGCCGTCACCGCCCGGGCCGCCCGCCTCAAAGCGGAGGGTAAAGACGTGATCGGCCTCGGCGCGGGAGAGCCAGATTTCGATACCCCGGTACCGATCGCCCAGGCGGGTATCGATGCCATCCGTAGCGGGTTCACGCGCTATACGAATGTCGAAGGCATCAACGAGCTCAAAGACGCCATCATCGCGAAGTTCGCACGCGACAACGGCATCCAGTACGAGCGCTCCCAGATCCTGGTGTCCTCGGGCGCCAAGCAGACGATCTTCAACCTCTGCATGGCCGTCCTCGACAAGGACGACGAGGCCATCATCCCGGCCCCCTACTGGGTCTCCTACCCCGACATGGTGCTGCTGGCCGACGGGCAGCCCGTAATGCCTTTCGCCGGCGCCGCGCAGGGCTACAAGATCACGGCCCGCCAGCTCGCTGCCGCCATCACGCCGAAGACCCGCCTGCTGCTCCTCAACAGTCCCTGCAATCCGACCGGGGCGGCCTACACCCGCGCGGAGCTGCGCGCCCTCGGCGAGGTACTGCTCGAGCACCCGCGCATCGTCATCGGCACCGATGACATGTACGAGAAGATCTATTGGGGCGCCGAGCCCTTCTGCAGCCTCCTCACCGCCGTGCCGGAGCTGTACGGCCGCACCGTGACCATCAACGGTGTCTCCAAGGCCTACGCCATGACGGGCTGGCGCATCGGTTACTGCGGCGGCCCCAAGGAGCTGATCGCAGCCATGGCGACGATCCAGGGGCAGTCGACCTCGAACGCATCGAGCATCTCCCAGAAGGCAGCGGCCGCCGCCCTCGCCGGCGATCAGGCTTGCGTCGCGACCATGAACGAGGCCTTCAAGCAGCGGCACGACTATGTCGTCGCCGCCCTCAATGGCCTGCCCGGCATCAGCTGCCTGCCGGGATCGGGCACTTTCTATGCCTTCGCGGACGTCACCAAGGCCATGGCCGCTCTCGGCTGCAACACCGACGCTGAATTTGCTGAGCTGCTCCTCAACGAGGGCGGTGTCGCGGTGGTGCCGGGCTCGGGCTTCGGCGCTCCCGGCCACATGCGGATCTCCTTCGCATGCAGCCTGCAGACGCTCGAGCAGGCCATCGAACGCATGGCGCGGGTCCTCGCGACGGCGAGCGCGGTGGCGACGAAATCGCCGAGTGCGATTTTGGACGGCGCTGGCCGGCCCGCAGGGCTCGGCGCAGGGATGGGCCCGGGCAACACCGCCTGAGGGTGCCCGGGAAGCCATGGCCTGGCGGATCCTCGCGGACCTCCTGGTCGCCGTCCACCTGGCCTTCACCGGGTTCGTGATCTTTGGCGGCTTCCTCACCTGGAAGTGGCGGCCGGTGGTCTTCGCCCATCTGCCGGCGCTCGCATGGGGGTTGTGGGTCGAGACCTCGGGGCAGATCTGCCCGCTCACCCCGCTCGAGATCCATCTGCGCCATCTGGCGGGCGAGGCGGGATACCGGGGCGGCTTCCTGAACCACTATGTGGTCTCGGT
Source organism: Steroidobacteraceae bacterium (assembly GCA_035713045.1). GTDB lineage: Bacteria > Pseudomonadota > Gammaproteobacteria > Steroidobacterales > Steroidobacteraceae > 13-2-20CM-66-19. Next base: position 13,308 of record DASTAC010000012.1, read on the forward strand.
CCTATATCCGCCATGGCTCACGCGGCCGGATCAATGGGTGCTGGCGGGACTGCTCTTTGCAATCAATATCGCGGCATACGGTCCCCTGCTCCGTCCTCACCGGCGCCTGCGCCATAAGGCGCCTTGACTAAGTCGGGGCCCTCGCCTCAGAATTCGCGCCCTTTCGCGATTTGCTCGCACGGTTCCCCGGTAGCTCAGTCGGTAGAGCGTCGGACTGTTAATCCGTTGGTCGTTGGTTCGAGTCCAACCCGGGGAGCCAAATAAGACCCTGAAATTACAGGGTTTTTCGACACCAGCCAGAACGGCCAGAAATCCGGTTTCGGCGTGGTGCTACGCCAGTGCTACGCTGTCCCGGAATCTCTCCACCGGAGCTGTTGGCAAATGCTTGCAACGATCACTGGCGACAACGCGAAGCGCGCGCGTGAAGCGCTCGGCGCTTCACAAACTGCGGTCGCGGCCGCCATCGGCGTGAACCGCACGTACTACTCACTGTTCGAGGCAGGCCGCTACGTGCTCGATGAGCAGGAGCAGGAGCAGCTGCGCAAAT
>DASTAC010000013.1:0-20607 GCA_035713045.1 Steroidobacteraceae bacterium
CGAACAGCTCCGCGCCGGCAAACCGCAGCAACGTTGCAGCGGGCCTCCAGGTACCCATAGAGCGAAGCTGAAACACACTGCGGGCAAGCCCGTAATCCCGCTCGCGGGTGTTCTCAAAGCGCTGCTCGAAACGATCCAGCGCCATTACCTCTACGACGCGCTGGACGATTTCCCGTGGTGTCACCCCCGCGTCAGCGAGGTACGCCATGCGCTCCTGCAATGCTCTCTCCCATCGGTACTCATACCGGGGCGCGTAGTTCAGGAAGTCGTTGGCGAACACCAGGGCAGCCTTTACGGCGGGCGTGCGGATGTAGTGTGCAATGCAGCGCGCCACCGGCTCCCGGTACTTGTGAAGCTCGCCTGTGAATCTACCCGGCGTGCCAAGGTGTGCGTGGTGCCGCATGCGCCAGCTATGCCGGCCGCAGTAGGAATCCCAGGGCCAATTCTCGCAAGGGCGGGTGCAGCCGGGCGCTGTGCAGTGCGCCGGGCAAGGTTTGTTAGTCATCGGTGCGGTCCAATCGTGTCAAGTGATTTGTGGGGAAGTATCGTCGTCATGTTTTCGTCTCGGATCAGTAGGTTGGTGTTAGATTCATCTCACTGGTGGGAGCATCCCGCAAGCCACAGGAAAGCCTCGGCTACTCTCCAGCTCGCGCACTGTGCGCATTCAGCGAGAGTCACCAAATGAAAATCGAACTCAGCCAGTATCAGCGGGCACGCCATACAGGAACCTTCAGCGAGCGGTTGGCGCGCGTCAGTGACGGGCCGGTCAGCGGGCCGTCTGGCCGGGTGTGTTACAGCCTCATTCAGCTATGGGCGTTCCGTCGCTGCTGGACGTGGACCGTCCGACACTAGCCAAGCTCGCGCTGCTCACTGAGGGGAACACCGCACGCGCCACCGGAGGCGCACCCCGAGGGCCGCCAGCAGTGAGCGCGACAGCGCGACTCACAGGGAACGCTCGGCGGCCTTTTGCTTGGCTGGTGGTGTGCCCGTGGTGGGCTGGTGGCCGGACGCGACTGTAAAGAATCTCGACAGCAGTATCAAAAGTATACCGACCCAGTACACCCACGCGCGCGCACGCGCGAGCCGGCGCAGGAGGGTGCCAATCCGGCCCGGAGACTGTACGGATACACAGGTACGCTTCAGGGCCTCCACAGGCACGCCAGCAGCCCGCCGAGCGCCATCTTGGACTAGGCAGGGACTTGAGCATGGCCCTGTGGCTTGTACCTGCCGCGCTGGAGCGGTCCTGTGCCCTACCCCGCCATCAGTGTGCGGGTACGCTGCTGCGTCGCCTGTAGCGTGCCTGTGGCGGCTTGTGGCGTGCGCAGGTAGGTGAACTTGCCTCATGCCATCGGAATCAGCGGCTTACGCGGCCGGCTGTAACGGCATGTAACGGCATTCCTGGCACGGTTGGCACACGGCCGCTGCCAAGTCCCTGATTCAGCACGGATGCAACTGGATAGCGTATCGCCTACCTGTGCCAGCGCGGTTGCTTCTCGGGTGCGCGCGTGCGGTTTACAGACAGCGCGGGGTGGTCATGGGGGGAATCCGCGATCATTCACTGTCGATATGGGCTCGCGGTTTTTTGCAGAAAGGGCGCCGGCTCTCCCTGGCACCGCACCCACGCCAGCAGCCCGCCATAGGGGACCGATTTAGAACGCCAGCAGCGCGCCTCAGGCCCGCTTCTGCGTGATCTGCAAACCGTCTCCGGTTATGTATGCCCACGGGCCGCGAGTGTCGGTAAGTTTGCCGGTAATCGTCACAACGTCGTCCTTGTGTAACCCAAAGGCGCGTTCTCGCATGCTTTTCGGGAACGTGACATAGACGTACCGGTTGTCATCTGCGTATGGCTGGATGCTGACTGTAACGCCTTCGTCTCTCGCTGAGGACACTCCACATACTGCCCCCGAGGAGCGCACATAACGGCTCACCAGCGTCTTGCGATACGCCTCCTCCTCGGCGAAGCGGCCATCCAGCCTTAGAGCCTCAGTGACGAGCTGCTCCAGATCCTCGGGGGGGCCAACCGCTGCGGGAGGATCGGGGGGCGCGGGCGCATTCGCCTCGTCTTGACGTGCAACTTGTGGGCTGGTGGTGGCGGTTCTCGCAGGCCGCGTGCTTTTCGCGCTGTGGGCACGCACCGATGCTGTCACGGCAGCGGCAGCTATGAGTGCCGCAACGGCTTGGAGCGGCCATATGATTAGCTGTCCGCGCGTAACCGTGACCGGCACGTCGAGCCAGCGATAGATGACGCTCGAAGGCCAGCGCGTAATCACCTGCGAGGCACCAACGATGATTCCGGCAGCGATCACCTTCGACCATACGGGGTCGTGCCAGATACGCTTAACAAAGCCCATTTTGACTCCGCCGCTTGCTCTTTGCGCTGTGGGTTATACACCGCGAAATCGAGCCGTGATACCCCTGGGCGCTGGCCCGTCGAGCCGGCCCCGTCGTCTCCTGCGGTCGTGCCTATGGATTACCTCCACGTCGCCAGTAGCACGCCTCAGAATCGGACCAACGGTCCACTGTGGGCAAGCAAAGGGCCGCTAGCGTTCCCTGCCGGCGGCCCTTGTGGTGCGCGCTAGGCGCTCCCGTGGTATTCCCTGTGCGTCAGTGGTCGAGCGGGCTGCTGTCGGGCGGGAGCTGTCGGCCACCAGGAGTGAGCCAGCCGCGCCGGCAGAGCCAGCCGATAAGCCCGGTAGCCTCGGCGATGGCCCACGCCACGGTGCCGCCCATCCACGCCGCGACTAGGGCAGCCCAAACGGTCAATGTGATGGTCAGTGTGTGCATATGAAAGCCCTTGGTCGATGTAACGGAATGGGGTAACGGCACGATTTCCGGTGCGTTCGCAAGGGTCTGAATACGTAGGGAATCTATCGTCCTACAGATGAGCCCCTGGTGTCGGTGCGACTCTACTGACGAGCCCGAGTGCGCGCAATGATGTTTTCGTGCGCCACCGGGCATAATTCGCGCGATGGATTCGATACTGGGACCTCTCCTGCCCCTTTTCGAGCGCGAGCGGGCCGCCGGGCGCGCGATGGCCCTCGGCATCCTGGTGCATACGGCGGGCTCGACCTACCGCAAGCCGGGGGCGATGCTGCTCATGGCGGCCGATGGCGAGTACGCCGGGCTCCTCTCCGGGGGATGCCTGGAAGGGGACCTCGGGGAGCGCGCCCGCGCGGTCATCGCGACCGGCCGGGCCGCTCTCGTGACCTACGATCTGCGCAACTCGGACGACCTCGTATGGGGTCTCGGCATCGGCTGCGAGGGCGCCATGCACATCCTGCTGCTGCGCGTGGGGCCGCAGGAAGACTGGCAGCCGCTGGCGCATCTGGCCGCGGCGCTCGCCAGCCATAGTCCGGCCGCCTTCGGGGTGCTGGCGCAATCGCGGGACGACGGGCTGCCGCTCGGCGCTGTCCTCCTGCCGGGAGGACGCACCTATCCTGCGGGGGCGGCGCCTCTTCTCGAGCCACGCGCGTTTGCGGCGCTGGCCGCAGCACCGGACGCGAGGGAGGTCGGCTGGGTCGAAGGACCCGGCGCCCGCTGGCGGCTGCTGCTGGTGCCGCTCGCCCTGCCGCCCCGGCTGCTGCTGCTCGGAGCAGGCCCCGATGCGCTGCCGGTAGTGGACTTTGCCGCCCGCCTGCACTGGCGCGTGACCGTGGCCGATCATCGGCCGGCATACGCGGTGGCATCGCATTTTCAATCGGCGGAGCGCGTCGTGCTCACTCGCCCAGAGGAGATCACGCAGTCACTGGATCTCAGTCACTTCGCCGCCGCCGTGGTGATGAGCCACCACCTGCCATCGGATCTGGAATACCTGCGCGCCCTGAGCCCGAGCCCCCTCGCCTACATCGGGCTGCTCGGCCCTCCCGCGAGGCGTGAGAAGCTGCTGTCCGAGCTGGGTCCCGAGGGGCAGCGCCTGCGCCCCCGTCTGCGGGCACCCGTCGGCTTCAACCTGGGTGGCCGCACGCCGGAGGCCATCGCACTTGCGATCGTCGCCGAGATCCATGCGTTCGTCCACGGTATGCCGCAAGTCAGGAGCGCCAAGTGAACGAGATCGAGATCATCCGCTCCCAGCTCGCCCTGGAGCACTCCCACGCGGCTGAAGTCGCCAACGCCTGCGCAGCGGCTTTCGGCGATCCAGACGCTCCTTCCCGCTCGGGCGAGGCGATCGCTGGATTCCGCGAGGCCTGCGTGAGCTACCTCGTGTGGGTGCTCGCGCGATTCGAGGAGCGGGATCAGACGCTCTCGGAGCTCCTCGCCGCGCGCCGCCTCGGGGCCCTCGCCGGCCAGTCCGGCACCAGCCGCGAGGTTCTCGCGCGGCTCGAGGCCGCCCTCGCCGCCCCCGATGCCGCGGCCGCGCGCACCGGCTGGCAGGAGTTCGCGCGCTACTTCAACTCAGCGTGGACCCCGCGTCGTCAGGTGCTGGAGGCCGCGCTCGCGGAGCACGCGAGCGTCGCGCAGTGGCGCGCGGTCTGCGCGATCGATGCCGACTCGATCCTCGAGGAGCGCAACCGGTACGCGCAGGTCACCAGGCACCTGCCCGCCGGCATCGAGCTGCGGCAGGCGCCGCCGGCACGATGAGCGCCGACAGCGGCGCCGCGGACCTGCATGCGATCGTGCTCGCGGCCGGTGCCTCGCGCCGCTTCGGCTCGGCCAAGCAGCTGGTGCGCATCGGCGACCGGCCGCTCCTCAGCCTGATGGCGGGCCGCGCCGCCGAGGTCGTGGGCCATGCGCTCGTCGTCGTGCTCGGAGCGCGCGCCGCCGAGCTCGCACCGCTCCTCAGGCACTCCCCGGGCTCGGTCGTCGTGAACCGCAACTGGCGCGAGGGACTCGCGAGCTCCATCCGCACCGGGGTCGCCCGCCTGCCGCCCTCGTGCGGCGGAGTCATGTTGGTGTTGGCCGATCAGGCCTGCGTCACGGCGGAGGATCTGCGGCGGCTCGCCGGCGCCTGGCGGCGCCAGCCGCTCGCCGTCGCGGCCGCGCAATATGGCGCCACGGTCGGCGCGCCGGCGATCTTTCCCCAGCATGTCTTCGGGGAGCTGAGCGAGCTGAGGGGCGACAGCGGTGCCAGGACGCTCCTGAAGCGGCATGCGGAGCGCCTGGTGAAAGTGCCGATGCCGACCGCGGCGTTCGATCTCGATACGCCCGACGATCTGCTCGAGATCAACAGGTAGCGCCCCGCCCAGCCTCAGGGTGCGGAAAGTTGTCGGACTCATCCTCGCCCTCGCGCGGCGCGAGGCAGGCCCAGTCCTTCTCGAGGATGATCTGAAGCTCACCGCTCCCCGTCGTCTGGCTGGCGCTCAGGGTGACCAGAGCGGTGCCGCACCAGCGCTCGGACAGCGGCTCCGGAACCAGAATATCGATTAGGTTTAGCCCATAACTTACTGAAATATCTTCCCCTGCTTTATCCACCCGCAGCCGGTATCGCAGCGTGGTGCCGCCGGGAAACGCAATCCTGTCCTCGACCTCGCCCTGCTCGGCGAGCGCGCGCATCTCGCCCTGGGTGAGGCGCAGCCGCAGCGAGTCACCTTTGATTCTGAGCTTCACGAGCCGGTCCTCCGATGTCTGATGGGCTGGGATTATGGCACTCTCGAGGCCCTCCTCCCTCTCGGGCCGTCGGGCCGCCCCTCTCGCGCCCGGGGCGGGGATTGCTTCTGCGGGAGCGCGACGCCCCGCCGCGACCGCGGCGCCTCGAGGCCGAGGCACAACGGCGGATCCTGATAACCCCCGGCGCGGAGGACCAAACCACACGGTATTTAGCGGCACGGGAGCCGGCGCCTATAGTCCGGCGGCATGTACCGCTACGACGAGACAGACCGCGCGCTGGTCATGCAGCGCGTGGAGCAGTTCCGGGATCAGACCCGCCGGTATCTGGCGGGCGAGCTCACGGAGGAGGAATTCCGCCACCTGCGGCTGCGCAATGGCCTGTATCAGCAGCGCTTCGCGCCCATGCTGCGGATCTCGGTGCCTTACGGCCTGCTCGAGTCGGCGCAGCTGCGCACGATGGCGCACGTCGTGCGCAAGTACGACCGGGGCTACGGGCACTTCACCACGCGGCAGAACATCCAGCTCAACTGGCCCAGGCTCGAGCAGGTGCCCGATCTGCTGGCGGAGCTCGCGGAGGTGCAGCTCCACGGCATCCAGGCCTGCGGCAACGACACTCGCAACATCACCAGCGACTATCTCGCGGGCGTCGCAGCGGACGAGCACATCGATCCGCGCCCCTACTGCGAGCTCCTGCGGCAGTTCGTCACGCTGCATCCGGAGTTCTACTGGCTGCCGCGCAAGTTCAAATTCGGCTTCACCGGCGCCGCGGTCGATCGCGCCGCCACCCGAACCAACGATGTCGCGGTCCATCTGGTGCGACGTCAGGATGGAGCCGTCGGCTATCGCTTCTTCGTCGGCGGCGGCCTCGGCCGCCAGCCGATGCTCGCTCAGGAGATGAACCCGTTCGTGCCGGAGGCCGAGCTGCTGAGCTATGCGTGCGCGATCCTGCGCACCTTCAACCGCTTCGGCCGCCGCGACAACATCCACAAGGCGCGCATCAAGATCGTGCTGCGTGAGTGGGGCTACGAGCGCTTCCGGGCCGCAATCGAGGAGGAATTCGCGAGGATCAGATCGAGCGCCGAGGGCGAGGAGCTCCTCCTGCTGCCGCAGGACATCGAGCGGGTGCGCGCCCACTTCACGGCACCGCCCTACGAGCCGGCCGCGACGGCGGGCGCGGATGTGGCCGCTCTGACCTCGAGCGATGCGGGCTTTGCCGCCTGGGTGAAACGCAACGTGCGCGCGCACAGGATGCCGGGCTACCGGATCGTGTTCGTATCGCTCAAGGCGCCGGATCGGACGCCGGGCGACTGCACCGCGGAACAGTTCGAGACGCTGGCCGACCTCTGCGATGCCTACAGCTTCGGGGAGCTGCGCTCCACGTACGATCAGAATCTGGTGCTCGCGGATGTCGCCGAGCGCGACCTGCACGAAGTCTGGCGCCGGCTGGACGCCGCCGGCCTGGCGACGCCCAATATCGGACTGGTCAGCGATATCGTCTGCTGCCCGGGGCTCGATTTCTGCGGTCTGGCGAATGCCGGCTCGATCGGGGTGGCGCAGGACATCTATCACCGCTTCGATACCCTGGATGCTCAGTATGAGGTCGGCGCGATCCGCATCACGATCAGCGGCTGCATGAACGGTTGTGGACATCACAGCGTCGGGCACATCGGCATTCTCGGCGTCGATAAGCACGGCGAGGAGTGGTATCAGGTGACGCTTGGCGGCAGCCCAGGAAATGACGCGGCGGTGGGCGAGCGCATTGGCCGCGCGCTGGCGCGGAGCGAGATTGCGGACGGGGTGGAGCGCTTGATCCGCGGTTATCTCGAGTTGCGTTGCGAGGAGGACGAGACCTTCCTCGAATGCTACAGGCGGGTGGGCATGGCGCCATTCAAGGCGCGCCTCTACGAGAACGAAACCGAGGCGGCCGCAGCATGACCCTGACGATTCTGCGGGACGGTCAGCTCGTCGAGGACAACTGGACGCTGATCGAGGATGGAAGCTCGGAAATCAGCGCTGGGGAAGCGAAAGTCATCGTGACCCTCGCCCGGTGGGTGGCGGAACGGGAGGCGTTGCTGCGCTCGCATGGCACAGTAGGAGTCCTGGTACCGAATACCGCGGACATCGAGGCCGTCTATGCGGCGGTTCAGGATCGACCCCTGATCGCATTGCAGTTCCCCACATTCGCGGACGGAAGGGCCCTGTCGCAGGCGGTGGTGCTGCGAAAAAGACTCGGGTTCAGGGGGGAATTGCGCGCCCTGGGAGACGTGATCCGGGATCTGGTGTTCTGGTTGGGGCGATGCGGCTTCGACAGCATCGTGCCTCGGAGGGATCAGCGCCTGGAGGATTGCCGGGCGGCTCTCACGGAGCTGACGGCGGCGTATCAGGCGGCGGCCGATGAGCACACCCCTGTTTGGATTCGCAGGCGCCGCGGCGCGGGGATTCGATAATCCCCGGGGATTGTGCCGTCCCGCGCTATTTCGCGGGTAACTCGATGTCCGCGAAGAGCTCGGCGACCTCCTCCGGGGAAGCGGCGCGGTGGGCACGCTCCACGAGGCGGCGGTCCAGATGGGGTGCGATCAGGTGGGCGAAGTCATACATGTACTTGCGCAGCAGCGTGCCGCGGCGGAAACCCAGCCAGGTGGTGTGGGAAGGCAGCAGGTGTGAGGCGTCGATGACGACCAGATCCGGGTCGTTCTCGTTGACGGCCATGGGCGCGACGATCCCGACACCCATGCCGAGACGCACGTATGTCACTATGACGTCGGAGTCGCGCGCGGTGATGGCCACGTTGGGCGTGACGTTGGACCTGGCGAAGGCGTCGATCAGCGACGATGGGCCTGTGAAGCTGAACGTGTACGTGATGATGGGGTACGCCGCCAGTGCGCGATAGGTGAGCCGGCCGACACTGGCCAGCGGGTGGTCGCGCGGCACGATGACGACCCGGCTCCAGCGATAGCAGGGCAGTATCGTCAGGTCGGAGAAGAGGCGCTCGGAGCCGGTGTTGATGGCGCAGTCGACGCGGTCCTGAGCCACCATCTCGGCGATCTGCTCCGAGGTCCCCTGGTGCAGATTGAGCCGTACGTTGGGGTACCTGGTGAGAAACTCGCGGATGACGCCGGGAAGAACGTAGCGGGCCTGCGTATGAGTGGTCCCGATTGAAAGGCTTCCCCTACCCTCGTCGCGCAACTCCGTCGACAGCGCACGGATACTCTGGGCCTCCTGCAGGATGCGCAGGGCCCGGTCGATCACCTGCTGGCCGGCGGGCGTGATGCGGGTGAGGTTGCGTCCCTCGCGCACGAAGATCTGGAACCCGAGCTCGTCCTCCAGCAGCTTGATCTGCTTGCTTACCCCGGGCTGGGAGGTATGCAGCTTCTGCGCCGCCGCCGTGATGTTGAGGCCGCTCTGGGCCACGGCGGCCAGATAACGGAGCTGGTGCAGTTTCATCCTAGTTCCCCAACGCGCATGGCGCGACCCCGAATCATGAAACGGCACGAGCCGGTGCCCAGGCACAGGGACGTGCCCCGCCGCCAAAGGTGGCGGAGCTTTGGGCAAAAACCACGCTTTTTGCCCAAAGCCGCGCTGGGCCGGGCAGGATGCCCGGATCCAGCGCCTCATCGAAGACTAGCGCAACCGCGGCCGGCCCGGCGAGCCCCCTTGCGGCCGATTGATCATGACTTCAGAAGCAATCATTCGTTCTGCGCCCCAGGGGCGGTGGCTATAGTCGCCCGCACCATGGGAGAGTTACTGAATCTCGATCTCGAGGGAAAGGCGTCGGCCGCGCGCGAGCAGCTCCTCGCCGCGCTGCGCGAGCACGGACGGGTGGTTTACTCGAACAGCCTCGGCGCCGAGGCGATGGTGCTGACCGACATCATCTGGACGCACGCGCCCGGCATCGACATGTTCAGCATCGACACCGGGCGGCTGCACCAGGAGACCTACGATCTGCTGGAGAAGCTCGAGCGCCGTTACCGGCGGTCGCTTCGGCTGATCCATCCGGACGCGCAGGCGCTCGAGCATCTGGCCTCGCGCCAAGGGGTCAACGGCTTCTACCACAGCCTGGACGCGCGCCTCGCCTGCTGCCGCGTGCGCAAAGTCGAGCCCTTCCGGCGCGCGATCGCGGGCTACGCAGCCTGGGTGACGGGGGTGCGCCGGGAGCAGTCGGCGACCCGTGCACAGGCGCGGCCGGTCGAATGGGACGCGGAGCACGGCCTGCACAAGATCAGTCCCCTGCTCGACTGGAGCGAGGCGGAGATCTGGCAATACATCCGCGCACGCCAGCTGCCGTACAATGCCCTCCACGACCGCCAGTTTCCCAGCATCGGGTGCTTCCCCTGCACCCGTGCGATCCAGCCCGGCGAGAGCCGCCGCGCCGGGCGCTGGTGGTGGGAGCAGCCAGAGTCTCGCGAATGTGGCTTGCACCCCCGAGTGCGCCATGCGGCCGCCGCCCAGGCCTGACCGAAGGTCCTGCGTCGATGGATTATCTGCCGGTCTTTCTGCAGCTTCACTCTGCGCGCGTAGTCATCGTCGGCGGCGGACGCATTGCCGCGCGCAAGGCAGACCTCCTGCTGCGAACCGGGGCTCGCGTAGTCGTGGTGGCGCCCCGGCTGCACGAAGATCTGAGTAAGCGCGCCGCAAGCGGCGAGCTGACCTATCTCGCCGAGAGTTTCGCCCCGGCGCATCTGGACGGCGCGGCCCTCGCGATCGCAGCCACGGGTCTGAAGAATGTGAACGCTGCGGTCTCCGAGGCCGCTCGCGCACGCAATGTGCCCGTCAATGTCGTCGACGACGCATTGCTCTCGACATTCATCTTTCCGGCCATCGTCGACCGCTCACCGGTCGTGGTCGCCGTAGGCTCCGCGGGCCAGGCGCCGGTGCTCGCACGCTGGGTGCGCGAGCAGATCGAAGCGGCTCTCCCCTCGAGACTCGGTGCCCTCGCCCGCTTCATGGGCGAGCGCCGCAGGAGCGTGCAGCGCGCCCTCGGAGCCGCGGCGCGGCGCGCGTTCTGGGAGCGCATCGTGCGCGGCCGGGCGGCCGCGCGGGTGCTGGCCGGCGACGAGCCCGGGGCGCGGCGTGCGTTCGAGGCGGAGCTGTTGGTCTCCCAGCTGACCACCTCGGCCACAACGGGCGATAGCCCGATCGGCGAGGTCTACCTCATCGGCGCCGGTCCCGGCGATCCGGATCTGCTGACCCTGCGCGCGCTGCAGCTGTTGCAGCAGGCCGACGTCGTGCTGTACGACAGGTTGGTGCCGGCGGCCGTGCTCGATCGCGCGCGCCGCGATGCGCGCCGCATCTTCGTGGGGAAAGTGCATGGAGGGGCCGCGGGTCATACGCCCCAGGAAGACATCCACGAGCTGATGGTCCGCTTCGCGCGCCAGGGGCTCAAGGTGGCGCGTCTCAAAGGAGGCGACCCCTTCATTTTCGGACGCGGCGGTGAGGAGGTGGAAGTCCTCACGGCCCACGGCATTCCGCATCTCGTCGTGCCCGGTATCACCGCGGCGCTCGGCGCAGCCGCTGCCGCCGGCATCCCCCTCACGCACCGCGGACTGTCGCAGAGAGTGACCTTCGTCACCGGACACATTGCGGAGGATGAATCGCTCGACTGGCGCTCGCTAGCGCTCGCACGCCAGACAGTCGTCTTCTACATGGGCATCGGCAGGCTGGAGGCGATCGTGGAGCGGCTGCGTGCGGCAGGCGCGCCCGACGCGCTCCCGGCAGCGCTCGTAGAGCGCGCGACGCTGCCCGCGCAGCGCGTGATCCGCAGTACACTCGCGCAGATCGCGGCCCGCGGCGGCGCAGGCATCGCGCCGCCGGCGCTGCTCATCGTCGGCGAGGTCGCGGCGCGATGCGTGGCGGCCCCGGACCACATGCACGCGCCCTGCGCCGGCCGCCCTGGCGCAGCTGCAATGCCCCAGGAAGCGGACGCGCTGGCGCGGAAGGCCCATGCCACGACCCCGGCTCCGGCCGGCACCGCCGCGGATCCGATTCAACCGGTTTGAGCGAGGAGAGATCCAGGATGCGTGACGGGTTCGTCGGGTCGATCGGCCATACCCCGCTGATCAAGCTGCGCCGGGTGAGCGAGGAGACCGGCTGCGAGGTGCTAGGCAAGGCCGAGTTCATGAACCCGGGCGGCTCCGTCAAGGACCGCGCCGCGCGGGCGATCGTGCTCGCTGCGGAGCGCAATGGGGAGCTCGCGCCGGGCGGCACCGTCGTGGAGGGCACCGCGGGAAACACCGGCATCGGCCTGGCCCACGTGTGCAACGCGCGCGGCTACCGGTGCGTCATCGTGATGCCGGACAACCAGTCGCCGGAGAAATACCGCCTGCTCGAGACCCTCGGCGCCGAGGTCCACAAAGTCCCCACCGTTCCCTACAGCAATCCCAATCAGTACCAGAGAGTCTCGCAGCGGCTCGCCGCGAGCCTGCCCAACGCGATCTGGGCGAATCAGTTCGACAACACCGCCAACCGACAGGCTCACATCGAGACCACGGGGCCGGAGATCTGGGAGCAGACCGAGGGCCGCGTCGACGCCTTCGTCGCCGCCTCGGGCACGGGCGGCACTTTCGCCGGCGTTTCCGAGTATCTGAAGTCTCGCCGCCGCAGCATCCGCTGCGTGCTCGCCGATCCGCCCGGCAGCAGCCTCTACGAGTACGTGCGCAGCGGCACGCTGAAGGCGACAGGCTCGAGCTCGATCACCGAAGGAATCGGCATCGGACGGGTGACAGCCAACCTCAAGGACGCGCCGATCGATGATGCGCTGCACATCGAGGACACCGACACCGTGCGCTTCGTCTACCGGCTCCTGCGCGAGGAGGGTCTCTTCCTCGGCAGCACGAGCGGCATCAATGTCGCCGCGGCGGCCCGCCTCGCGCGCGATCTCGGACCGGGGCACACGGTGGTCACCGTGCTCTGCGACGGCGGCGCCAAGTATCAGTCGCGGCTCTTCAACAGCGACTGGCTGCAGCAGCGCGACCTGCTGAGCGCCGCGGGGATGAGCCCCTCGCGGCCGCCGATCCGGCTCGCCGAGGTCATGATGATGGTCTGAGCGGGCCGCCCGCGCTCAGGCCGCCGATTTTTCGGCCTTCTCCTTCGTCGTCTTCTCCGCCTGTCGCGCCCCCGGCTTCTGACTCTCGGCAGGGGCCGCGAGCGCCACCTCCAGCGCCTCCGACACGCGCTCCACCCACACGAGCTCGAGCATCGAGCGTGCGCTCTGCGGAATGTCCTCGAGATCGCGGCGGTTGCGCGCGGGCAGAATGACCTTGCGGATACCGGCGCGGGCCGCGGCGATGGTCTTCTCCTTGATGCCGCCGACCGGCAGCACCAGCCCCCGAAGGCTGATCTCACCGGTCATCGCCACATCCGGCCGCACGGGACGGCGCTTCAGGAGCGAGGCGAGCGAGACGAACATGGCGACGCCGGCGCTCGGCCCGTCCTTGGGGATCGCCCCGGCGGGCACGTGCACGTGGATGTCGCTCTGATCGAAGAGCTTCGGATCGATGCCGAGCTCGGCCGCCTGCGCCTTGACCAGGCTCAGCGCCGCCTGGGCGGACTCCTTCATGACATCACCCAGCTGGCCGGTCAGGATCAGCTTGCCGTTGCCGGGCATGCGGGCCGATTCGACGAAGAGGATGTCTCCGCCGACCGGCGTCCAGGCGAGCCCCGTGGCGACGCCGGGAACGGAGGTACGCTGCGCGACCTCGTTCTCGAAGCGAGTCGGTCCCAACACCTCGGCGACGTCCTGCTCCTCGAACCGCACGCGCTCCACCTTGCCTTCGGCGATGCGCATGGCGGCGCGGCGCAGCAGCGCGCCGATCTGCCGCTCGAGGTTGCGGCAGCCGGACTCGCGCGTGTACTCGCGGATGACCCGCGAGAGCGCCGCATGGGAGAGACTCGCCTGCTCGGGCTTCAGGCCGTTCGCCTTCAGCTGGCGGGCGACCAGGTAGCGCTTGGCGATCTCGAGCTTCTCCTCCTCGGTGTAGCCAGTGAGCTCGATGATCTCCATCCGGTCGCGAAGCGGGCCGGGAATGGTCTCCAGCACATTGGCGGTGGCGACGAAGAGCACGTGGCTCAGGTCGAACGGCAGGCCGAGGTAGTTGTCGCGGAACGTCGAGTTCTGCTCGGGGTCGAGCACCTCGAGCAGCGCCGAGGCCGGGTCGCCCTGGAAGCTCGAGCCCAGCTTGTCGATCTCATCGAGCATGAACACCGGATTGCGGGTGCCGGCCTTGCGCAGCCCCTGGATGATGTTGCCGGGGAGCGCGCCGATGTAGGTCCGGCGGTGGCCGCGGATCTCGGCCTCATCGTGCACTCCGCCCAGGCTCGCGCGCACGAACTTCAGGCCGAGCGCCCGCGCGACGCTCTGGCCCAGCGAGGTCTTGCCGACCCCCGGGGGCCCGACGAAGCAGAGAATGGGGCTCCTGCCCTGCGGATTGAGCTTGCGCACGGCGAGATACTCGAGGATGCGCCGTTTGACCTTCTCCAGGCCGTAATGGTCCTCGTCGAGCACGTGCCGCGCGCGCTCGATGTCGATGTCCTCGGCATCCGCCTTGCTCCAGGGCAGCGCCACCAGCCAGTCGAGGTAGGTGCGCACCATGCCGTGCTCGGGACTCGCCTCGCTCATGCGCTGCAGGCGCTTCAACTCCTTGCGCGCGTGCTCCTCCACCTCGGCGGGCATGTGAGCCTCGCCGATCGCCTTGTCGAGCTCGGCGACGTCGCCGCCCTCGCCCTCGCCTTCGCCCAGCTCCTTCTGCAGCTGATGCAGTTGCTCGCGCAGCACCGCTTCACGCTGGCGCTCGCCGAGGGCCGCCTGGGTCTGCTCGGTGATGTCGCGGGTGATCTTCAGCACCTCCAAGCGGTGCGCGAGGAGCTTCAACACCTTGTCGAGCCGCTCCTTCAAGCCGAGGGTCTCGAGCAGCTCCTGCTTCTCCGGCGGCTTGATGTCCATGAAGCTCACGATGAGGTCCGCGAGCTGGCCGGGAGCATCGATGCCGCGGATGGTCCGCGCCAGCTCCGCCGGCACCTGCGGCAGCAGCGAGAGTGCCTCCGCGGCCCGCTCCTTGAGGAAGTCCATCCGTGCCTCGACGTCGGCGCCGCGGTCCTGCAGCTCCGCGAGGCTCTCGATGCGAGCCGCCAGGAACGGAGTCTGCCTCACCATCTCCAGCACCCGGAACCGGTCTTCGCCCTGACAGACGAGGTGATGCGCACCGTCGGGCCCGGTCACGTAGCGAACGACCGTGGCCAGCACGCCGACCTCGTAGAGATCGGCCGCCGCCGGCTTCTCCACGGCCGGGTCGCGCTGCAGCAGCAGCCCCACTTTGCGCCCGGTCCGCACCGCCTCCTGGGCGGCGGCAATGCTCTCCTCACGCCCCAGAGTCACCGGGAGCACGATACCCGGAAAGAGCACGACGTTGCGCAGTGCCACGATCGGCACGGCGTCCTCCGGCAGCGGTGGCAGCTCGATTCGCGGGGGCGAAGGGGTCTGGTCGGTTTCCGCCATGGTTATATCTCTCTCTCCTGGGCCGCCTCGCGGGTCAGCCGGACCTCGAGGCAACCGTTCTCATAGCGGCTTGCCGTCAGCTTGAGCGGCACGCCCGTGAGCGGAATTCGTCGGAAGAAGCGCCCATGCGGGATCTCGAGACGCCGGATCACCGCCTCACCGGAGGCGAGCTTCAGCGGGCGCACGGCGCTCAGCATCAGTTCCGTCGGCTCCAGGGTCAGGGTGATGTCCTCAGGGACCACGCCGGGGAGCGCAAACAGCAGGATCAACCCATCGGCGGTCGCCTGGATGTCGACCGGCGGCTCCCAGAGCGCCGCATCGGCACCCGGTCCCACGTAGCGCAGCAGCTGCCGTTCGAGGCGCTCGGCCCGATCCAGGACCTCGCACGCCTCCACCCACATCCAGCCGTATTGCCGCTCGCTTCTCATTCACACACCTGGGCCGCAAAGACCGCACCTGCCTTCAGATGCGGCCGGAGGGAGGTAAGTCAAGGTGTGCCGATGCTCGCACGCTGCCTGGGTCCCTTCCATGTGGAAGATGCGTACGAGCGGGCGCCGGCACGAGCCGGCGCCCGCCGCGGAGGGCCGCGCCCGAGGTATCGCTGGCCGAGGCGGCCCCGGTCTACTCGCTGCCGATGCTCGTCGGCGCGGGCAACGGCGGCAGGTGCGGGTGATAGTTACGCCAGGGAGCGCGGCGGTACCGCGGCGGTGGATTGGCCTTCAGCTGCTGCATCGCGATCTCGACGGCCCGCTCGAGCTGCGGATCGTGACCCTGGCGCACGAGCTCGGGGTTCTGCCACACCTTCACATCGGGGCTGACACCGTGATTCTCCACGGGGAAGGTGCCGTTGAGACCCTCCACGGCGATTCGCGGCGCGGTGATGTGGCCGCCGTCCATCAGCGGCGGATAGCCATAGATACCCACCAGACCACCCCAGGTGCGCTCCCCGACGAGAGTACCAACGTGGTCCATCTTGAAATACCAGGGGAGCGCATCGCCGCCCGAGCCCGCGTACTGATTGATGATCATGACCTTGGGGCCGAAGATGGCTTCCGGAGGCGTGACCTGCGGTTGCCCCCAGCGCGAGACGACGAGCGCCGTCGGCCGGCGCAGCAGGCTGTCGATGATGTAATCGGACAGGTCGCCGCCGTGATTGAAGCGCTCATCGATGATGACGCCGCGCTTGTCCACCTGGGAGAAGAAATACCGGTTGAAGCTGGTGAAGCCGCCCCAGCCGGTATCGGGCAGGTAGACGTAGCCGATCTGACCGCCGCTCAGCCGGTCGACCAGCCGGCTGTTGTGGTCGATCCAAGCCGCATGGCGCAGCCCGGCCTCGCTCGCTATGGTCCTCACGATCACCTGGTGGGAGCCTCGGGGGTCGGGATTCGGCCCGACGGTGAGCGTCACGGTCTTGTTCGCGAGGTCCTCGAATGCCCGGTAGATGTTGGTGCGCGCATCGATCGGATTGCCGTCCACCGCGAGCAGGTAGTCGCCCGCCTTCACCCTGAGCCCCGGCTGCGCGAGCGGCGCATAGAGCTGCGAGGTCCATCGCCCGCCGGTGAAGATGCGCGTGATGCGGTAGTGGCCGTGCTCGATCCTGTAGTTCGCGCCGAGCAGGCCGACCGTGACCTCCTGCATCTTCGGCACGTAGCCGCCATAGACGAACATGTGACCCACCGAGAGATAGCTCATCATCTCGCGGAAGAGGAACGACAGGTCATCGCGGCTTGCGATGCCCGGCAGGTAGCTCGCGAACTCCTTCTCGGCCGCGCCGAGGTGCAGACCGTCGAAGGTCGGGTTGTAGAAATACGCCCGCTCGATGCGCCACGCATCCCGATACATCTGCGCCCACTGCGCGCGCGGGTCGACGAGCACGCGCATGCCGCCGAGATGGAGGGGCTCGGGCTTCGCATGCGGCATGGCATCGGCGATGAACCAGCGCTTGCCCCTTCGGTACAGGACTTTCTTCCCGTTGGCGGACACCACCCCGCCGTAGATTCCGGCGAGCACGCCCTGAGTCTTGCGGTTTTTCAGCTCGAACCGCAGCAGAGCGAACGGCGGCGGTCTCGGGCCCGCCATCGCGGGCATGAAGACGAGCGGTGCCTTCACCAGGAAGAGCACGCCGGGCTTGCCCGCTTCGAGACGGATGTAGCGCGCGGGCGGGATCGGCAGCGGCACTGCGCGGGCCTCGAGCTCCGCGAAGTCGATCCTCACCGAAGCGGGCCTCTTCCGGGCCGGGTGCGCGCCGGACTTCGCAGGCGCCGCCTTCTTCGAGCCGGCCGGCGCCGGCTTCTCGAATTCCGCCCGCGGAGCGAGCGGCGAGGCTGCTCCCCGCTGCAAGGTGGCGACGTAAACCGAGCGCGTCAGCGGACGCTGCATGGAGCTCATGTCGAGCCAGCCGTAGGAGAGGCCGGTATCGGTGCTCGAGGTGAAGTAAAGGTACTTACCGCCCGTGTCGAAGACCGGATACATGCAGTCGCTCGCCGCGTCGGTCACCTGGTGGGTCGACCCATCCGCCAGTGAATAGATGAAGATTGCATGCAGGTAGTTCGGCATGACCTTCGTGTAGGCGAGCCAGCGGCTGTCCGGGGACCAGGCGGTATCGAACGCATGCAGCGGAATGTCGAAGTTGTCGGTCGCAACTTTCACCGGACGCCCGGAGCCGCTCGAATCGACGTACCAGAGGTTGAGCTTCTGATCGTTGAAGACCAGCTTCTTGCTGTCGGGGGACCACTTCAACCCGGAGTAGAAGGCGTCCTTCTGTCCGAGCGGGATCCGCCGCACGGCGCCGGTGCCGTCCTGATGGCGGATGTAGAGGTCATATTCTCCCGCGCGATCGGCGAAGTACGCGATGGATTGACCGTCGGGAGACCATGCCGGATCGCGGTCCATCACTCCCGGGCTGTGAGTGAGGTTCTCGATGCTGCCGTGCTTCGCCGGCACGGTCAGGATATCGCCGTGGGCCTCGAACAGGGCGCGCACCCCGTGGGGTGAGATGCCGATGCCGCCGATGTGCCGGGCCCCGTCGGCGAAGTACGGCCGGCGCTGGGGAAGGTCACCCGACACCGTGACCGGCACCGCGTGGGTCGTTCCGGTCGCGAAGTCATAGATATGCAGCTCGCCGAGCTGCGAGTAGACGATGCCGCCGGGTCCGGCCGAGGCCGAGTTGATGTCGAAGCCGTGATTGTCGATCAGCCGTCTCGCCTGGCCGGACTTCGTATCGTAGGCGTACAAGGTCTCCGGACCGCCGCGGTCGGAGAGAAAGTAGATCGTATTGCCGACCCACATCGGATCGGTCTCGTTGGAGTTCAGATTCGGCATCCGTACGGTGCTCGAGTCTGCGAGGCGCGCGATGTAGATCTCGGCGTGCTGGCCGCCCTTATAACCCTTCCAGAAGGGTTCCCATTGGAACCCGGGCACATAGGCGATGTGGCTGCCGTCACCGGAATAGGATCCGAGCTCACCGCTCGGCAGCGGCAGCTCGGTGGGAAATCCGCCCGTGGCGGGCACCGTGAAGAGCTGGTTGGGATCGGAGTAGCTGTAGCGCTGCGAGCGGAAGAGCACACTGCGGCCATCCGGCGTCCAACCCACCGCGATGTCCGGGTCGGGATGATATGTCAGCCGCCGCGGCTGCCCGCCGGCGGCGGGGACGACGTAAACGTCCGTATTCTTGTCGTAGGTGCCGCTGAACGCGACCAGGGACCCGTCGGGCGAGAAGATCGGGTCGGCCAGCATATCCATGCCGCTGGCGAGCACATGCGCCTGCCCCCCGCTGCGCGGCACGCTCCAGAGCTCGCCCGCGTACTCGAAGACGATCTGCGTCTTCGACATCGTCGGGTCGCGCAGCAGAAGCCGGTCTGCGGCCGCAGCGGAATACCAGGCAACCAGGGGCAGGATCGTCGCGAGCCATCTGCGCATGACCATGACCTCCGCATCCGCCGCCCGAATGGTGGATTCCAGGATACGTCCATGCGGGCCCAATGTTCACACGCCCGGGCCGTCAGGCGTCAGACACGGCCTCCTCGCTCACCATGGTGCGCGCACAGTACGCCGCCGCCCGCAGCCGAGGCCCGTACGCACTTCGGCGGTGCTCGCACCGGGGCCGCGGCGGGTACCCACTCACGGCGCGGCCATCACCAGGTGTTCGGCTCCCAGTTCTGCTCTTTGCCGTCAGCGAGCTCGCCGGCCGTGATGGTGTTGGCGTCGTTGAAGTAGTACGGCGGCACGGGCAGATTGAGCGGTGCCGGCGAGCCGTCCATGACACGGCCCGAGAGATCGTAGCGCGATCCATGACAGGGGCAGAAGAAGCCGCCCGGCCAGTGCGCGGGGAGGCTCGGATCGTTCACCTGCGGCTTGTATTTCGGGATGCACCCGAGGTGAGTGCAGATGCCTACCACCACGAGGTATTTCGGGTTGACGGCGCGCGTCACCGGATTCCACGCGGCAAGGTTCGGCGCCTGCTGGTCCTCTTTCGAGAGAGGATCCTTGAGCTGCCTGTTGAGCTTCGGCAGCTCCGCGAGCTGCGCCTCGGTCCGATGCAGCACCCAGACCGGCCGCGAGCGCCACGAGACGCTCATCATCTCTCCCGGCGCGAGCTTGGAAATGTCGATCGTGACGGGAGCCCCCGCCGCGCGGGCGCTCTCGCTGGGCTCCAGCGACTCGATGAATGGCACCGCGGCCAATGCCACGCCGACGGCGCCTACTGCCGCCGTAGTGGTAGTGAGCAACCGCCGCCGGTCGAGATCGGGCTCATCGCCCTCGACCGGCTTGCCGGGCATTGCGGGTGCGTTCTCGGTCATGCTCGAATCCTCCGCCGATACAGCCAAAGGAAAGGCCAACAGCAATCCGCACATAGTAGCGGCCCCGCCGTCCCGAGTCACCTGCCGCTCATCTCCCCCAGCCGCAGAGGCACTCCGTGAATGCCTGCAGGAAGCGATTCGCCCGGCTCCCATCCATCACGCGATGGTCGATCGTCAAAGTCGCGTAGCAGCGCGGGCGCGCCACGAGGCGGTCGTGTCCGTCCTCCTCCAGCACCACTGCCCGCTTCTCGAGCTTGCCGAGGCCGAGAATCGCCGACTGCGGCTGCGGGATGATGATGGGAGCCGCGAGCAGGCTGCCGCTCACGCCGTGATTGGAAAGCGTGAAGGTACCGCCGCGCACATCCGCGGGCGTGAGCGCGCCGTCGCGCGCCCGACGCACCAGATCCTCGAGCCGGCGCGCGGTCTCGATGAGGTCCAGGGACTCGGCGTGCTGCAGGACCGGTACGAGCAGTCCGGCTTCCGCAGCCGTCGCGATGCCAAGATTGACGGTATCGTAGATCTCGAGCTCGGAATCGGTCCAGCGGCTGTTCGCCTCCGGCACCTCACGGATGGCCGTCACCGCGGCCTGTGCGAAGTACGCCGTCAGTGTCAGCGCGACGCCCTGCTGCGCGAATTCCTCACGATGCCGCTGACGATGGGCCAGCACTTCGCCCATGTCGACCTCGAACACAGTCGTCACGTGAGGCGCCGTATGCAGCAGGCTCTCGACCATGCGGGCCGCGATGCGCTTGCGCACCGCCGAGTGAGGCACCC
>DASTAC010000014.1:0-7274 GCA_035713045.1 Steroidobacteraceae bacterium
CCTGCGCCAGCTGCGAGTCGACCGAGGGGTTCGCGAGCACGGCGAGCACCGTGTCGGGCCCGACCTGATCGCCAGGCAGCACCCGCACCTGCTCCACGACCCCCGGCGAGGCGGCGGTGATCCAGCGCTGCTCGATCGGCCGGAAGGCGCCGGCGGCGCTGACGACGATCGGGAGGGGCCCGCGCTCGACCGTGGAGATCCAGAGATCCGAGCGGCGGACCGAAGGACCGGCCGCCGGCCGGCCGAGCGCCCAGACGAGCAGGGCGAGGAGCGCGGCCGCGGGGATTGCCGCGGCGGCGCTGCGCTTGAAGCGCCTCTGGCGCAGGACCTCAGGACTGATCGCGATATCCGGCATGTCGCACGAGAGCGTTACGGTCGTGCCAGCCCTTGCGGCTTCCATGCCAGAGGCGCTCCCGCTAACCCCTTGATCCGGAAGGGAAGCTGCAGGGAGCGGTCGCCGCCCGAGCGAGCCTCAGTCCCGGCTTCGGGATTCTCCCGGTTATGGGTGGCGAAATCGGGACGGCATCAGCCGCCCAGGGTGCCCTCGTAGATCTGCGCCAATGGCAGCTGCAGCTCTATCGAGCGGAACTCGACATGCGCGTCCAGGCCAGAGCAGAGCATCGGTCGCCACTCCTCCGCCCTGCGGTGAACGATGACCCGGGGCTGACTCTGCGCAATCAGCACGTATTCCTCGATCGCCTCGACGCGCTGGTAGATGAGCGCCTTCTCGCGCCGATCGATGTGCTGCGTGGACCTCGACAGGATCTCGACGACGAGCTTGGGATTGCGAACCGATTGGTCGGTCCGGTCTTCCGGGCGGCAGGAGACCATCACGTCGGGGTAGTACATGATCCGGTCGCGACCGGTCCGGATCTCCAGTTTGGCTTCCAGGAAGAAAGGCTTGCAGGGTCCGCCGCGCAGATGCGCACGGAATGCGACGACCAGCTCCTGCGCAATGCCGTTGTGCGCAAGACTCGCGCCGCTCATCGCATAGACGGCGCCATTGACGTACTCGTGGCGGTACGGGCATTGCTCCTCGAAAGCCAGGTATTCGTCCCAACTCATGAAGAGCGGCTCTTCCGACTGATATATTCCGACCGAGCCTCGCGGACGTGAAAGGTGCGGTAGCGCGACTCCTCCACTTCCGCTTGGAGCCAATCTGCGATGCTCTCGAGCTCCGCAGCCGAAAGGCCGCGCAGCGCCTGTTGGATTTCCGAGATGATGCTCACCCTGGCTGCCTCGGCTTTGGATTTGCGATTCAGCCTACCCCATCACCAGCCAACGCGGAAGCCGAGATTTATGGGAAACCTCATCAAGTACATGATGTTACTAACTGCGTCTGGAGATTGCGTCCAGTTTTACAGTCATTTTTCTACTGTCGTCTTGCGTCAACTTTGGACGCGTTTTGCGACGTCGCATCAACATAGAATATTGAATATTCGCACGATGTAAGACACCACCAGGACGTGGCATACTGTAAGAGCGCAAGCCCGGAGCGCCAACTGAGAGCTCGCTCTCGGCGCGGCACGCTACCGACGTCACAACCGATGCGCCTGCCCTTGCGAAGAGAGAGACATGGACCAACCCAAGGCCACTGCGGCGTCGTTCCGGCGCCGACGCGAGGCGGTCCGCAGCTCGCTTCGACGATACTCGACGTGGACTGCGGGGAGAATGAGCAAATCATGTGGCACTGGACCGCTACGGCGGATGACATGTTCGTTTCCGGCTTTTCGCTCATCTCACGAACAACGTCATGTGATCAACATCGGACCTGCGCGGCAGACACGCTGAGGCGGGGCACGGCCAGTGAGCGGTCTCCCAGATGACCTCTCGTACCAGCCCTGTCCTCTTGCCGGTCGAGCATATTGGCCGATCGATCCGGATCCTGCGCGGCCAGCGCGTCCTGCTCGATGCCCAGCTCGCCGCACTCTACGGCGTCACGACCGCGCGCCTGAATCAGCAAGTGCGGCGAAATCGGGAGCGCTTCCCGCCCGATTTCCTTTTCGAGCTCACCGCGGCGGAGTTCTCGGCTTTGATGATGCAATCTGCAATATCAAAGCCCGGTCGAGGCGGTCGGCGCAAGCTTCCATTCGCATTTACCGAGCACGGCGCCATCATGGCTGCGACCGTCCTCAACAGCCCCCGCGCCACTGAAATGACCGTCTACGTCGTGCGCGCCTTCGTGAAGCTGCGCGAGCTCTTGGCCTCGAACATGGGTCTCGCTCGTAAGCTTGCCACGCTCGAGCGCTCGCTCATTGCCATGGATGTGAAGACCCAGCGCCAGTTCAAGGAAGTCTACGACGCCATTCGCGTGCTCATGGGCGATACGCCTCCGAAGCAACGGCCGATCGGCTTTACCGCAAACCTCGAGGAAGAGCCATAGCAACGCGGGCGGCGACCGGGTCACTTCGATCTGGCGGCAAGGCGGTACGCCGGTACGGCGCCGGCCTGGAGCCTGAATACGTATGCGGCCTGTTGAAAACGCGCACCCGCGCGCCGCATGCTTGAACGATGATCCCACTTCCGTGGCGCATGGGTCGCCATCGCAGGCTCAAGGCGGCACTCGCCGGCGCGGCAATCGCTCTTCTCGCAGCCGCGCCGGCCGGTGCCGCGACTCCTGTGCGGCCGGCCCGCTCCGGTGTCTATTACGAGATCTTCGTCCGCTCCTTCGCCGATTCCAATGGCGATGGCATCGGCGACCTCAATGGCATCACCGCCAGGCTCGGATATCTCCATTGGCTGGGGGTGAGCGGCCTCTGGCTGACGCCGATCTTTCCCTCCCGCAGCTATCACGGCTACGACGTCACCAACTATTTCGCCGTCAATCCGCAGTTCGGCACCCTGGCGGATCTCCATCGCCTGCTGCGCAAGGCCCACGCGCTCGGCATCAAGGTGCTGATCGACATGGTGCTCAACCACACCAGCAACCGCAATCCGTGGTTCGAGCGGGCGGTGAATCCCAAGAGCCCCTACCACGATTGGTACACCTGGGCGGGCAAGGGCGCCGATCTCTCGGCACTGAGCTCCGTGGGCGGCCGCGCCTGGCACCGGCTCGACGGCGAGTACTATCTCGGCGACTTCACCCGCCAGATGCCGGATCTGAACTACGACAACCCGGCGGTCCGCCGGGAGATGATCAAGGTCGGGCGCTTCTGGCTGGCGCAGGGGGTGGACGGGTTCAGGCTGGACGCCACGACCCAGATCTACATCGATTTCAAGTCGCAGATCGGCAACCCGCGTGTGGTCGCGAAGAACATCGCCTGGTGGCGTCAGTACCACGCGGCGCTGCGCGCGACCGACCCTCATGTGTATCTGCTGGGAGAGGTTCCCGCCACCCGCGAGTCGCAGGCGGCGCCCTACTATGCGGCGCTGAACTCGGTGTTTGATTTTCCGCTCGCGAAAGTGATCGTCGCGGCCGCCGCCCACGAGACCAGCCCGGATCTCGGGGCGTATGTGAGCCGCGCGTGGCGCAGCTTCCGCAAGGATGCGGGGGGGCGGATCGTCGATTCGCCGTTCATCAGCAATCACGACCGGAACCGCGTGATCGACCAGCTCCAGGGCAACATGAGCCACATGCGCATGGCCGCCGCGATGGTGCTGACGATGCCGGGACATCCCTTCGTCTATTACGGCGAGGAGATCGGGATGCACGGCGTGAAGCCCGATCCGGAGATTCGCCAGCCCATGCGCTGGGACCGCCAGCCGCACGCGCCCGGCGAGACCTGGTGGGAGCCGCTGACGCCCGACAATGCCTCACCGGGCCTCTCGGTCGCCGCCGAGCGCGCCGATCCGCGCTCGCTGCTGAATTTCTACCGCCGGTTGATCCACTGGCGCATCGAGCTCCCGGCTCTGCGCGATGGCGGCATTGCGCCTTACCCGGGCGATGGGGGTGCGATCAGCGCCTACGTCCGCGCCGATCGCGCGCAGCGGCTGCTGGTCGTCCACAATCTCTCCGGCACGACGCGGCGCCTCACCCTGCAGGGTACGGCGTTCCATGCGGTCATCCGGCGCACCCGGTCCGCAGTGCGCCTGGTCGGGCGCGTCCTGACGATGCCCGCTTATTCCACCGCGATCCTGCATTAGCGGCTTCGCGACCTCCGGATTCTCACGTAAGAAAGAACGACATGAAAGGACATCGGGTCCGGCTGGGCATGCTCGGCGCCTTCCTGCTCGCGGCTGGCGCGGCCGGTTGGCAGACTCAGGCGCACGCGGCGGCGTCGAAGGCCGCGGAGCCGCCGATGAGGGTGCTGTTGCGACATGGCGGGGCCGACCTGCGCATGTCCGGCGGCACGTTGTCCCTTCGCCTGATCGGCGGCGACGTGCTGCACGTGCACTTCGTCCCGATGACGGGAGCGACGCCGCCGACGCTCGTGATGGCTCCGGGAGCCGCGGATACCGCCACGACACCCGTCGTGGCGAGCCGGCGGGGTGACGACGTCCTGTTGCGCGGAGGGCGCCTGCAGGTCGAGATCGACGAGGCTTCCGGCGCGCTCACGGTCTTCAACCGCGGCACGCATGCGCCGCTCATGCAAATACCCGCACTGGCCAGCGCGGCCCGCGGCAGGCTCGTGCTGCGGTTCGCGAGGAATGCGCCGCTTTACGGGATCGATGGCAGCAACGCATTCGCGAAGCAGCCTCCCGGCCTTCTGCGGCGCGGCCGACAGGTCGCCAAGGCCGGTGAGCAGGGCAATGCCGGCGCTCCGCTCCTCTGGAGCACGGCCGGATTCGCCGTGCTCCTCGACTGCAAGGGAGGAGCCACTTTCCATCTGGCGCCGGGAACGGCTCGAGTCTCCAGGCTCTCGCGGCCCGATCCCGACTTCTATCTGATCGCGGGGGATCCCCGGGCGATCTTCGCCGCGGTGGCGCAGCTGAGCGGCCACGCCCCGCTCTTCCCGAAGTGGTCCCTCGGCTTCATCAACAGCCAGTGGGGCATCGACGAGAAGGAGCTGCTCGATGACGTGAGGACCTACCGCGCCAAGCACATCCCGCTCGATGCCTTCGAGCTCGACTTCGACTGGAAGGCCTGGGGACAGGACAATTACGGGGAATTCCGCTGGAATACGCGCAAGTTCCCCGATGGACCGAGCGGCAAGCTGGGGCGGGAGCTCGATAGGCAAGGAGTGCACCTCATCGGCATCATGAAGCCGCGGGTGCACGTCGACACGGTGGAGGGTCGCTACGCCAGCGCGCACCACCTGTGGATCCCGGGGGAGAAGGCGAGCCTCGACTACTTCTCGCACAAGCCCGTCAAGAATCTCGACTTCGACAATCCGGCGACGCGCGCCTGGTTCTTCAATCCGACGCTCCAGCACAGCTTCGAGACCGGCATCGTCGGCTGGTGGAACGATGAGGCGGACGAGGCAGGGAGCAACACGCAGTTCCTGAACATGGAGCGCGCCCTCTATGACGGGCAGCGCCGGATCAGCGACATTCGCGTCTTCTCCCTGAACCGCAACTTCTGGCTCGGCGCCCAGCGGTACGCTTACGGGCTCTGGTCCGGGGACATCCAGACGGGCTTCGCCAGCATGGCCCGGCAGAGGTCGCGCATGCTGAGCGCCATCGACGTGGGCGAGATGTGGTGGAGCATGGACGGCGGCGGCTTCCACGGCCATCCCTCCGACCAGAACTACGCCCGCTGGATCGAGTTCGGCGCCTTCACGCCGATCTTCCGTGTGCATGGGACGCACGACCAGAAGCGCCAGCCCTGGCGCTACGGGCCCATCGCCGAGCGCGCCGCCACTCACGCCATCAGGCTGCGCTACTCCCTGCTGCCCTACATGTACTCCTACGCCTGGCGCGACCACGTGACGGGCGTGGGCCTCGTCAGACCCCTTGCCTTCGCGTGGCCGCAGGATCGGAAGGTGCGAAACGACTCCAGCGCCTGGCTCTTCGGCCAGTGGCTGCTGGTCTCCCCGGTGATGCAGCGCGATCAGACGGAGAAGCGCATCTATCTGCCCGCGGGCGTGTGGACGGACTGGTCGAGCGGCAAGGTTTACCTCGGCGGCAGATCAATCACGCTGCCCGTGAATGGCAAGAGCTGGAGCGACATCCCCCTCTTCATCCGCCAGGGCGCGATCATCCCGACACAGGCGGTGATGGACTACGTCGGGCAGCATCCGGTCACCACGGTAACGGTGAACGTCTTTCCGGCCGCCGAGCAGACAAGCTTCGACTACTACGACGATGACGGGAAGACATACGCCTATCAACGTGGGGCTTATTTCCTGCAGCCCCTCAGCGTACAAGCCACTGCGGACGCGATCACGCTGACGGTGGCCCCCCGAAGCGGCGCCTATCGGCCAGCTCTCGCCCACTATGTCTTTGCCGTGCACAGGACCGTGGCCACGCACGTCGATCGCGACGGCGCGCCGCTCGCACGCGTTGCCGACCTCGCGGCATTGCGCCGATGCCCGGGCGCGTGCTGGGCCGTCGGCGGCGATCGCTACGGCGGCGTGACCTACGTCAATCTGCCCGCGGGTGTCCGCAGCCGCGTCCGATTGCATTGACGTCTTCCCTGTAGCCTTGCCCGACGCACCTGCGCGGCCGCGGGCACCGTGCCGTTGCGCTTTTCCGCCCCGAGGATCGGGTGAGTGCGGGACGCCTCAGGTGATTGCGGCACGACAGTGGCGCTCGATGAATTCGCGGTGCGAGGGCAGTGCCTGAGCCGCCCGCTCCAGCGTCTGGCGCAGGCCTGCGAGCAGCCGCGCCGAATCGACATCGGTGCGCAGCTCGGTCAAAGGATGGAAGTGCTCGGGCCAGACTTCCTGGCCGACCAGCACGGCGAGCCAGTTGGGGTTCTGGAAGAGCTCGAGCGGATCGGTGACGATATGGCCGCCGCGGCGGAAGTGGTCGATCTTGTACTGCAAGGTCTCCGGGATCGGCATGGAGCGGGTGTAGCGCCACAGCGGCTCCTCGCGCCGCTGAGCGTGATAGTGAAGGATGATGAAGTCGCGGATGCGCTCGTACTCGGTCCGGGTGATCCGGTCGTATTCGCGCGCGAGCAGCGGATCGAAGCTGCGGTCCGGAAACAGGGCCAGCAGGCGCATGATGGCCGTCTGCACCATGTGGATGGCCGTCGACTCCAGCGGCTCTAGGAAGCCGGCCGCGAGGCCGATGGCCACGCAGTTGCGGACCCAGAAGTGCCGCCGCATGCCCGGGGTGAAGCGCAGCCGCCGTGGATCGCCTTGCGGCTCGCCATCCAGGTTGGCGAGCAGCACGTCCAACGCCTCGTCGTCGCGCAGGTACTCGCTCGAATACACGTGCCCGTTGCCCGT
>DASTAC010000015.1:0-27392 GCA_035713045.1 Steroidobacteraceae bacterium
CACCATCCGCTCTCCGCCCATGCCTTCGAGGCGGCGACGCGGCTCATCAGCAATCCGCACACCGGTCCGCTGGCGCTGGTTCACACCGAGGCACTGGCGCTGGAGCTGCTGTGCGGCGCGGTGGCCGGGCTGTCCTCGGTCACGGGCGCGTCAACCGAGGAATACGACGATCGCGCGCTGCGCTGCCTGCATGCGGCGCGGGACGCTCTCATGCGGCGGCTGGCGGCCCCGCCCAGCATCGGCCACCTCGCCCGGTCCGTCGGCATGTCCAGATCGACCCTGACGAGGGGCTTCAAGGCCGTGTTCGGCGAGACCCTCTTCGATTTCAGCCTGCGCTGCCGGATGCGCCACGCCCTGGCGCTCATGCGCGACCAGGGACGATCGGTGGAACAGGCGGCTCAGGCCATCGGCTACGCTCATGCCACATCCTTCACCACGGCATTCCGCCGCCACTTCGGCATGCGCCCCATCGATGTCCGGCGAGTGAGATCGCGGAATGGGCGCCGCGCGGGGCGTCCCCGATGTTCGCGGCCGAACTCCTAGCAAATGCCCGAAGTCCGCGCAGCATGGGCGTACCGCCGCGGCGTATCGTCCCGCCTGGTTGGAGGTGAGGACCCGCCGCGCCCGCGCAGCCGCCTGCGCGAGGCGGCGGCCCGTGTGCGCCGCTCTGCCGGCCGGCCGGAGGTTTCAGCATGTCCGAGACGAGTGACCGCGACGGTGGCCCAGCGGTGCAACCGGGGCGGCGGGCGCGTCCGAGCGCTCGCGAAGCGCGCAAGGCCCAGCGGGCCACGCGTCCGGTGGCGCCGGCCTACATTACCCGCGAGATTCCTCCTTACGAGCTGTTGTCCGAGGAAGCTCTGCAGGCCATCGAGCGCCATGCCGATCGAGTGCTCGAGGAGATTGGCCTGGAGATCCGCGGCGACGAGGAGGCGATCCGGCTCTGGCGCCGGGCGGGCGCCTGGATCGAGGACACCTGGCGTGTGCACGTGCCGGCGGGCCTGGCGCGCGAGATCGTGCGGCGCTCCGCGCCGGGCGAGTTCATGCAGCACGCGCGCAATCCGGCGCGCAGCGTCCGGATCGGCGGACGACACACGGTGTTCGCTCCAGCGTACGGGTCCCCGTTCGTCAGCGACCTCGACCGCGGCCGCAGGTACGGGACGATCGAGGACTTCCGCAACTTCGTCAAACTGACCTGCGTTTCACCCTGGCTGCATCACTCCGGCGGCACCGTATGCGAGCCGGTCGATGTGCCCGTCAACAAACGGCACCTCGACATGGTCTATGCTCATATGCGCTGCTCGGACAAGCCCTTCATGGGCTCGGTCACGACCGCCGCCCGCGCGGCCGATTCCATAGAAATGTGCCGTCTGCTCTTCGGCACGGCATTCGTCGCCGAGAACTGCGTGATCCTCGGCAACGTGAACGTGAATTCTCCCCTGGTGCTCGACGGCGAGGCAAGCCGGGTGATCCGCACCTACGCCGCGGCAAACCAGGCTCCCGTGTGCGTGCCTTTCATCCTGGGCGGAGCCATGGGACCGGTCACGACGGCCGGAGCTCTGGCGCAGTGCTTCGCGGAAGCGGCGTTCTGCGTCGCGCTCGGACAGCTCGAGCGGCCCGGCTCGCCGGCGATTCTCGGCAACTTCCTTTCGTCGATGTCGCTGCGCACCGGCGCGCCAACCTTCGGGACTCCGGAGCCTGCGCTCGCCTACCTCGCGATTGGGCAGCTCGCGCGCCGTCTCGGTGTGCCACTGCGATGCGGCGGCCACCTCTGCGCCTCGAAGCTGCCCGACGCGCAAGCCGCCTACGAGAGCTCGAGCTCCATGTGGCCCGCCGTCCTCGCGGGGGCCAATTTCATGCTGCACTGCGCCGGCTGGCTGGAGGCGGGACTGACCATGTCCTACGAGAAATTCGTGATGGATCTGGATCAATGCGGAGCGTTCCACACGCTCGCCCGGGGCATTGCTCTCGATGAGAACGGATTCGCGCTGGACGCATTGCGGGAAGTCGGTCCCGGAAAGCACCACCTAGGCTCGAGGCACACGCTGGCGAACTATCAGACCGCGTTCTACGATTTCCCACTCGGCGACAACAGCTCCTACGAGCAATGGAGCGCGGAGGGCTCGAAGGATCAGCTCGTGCGGGCGAACTCGCGCTGGAAGGAGCTGCTCGCCGCTTGCGAAGATCCGCCGCTCGATGCGGCGAAGGACGAGGCGCTGCGGGAGTACATCGAGCGCAAGCGATCGAGCATGCCGGACGCGGCCGAGTGACGGGGAGACACTCGTGACGGCCGATCCGCTCCTGAAACCCTATCAATTGAGACATCTCGCGCTGCGCAACCGGCTCATGACCACGGCGCACGAGCCGGCGTACGCTGAAGACGGCATGCCAAAGGCCCGCTATCGGGCCTACCACGTGGAGCGGGCGAAGGCGGGCATCGCCCTGACCATGACCGCCGGATCCGCCACTGTCTCGCGCGACAGTCCGCCGGCATTCAACAACATCCTGCTGTACAAGGATGAGGTCGTCGGCTGGATGAGGGAGCTGGCGGACGCCTGTCATGAGCATGGCACCGCCGTGATGATCCAGATGACGCACCTCGGCAGACGCACGCGTTGGGACCGCGGCTTCTGGCTGCCCGTGGTCAGCTCATCACACCGGCGGGAGGCCGCCCACAGGGCATTCCCCAAGAAGATCGAGGACTGGGATATCCGGCGGATCATCGCCGATTACGGCGATGCGGCCGAGCGCATCCAGGCGGCAGGGCTCGACGGCCTGGAGCTCGAGGCATACGGACATCTCATGGATCAGTTCTGGTCGCCGCTGACCAACGACCTGGAGGGCGCGTACGGAGGCGCGCTCGAGAACCGGATGCGGTTCACCTTTGAGGCGCTCGCCGAGATCCGCAAGCGCGTCGGACCCGAATTCATCATCGGCATCCGTTACACGGCCGATGAGGTGCTGGCCGGCGGCTTGAGCCGGGCGGACGGGCTGGAAATCTCGCGGCGCCTCAAAGCGAGCGGCATGGTGGATTTCCTGAACGTGGTTCGGGGCCACATCGACACCGACCCCGGATTGACGGATGTCATCCCGATCCAGGGCATGCCCAGCGCGCCGCATCTGGATTTCGCGGCGGAGATCCGCGCCGGCATCGGGCTGCCGACCTTCCACGCCGCTCGCATCCAGGACGTGGCGACGGCGAGACATGCGATCTCCTCGGGAAAGCTGGACATGGTAGGCATGACCCGCGCGCACATGGCCGATCCGCACATCGTGCGCAAGATCCGCGACGGGCGGGAAGCGGACATCCGCCCCTGCGTCGGGGCCAACTACTGCCTGGACCGGATCTATCAGGGAGGATCGGCCTATTGCATCCACAACCCCGCCACGGGACGCGAGCTCTGGATGCCGCACGAGATCAGGCCCGCGGGGATGACGCGCTCGGTCGTAGTCGTGGGCGCCGGACCGGCAGGGCTCGAGGCGGCGCGGGTGGCCGCGGAACGGGGACACGAAGTGACGGTGCTCGAAGCCGCCTCGCAGCCCGGCGGCCAGCTCGCGCTCGCCGCTCGCAGCAGCCGCCGCAGCGAGATGCGCTCGATCATTGACTGGAGGATGGCGCAATGCGCCGCTCGCGGCGTCAGATTCCGGTTCGACGTCCTGGTCGAGACTCGAGACCTGATCGCGCTGGCGCCGGATCTGCTCTTGCTGGCCACGGGCGGGCTGCCGCACCTCGAGCTGCTCGACTCGGGCAATCAATTTCTGGTCTCGAGCTGGGACATCCTTTCCGGGGCGGTCTCGCCGGGGAAGGAAGTGCTGCTCTTCGACGATGCCGGCGATCACGTGGGCCTGCAGGCCGCCGAGCTCATCGCCGCGGCCGGCTCGCGGCTCGAGATCATGACGCCGGACCGATCCTTCGCTCCCGAAGTGATGGGGATGAACCTCGTGCCCTACATGCGGACTCTGCAGAAGCTCGATGTCACCTTCACGGTCACCTTCCGGCTCGAGCAGGTCACTCCCGAAGGCGGACGCCTCCTGGCGACGATAGGCAGCGACTACGGCGGAGTGAGAAAGGAGCGCCTCGTCGACCAGGTGGTGGTCAATCACGGGACCGTGCCGAACGATGAGTTGTACTGGGCGCTGAAGCCCATGTCCACCAATCTCGGCGAGGTCGACTACGCCCGGCTCATCGCGGGCCTGCCGCAAACGGGCTGCGCCAATCGCCAGGGGCTGTTTCAACTATTCCGGATCGGCGACGCGGTCTCCTCGCGCAATATCCACGCGGCCATCTACGATGCGCTGAGATTGGTAAAGGACCTGTAGGACCGGCTTCGGCGCAACGGCCCGCGAGCGCGCTTCGGGCCGCCCGGGCGACCACGACCGGCTCGCCACGGCAACGACGTCCGCGAGCTGGAGCTCGCGCGGAAGCTCTCGCTGCGATCGCGCCCGCCTTGCCCGGGGCGGCGCCGGGAGGGCGAACCGGCGGCGGCTGGGCCACCGGCCGAGAGGCGGAGGATTTCGCGGCCGGCGTTCATTCCACATTGTGGTCTTTTGTGCCATTAATTGGAATCGCCCTCTTGCCAGCGCGCCGCACCCCTGGTATCCCGTGCGCTTTCGTCCCGGCGCGGAGGAGCTCATGTCGATCGCACGCATTGGACCTAAGGCCTGGCGCGCCGCGGCTCTCGCATCGCTCGCGGCGGCGCTCGCGCCGCTCCTCGGCGGCGCCGCCGGCGCGGCCCAGCCGGCCCTCCTCGTCGGCACCGCCTGGTACCCGGAGCAGTGGCCGCAGGCGCGCTGGCCGAAGGACCTCGCGCTCATGCAGGCGGCGCACCTCGATGTCGTGCGGGTCGGGGAGTTCGCCTGGAGCACGGAGGAGCCGCGCGAGGGCGTCTATCACTTCGGCTGGCTCGATCGCGCGATCGCCGAGGCCGCGGCCCATCACATCTATGTCGTGCTCGGCACGCCCACCGCCGCACCTCCGGCGTGGCTCACCAGCCGATACCCGGACACGCTGCGCGTCCATCAGGACGGGCGCCGGGCGCAGCATGGGAATCGCCAGCAGTTCTCCTTCTCGAGCCCCCGCTACCGGGAATTCGCTCAGCGGATCGTGACGCGGCTCGCCGAGCGCTACGGCCACAATCCCGACGTCATCGGCTGGCAGGTCGACAACGAGATGGGGCCGCCCTCCTTCGATGCCGAGACGCGGCGCCAGTTCCACGCCTGGCTCAAGCGCAAGTACGGCACCGTCGCCAATCTCAACCGTCACTGGACCACGGCCTACTGGAGCGAGACGTACGATCACTTCGCTCAGGTCCCGATGCGCGCGCGCGACGAGAACCCGGCCCTGCTCCTCGACTTCAAGCGGTTCGTGACCGCCACCTGGGCGAGCTACGTCGAGAATCAGGTCGCGGCGATCCGCGCCCACGCCGCGCCGCGGCAGTTCATCACCACCAACACGACGCACTGGGGCGATCAGTTCGACCAATACGTCGTGAGCCGCGAGCTCGACATGGCCTCCTGGGACGAGTACGTGCCGAGCGGGCACTACCGCTGGCTGCGCCAGGCGGTGCAGCAGGATCTGGTGCGCGGTTACAAGAACAAGGACTTCTGGGTCATGGAGACGCAGCCGGCCTTCGTCGACTGGTGGCCCATCAACGCGGCGCTCCCTCCCTACGCCATGCGCGAGCTCGCCTGGCAGGCGGTCGGGCACGGTGCCAACGCGATCCTCTACTGGCAGTGGCGCAGCGCGTTGAACGGCCAGGAGCAATACCACGGTACGCTCCTCGGGCCGGACGGCACCCCCGTACCGGCGTATGGCATCGTGCGGCAGATCGCCGCGCAGATGGCGCGCGCCGCGCCGGCGATCGCCGGCACCTCGCCTGAGAGCTCGGTGGCCATGCTCCAGTCCTATGACAGCCGCTGGGCGATCGGCTTTCAGCGCCAGCAGAAGGACTTCAGCGTCGTGAAGGAGTTCGATGCCTTCTACGCCCCGCTCGAGCGCTTTGCGCAAGCGGTGGCCGTGGTCTCGCCCGACGCGCCGCTCGCGCGCTACCGGCTCGTGGTCGCACCCGCGCTCAACGTCCTCTCGGCGGCCGAGGCGCGGCATCTTGCCGCATACGTGCGCGGCGGAGGCCATCTCGTGTTGGGTCCGCGCAGCGGCATGAAGGACGCGTGGGATGCTCTCTGGCCGCAGCGTCAGCCCGGCCCGCTCACGAGCCTCCTCGGCGGCCGTGTGCAGCAGTACTATGCGCTCGAGCATCCTGTGCCGCTCTCGGGTGTTCTCGGCTCCGGGAAGGCGTCCATCTGGGCCGAGGCGCTCTCCGCCCACTCCCCTGACACCCGCGTGCTGATGCGCTACGGCAAGAGCAACGGCTGGCTCGACGGCAAGCCCGCGATCCTCACGCGCAAGGTCGGCAAGGGCAGCATCACCTATATCGGCGCATGGCTCGATCCGGCCCTGATGCAGAACGTGCTCGACGATTTTCTGCGCGCGGCCGACGTCGCACCGCTCGTCCCCGGCGTGCCGAAGAACATAGAGGTCTGCGAGCGCACCGGCGCGGGCAAGCGCGTCTGGATCCTGATCAATCACGGCGAGCACGCGCAGACGCTGCGGCTGCCCGCCCCCGCCACACCCGTGCTGGCCGCCGGCGCCTCCGGCAAGACCGCCACCGTGACGTTGGCGCCCCACAGCATTCACGTGCTCGAGGCGCCGCTGCGATGAGCCTGGGTGCGCCCCGTTCTCTGGCGTCTCTCGTCGCCGGCGGCATGCTCTGCGCGGGCTGCGCGAGTGCCGCACCAGCCTTGCTCGCCAACGCCTCGACGCCGGCCCGGGCCGCTATCGCGGCGGATTCGCCCGCGGCGTCGCCGGCGCCCGCGGTGCTCCTCGCGCGGGCCGGCGCCGCGCATCGGCCGGCGCCTTCCCGCAGCTCACCGGCCGTGGCGACGGCGCTCGGCCGGCTCTGGCTGGGGGCGGCGTGGTACCCGGAGCAATGGCCCGAGAGCCGCTGGAACCAGGACCTCGCGCTCATGCAGGCCGCCGGCATCAACGTGGTGCGCATCGGCGAGTTCGCCTGGAGCCGGCTCGAGCCTGCCGAAGGGCAATACCACTTCGGCTGGCTGGCGCGCGCCATCCGCATGGCGAAGCAGCACCACATCAAGGTGGTGATCGGCACCCCGACCGACGCGCCGCCGGTGTGGCTCACGAGCCGCTACCCGCAGGTGCTGCGCATCGAGCGCAACGGCCGGAGGGCCCAGCACGGCAACCGCCGCCAGTTCTCCTACTCGAGCCCGCTCTACCGCAGGTTCTGCCGCCGAATCGTCACCCGTCTCGCGCAGCGTTTCGGTCACGATCCGGACGTCATCGGCTGGCAGATCGACAACGAGTACACCAACGAGTCCTACGATGCCGGCACCCGGGAGCAGTTCCA
This sequence comes from Steroidobacteraceae bacterium, assembly GCA_035713045.1. GTDB lineage: Bacteria > Pseudomonadota > Gammaproteobacteria > Steroidobacterales > Steroidobacteraceae > 13-2-20CM-66-19. Next base: position 7,422 of record DASTAC010000015.1, read on the forward strand.
GGAGTGGCTGCACCGGCGCTTCGGCACGCTCGCGGCGCTGAACCGCCGCTGGACGACGGCTTACTGGAGTCAGGCCTACACCGCCTGGAGCCAGATCCCGCTCGACCCGCGGCCCGGCAATCCGGGCTGGATGCTGGCCCACCGGCACTTCGTCACCGACACCTGGCGCAGCTATCAGTGGAACCAGATCGCCGCGCTTCGTCCCTACATCGCGCCACGCCAGTTCATCACCAGCAACTTCGGCGGCCTCGGCTGGAGCGACAACTGGGACCATTACACGCTCGCGCACGACCTCGATCTCGCCTCGTGGGACGACTATGTCGGCGAGGGGCATCTCGACTTCTACCGCAACGGCGCGATGAGCGACTTCGTGCGCGGCTGGAAGCGGCAGGACTACTGGGTGATGGAGACGCAGCCCGGCTTCGTCGATTGGGCGCCCATCAGCAACTCGCTGGATGAGGGCGAGGTGCGCGCCATGACCTGGGAGTCGATCGGCCACGGCGCCGACGCCGTGCTCTTCTGGCAATGGCGCAGCGCCTTGAACGGCCAGGAGCAGTACCACGGCACGCTCGTCGGCCCGGACGGCAAGCCGGTACCGCTCTATCGGGAGGTGGCGCGGATCGGGCGGGAGTTCGGACGCGTCTCGGCCGCGCTCGCGGGCACCACGCCGCGATCGCAGGTCGCGATCGTGACCAGCTACGACAGCCGCTGGGCGATCGATTTCCAGCGCCAGTCGGCGGATTACCGGGAGCTTCGGGTGCTGCTCGATTATTACCGCCCGCTGGAGGATCTGACGCATTCGGTCGATATCGTGAGCGCGGCGGCGCCACTCTCGCGCTACAAGGTCGTGATCGCCCCGGGACTCAACGTCATCTCCCCGAGTCTCGGCCGGCGCCTCGCGGCCTACGTGCGCGCCGGAGGTCACCTCATCCTGGGTCCGCGCAGCGGGATGAAGGATGAATACGACCGCCTCAACGTCGAGCGCCAGCCCGGGCCCCTCGTCAAGGTTCTCGGCGGCCGGGTGCAGCAGTTCTACGCTCTCGATGCTCCGGTGACCGTCTCGGGACCCTCCGGGACCGGAACGGCATCCATCTGGGCCGAGGCGCTGCAGCCGCTCTCGCCCCGGACCCGCGTGCTGCTGCGCTACGCGCCCGGCGCCTCGTGGCTGAGCCGCCAGCCGGCCGCCTTGCGACGCGCCTACGGACGAGGCGACATCACGTATCTCGGCGCCCTCTTCGACCCCAGGCTCACGCGCACCCTGCTCGAGAGTGCGCTTGCCGCGGGCGGCGTGCGCCCGGCTGCCGTCAAGCTGCCTCCCGAGGTGGAGCTGATGCACCGCTACGGCAAGGGGCGGGAGATCTCCATCCTGATCAATCACGGCACGGCGAGGCAGACCGTGACGCTGCCCGGACCCATGAGCGATCTGCTGCATCCGGGACCGCAGGTGCGGCAGGTCACCTTGCGCGCGCAGGGCGTCGCCGTGCTGGAGCGGCCCGCCGCCGGGCGCGCGCGCTGACTACTTGTCTGAGTTATCATCCGGCGCTGCGCCCGGCTCCCGGCGGGCGCGCCACGGCCCCTGGAGGAAGATTCCGATGCGCTCGAGGCTCCCAACACTGACCGCGGCCGTGCTGGCCGCGCTCCCCGGGCTCCTCTGCGGTCACGCAGCCCTCGCGGCCGGGGCGCCGGCGCACGCCGCCGCATCCGCCGCGTACAGCGTGCATACCTTTCCACCCCTCTGGGACGAGCCGAAGGATTACGAGCAGGCGCTGCACCGGCAGATGCACCGGATCGCCTCCACGATCGCGCGCGGACCCTACAAGGCCAGCTGGCATTCCCTCGAGGCGTATCACGTGCCGCGCTGGTTCCGCGACGCCAAGCTCGGCATCTTCATCCACTGGGGCGTGTTCTCGGTGCCGGCGTTCCAGAACGAGTGGTACTCGCGGAACATGTACGTGAAGGGCTCCGACGCCTACGAGTACCAGCGCGGCGTGTACGGGCCGCAGTCGAAGCTCGGCTACAGGAACTTCATCGCCCGCTTCACCATGGCGAAATTCGACCCGCGGGCCTGGGCGGCGCTCTTCAGGCAGGCCGGAGCGCGCTTCGTCGTGCCGGTCGCCGAGCACTGCGACGGCTTCGCCGAGTACAACTCCAGGTTCACGCTGTGGGATGCGGCGCGCATGGGGCCGAAGCAGGACCTGGTCGGGGAGCTGGAGAAGGCCGTGCATGCCGAGGGCATGCGCTTTGGCGTCTCCTCGCACCGCGCCGAGCACTGGTGGTGGTATCACCCCGGCACCCAATACGACTCGGACGTCAACGATCCACGCTATGCCGGCCTCTACGGCCCCGCCGAGCCCATGCATCTGCCGGGAGACCGCTCCAAGGGCGAGCCCAACCCGAACCAGCTGCAGGACTGGCTGCCCCCTTCCAAGGCGTTCCTCGAGGACTGGCTGGCGCGCAGCACCGAGCTCGTGGATGAGTACCACCCGGACTTCGTCTACTTCGACTGGTGGATCAACCAGCCGGCGTTCGCGCCCTACCTGCGGCGCATGACCGCCTATTACTACGACGTCGCCGCAGCGCATCACCAGGGAGTGGTGCTGACGTACAAGCTGCAGGCATACCCTGCCGGCAGCGCTGTGCTCGACATCGAGCGGGGCAAGCTCGACACCCTGCGGCTGCGGCCGTGGGAGAGCGATACCTCGGTGAGCCTGGACTCCTGGGGCTACGTGCGCGACGACAAGTACCGCACCGCCCGCTCGCTCCTCACCGACCTCATCGACATCGTCAGCAAGAACGGTGACATGCTGCTCAACATCGGGCCGCGCGCCGACGGCACGATCCCCGGCAAGGTGCGCGGCATCCTGATGCGGATGGGCGCGTGGCTCGAAGTGAACGGCCAGGCGATCTACGGCACGCGCCCCTGGGTGCTCTACGGCGAGGGACCGACGCAGGCGCCCAAGGGGCGCGACAGCGGCCAGCAGTACACGCCGAAGGATTTCCGCTTCACCGAGAAGCCCGGCGTTCTCTACGCGCTCGGCATGGTGAGGCCCCGCGACGGCAAGGCGTCGATCCTGACGCTGTACCGCGCCAATCCCTATCTGCCCGGACCGATCACGCAGGTGCGGCTGATCGGGGACCCGAGCCCGATCACCTGGCGCCAGACGGCCGAGGGCCTCCAGGTGCAGCTGCCGCCGTCCAACTCCGGCATGCCCTATGCGCTCGAGATCCTCACCCGCGCGAGCGACGGGCCTTCCGCCCACTGAGGTATCCGCCATGCTGCTTCAAGGCAAGAACGTTCTCATCACCGGCGCCTCGCGCGGCATCGGCCGCGCGACGGCCATCGAGTGCGCGCGTCAGGGAGCGGATGTCGCCCTCAACTGGCTGAAGGACCGCGAGGGCATCGAGGAGACCCTGGCCGAGGTCAAGCGGCTGGGGCGGCGCGCCATCGAGGTGGAGGGCGATGTGGCCCTGCCCGAGTCCGCCGCGCGGTTCGTGTCGGCGGCCGCCGAGACGCTCGGCAGCGTGGATGTGTTCGTGAGCAATGCGGGCATCTGCCCCTTCCACGCCTTTCTCGACACGCCTCCCGAGGTGTTCGAGCGCACGATGGCCGTCAACCTGCACGGCGCCTGGTACATGACGCAGGCGGCCGCGCGGCAAATGCGCGAGCAGGGCCGCGGCGGCGCGCTCATCGCGATCAGCTCGATCAGCGCGCTGGTGGGCGGCGGCACCCAGGCGCACTACACCCCCACCAAGGCCGGCGTGCACTCGCTGATGCAGTCGTGCGCGATCGCGCTCGGGCCCTATGGGATTCGCTGCAACTCGGTGATGCCGGGCACGATCGCCACCGACATCAACAAGGAGGATCTCGCGGATCCGGCCAAGCGGGCGTACATGGAGAAGCGCATTCCGCTCGGCCGCCTGGGCGAGCCCAGGGACGTGGCGGGATGTGTGGTGTTCCTGGCCTCGGACCTGGCCCGCTATGTGACGGGCGCGTCGGTGCTGGTGGACGGGGGGCTTTTCGTCAACCTGCAGTGAAAGAAGTGCGAGCGCAGCGCGGAGTGCCTCCGGGCCGGGTGCTCCGCGGCAGGAAAGCCGAGGCGCAAGCCTCCAGGGGTACGGCGCATGCGGCGAACGCCCGCGCGGGAACGCGCGGGCCGGGTGCCCTGCCGCCATGGAAGGCCGGAGCGGCGGGCTCGATGCCTCCCGGCCCAGAGGCATTCAATGATGCGCTCCTCGGCGCAATGAGCACGGGTTACCTCCAGGGCCTGGAGCGCGCCACGGAGATGGCGCGGTCGTCGTGGGGCCACTTGCCGCTCACACAGCAATAGAACTGATAGAGCGCATCGTTGGCGTAGATGACCGAGGGCTTGTGCGCGTAGTCCTCGTCGATCGATCCCTTGGGACCGACGTTCAACATGATCTCGGGGACTTTCGTCAGGTGATACGGGTCGCGTCCGAGGGCCAGCAGGTCACGGGCGTGGCCGTGTGAGGCGAGGCCGTAGTAGTAGACGCCCCACCAGTCACCGTAGCGAACCACGCACGGGTCGCTTGCGAAGCGCGCATCCCAGGCCGACGGGCCGCCGTGGTGGATCACGGGGTTGCCAGAGTAGCGGGTCCAGGTCTCGAGGTCGCGCGAGGTGGCGATGCCGATCTGCTCGTACCAGTCACGCTTCGAGTCGGTCTTGGCGTTGTAGAAAATATAGTAGAGATCGCCGCTCTTGATCAGATACGGCTTGTAGAGCCCGCCGGCTTCCCAGGCGAAGGCGGGATCCGGCCTCAGGATGGGCTCGGTGAGCTCCCAGTGATGCAGGTCGTCCGTCCAGGCGAGTCCGATCACCGCCGGTCCCTGCTCGTAGCCCGGACGCGGATAGGCATGCCACGCGCCGAGGTAGCGGCCGCCGACCTTGATGAGAGAGCCCTTGGAGTGCAGCCCGTCCTCGTGCAGGATCGACATCAGGGCGATGTTGTAGCGGGTGAACGGATTCTTCGGGTCCCGCCGCAGGATCAATCCGGCCCGCCGCCAGTGCTCGAGATCGTCGGATTCGGCGAGCCCGGTCTGATACCCGATGCCGTCGAACCCGACGTACGTCATGTAATGCCGGCCCGCATGCTCGAACACGAACGGGCAGTCGACGGACAGCCGGTCGAAGCTGCCCGGCACACCCGAGCGGGTGAGAATCCGTCGCTCGAGCTTGTAGGGCGTTCGGAATGGAGCGATGTCCGGCAGCCCGCTGGTCGAACCGGCCGCAGCCGCTCGGGCGGGGGAGTCACCCGAGGGGGGTGTCGGCTGCGGCCGGCCTTCCATTGCAGCGCGGCGCGCGACGGCGCGGGAAGCGATCCCCGCGCCGGTCGCGGCCACGAGTCCCGAGAGCAGGTTGCGCCTGCGCAGATCGACCATCGTCCTTTCGTTCCTCAGAACTTCACGTTCACGCCGGCCATGATCTGCCGATCGTCGATGGTCGCCGCCTGCGGCAGCGTCGGCACACCGTAGTAGCCGATGAGCTGGGTCCGCAGCAGGTTCGAGCCGTCGACATACACCTGCACATGGTGGTTGACGGTGTACTGGAGCGAGGCATCCAGCCAGCCGTACGCCTTGGTGTAGATCGGATTCGTCGCGAGCTGCGCGGTGGATCCGGTATACAGCGAGCTGTAGAAGGCGCTGCGCCAGTTGTAGGCCACGCGCAGAGACACCGGACCTTTCTCGTAGATGCCGATCAGGTTGTAGCTGTTGTTCGAGAGGCCGGGGAGCGTCGTCGACTGGCCGGCCACCGCCGTCGGCGCCGCCGCCTTGATGTAGGTGTAGTTGGCAGCCATTCCGAGGCCGCTCAGCCAGCCCGGCAGCATCCGGAAGAACTGCTGATAGCCGAACTCCGCGCCCTTCACCGTGGCGTTGCCGCCGTCGACCGCGCCGGTCAGGTTGTAGTTGACACCGCCGATGGTGAACGCGTTCTGCTGCGTCTCCGACAACCAGAAGTCGTGCAGGCGCTTGTAGAACACGTCGGCGGTGAGCGCCGCGCCCGGCTCGAAGTAGTACTCGAGCGAGGTGTCGAACTGCGTGGCCGTGGTGGGCTTCAGGTTCGGATTGCCGCCGCTCGCCGCGCCCTGAGCCGGGAGCAGGCTGATCGACGGACGGATCTGGCTGAAGTCCGGATACGCGATCACCTTGGAGGCCGCGAGACGCCACTGCAGGTCGTGCAGCAGCTTGAACGTCAGGTTGAGGCTCGGCAGCGGCGTGTTCTCGCTGTGGGTGAACGTCGTCGGCGTGTACACCCCGGCGCTCGCCACCTCGCCGCTCATCGTGTCCTTGTGGCGGACGAAACGGACGCCGACATTGCCAGTCATGGGGACGCCGACGTTGGCTTCGAAGTTCAGCTGCACGAACGCAGCCTCGGTCTTCTCATCCACGTGATAATCCTGCGAGCCGTTGTCCACGGGCGGCTTGATGCCGAAGGCCTGCTGGATGCCGGCCTGGTTGTAGTGCAGCTCGCCGGGATTGAAGACGGTATAGGCCGGAATGACCGCCGCCGAGGAGATCGCCGAGAAGAACGGGCTCAGCGGCACGTTGGCGAACATGCCGGCATTCGCCTGGATCAACGGGCTGGTGAGCGGGCCGAAGGTGGACCACTGGTTGAACGCGTCCTTGCGATCGGCGAAGCGCAGGCCGCCCTCCACGGACGTCAGGAATCCGCGCTCGAACGCGTAGGAGGCGTTCACGGTCTCCGCCGTCTCGCTGCCGCGGAAGTGCTGCTCGGTATCGTAATAGTAGCTGTGGAAGTTGCTCGCCGTGCTGTCGTTGAAATTGGCGATGTTCGTCAGATCGTACCCCGGTACCTGCGAGGTCGTGATCCCTGAGGTCGAGGTGGACTGCGTCAGCGTGGGTATCGTCGTGCCGATGTCGATGGCCGGGTTGTTCAGCCGCTCCGTCGCCTTGGCGTAGCTCACATCACCCGTCACGGTCCAGGGGCCCGGGGTCCACTTGGCGTGCAGGTTGAACTGCCGGTTGACGTCCTCGACCGTGCGCCATGCGCCTACCGTGCTCGCGAGCGAGTTATTGAAACTGATCGCGCTTACATCGTTCGTGCCGGGGAAGAGCGATACCGATCCGGGCACGATCTTGCCGCCGCCCTGGGTGAAGAAGGTGTACTGGTGCTGCGCCCAGACGAAATCCTCGCTCGACACCTCCGCATAGCTCTGGAAGTCATCGGTCGGCTGCCATTGCAGCACGCCGTCGATGCCGGTGCGGCGCCGGTCGCCGATGAACATGGTGTTGTACACGCCGTTCGTGTACTCGATCGTCTTGCCGGGGACCGCGGTGGAGTTGGTGGCAAGGGCGTTGTTGGTCGCCCCGTCCTCGCGGTAGGCCCGGTCGTGGTAGGAGACATCGAGCAGCGCACCGACCTTGCCGATGCCGGTGTGCCAGGTGTCGCTCCCCAGGACGTTGAAGTTCGGCTTGGCCGTGCCGATGAGATCGCCGTAGGTCTCCCCGGCGCTCAGGTCGAGCTGGGGACGGGAGAAGTCGAACGGCCGGTGCGTGCGCAGGTTGACGGTGCCGGCGAGGCCGCCGGCAATCAGGCTCGCGGTCGGGTCCTTGTAGACCTCGACCCCGGCCAGCATCGAGGAGGGAATGTCCTCGAGATTGAGGACGCGGGAGCCGGTGGCGCTGAACACCTCGCGGCCGTTCAGGGTGGTCTCCGCGTAGGGGAGGCCCCGGATCTCGTACCCGCTGTTGATGACCGAGCCGCCGATATTGACGGTGCCGCCGCCCTCGCCCAGCTGGCGGCTGATCTGCACGCCCGGGATGCGCTGCAGGGCGTCGATCGCGGTCACGTCCGGAAGCTTGCCGATCTGGGAGGCGACGATCGCGTCCACGATGGTATTGGAGAAGCGCTTGATATTGAGCGCGCCCTCCATGCTCTGGCGGATGCCGCTCACCACGACTTCCTGCAGCTCCGGTGCCGACTGCTGCTGGCTCGCGGTCGAGGAGTCCGCCGCGGAGGCGAGATGAAGCGGTACACTCTTCCCGCGGCCGCGGTCGCTCACCGGTGACGCATGCTCGCCGGACCGCGTTGCCGAGGCGGCAGGATCGTGTGCCGCCTGATTGCCAAGACTTGAGGTTTCGGCCCAGGCCGGCATGGCGCCGGCCATCGCCAGGGCGACGGCCCCGGAGACGAGCCTTGACGTAATCTTCATGAGCATTCCCCCTCGATCAGTTGCTGCAAGGTAAGCGACTCGCCGCCGGAGCGGCGCCCCCGTCCTCCTGTGGCTCCGGTGCAACGACCGGAACGCTTTCGTTTACAGGCGGACGAAGCTTTCGTATACAAATATCATTGGCGCGATGGCGGCGCAAGCAAAATCCCATATTGTGAAACCCTCCCCCATATTCTCAGACATTTTTGGAAGCCGGCGAGGTGCCCGGTGACCTCCCGGCGCACGCTCCTCAAGCTCGTGGCGGCCGGCGCGGCCCTGGGTCCCGCGGCAGCGACGCCCGGGCTCGGCGCCACGCGAGCCCAGGGAAATGCGCCTACCGGCGAGCCAGAATGCGATATCAGTCCCCGGGAGCCACGCGTCGAGTGGCGCGCAGCGCCGCTTGGCATCGACACGCGGCGGCCGCGGTTCACCTGGACGCTGGCAGCCGCCCGTGGCGACAAGCGCGGGCTTCGGCAGCGGGCGTGCCGCGTGGTCCTGGCCTCATCGGCGGAGGCCGCTCAGGCCGGCAACGGCGACATCTGGGACAGCGGCATGCTCGAGACGGATGAGTTCCACGCGGTGCCGGCAGAGGACCTCGACCTGAAGTCGCAGACGCCGTACTGGTGGTCGGTACACGTCTGGGACAGCGCGGGACGGCAGAGCGCCGCTACGCGCCCTCTTTCCTTCATCACCGGATTGCTGCGCCCCGAGGACTGGCGCGCGCGGTGGATCTCGGACGGACCGGACTGGCCGGCAAGCCCCGAGCCCGCCCCCGCCATCAATCGCAATCCTCCCGTGCAGCCGCGGCGGATGCCGCTGCTGCGGCGGGAATTTCGAATCGGGAAGCCGCTGCGGCGCGCCGTGCTCTGCGCGAGCGGCCTGGGTCAATACGAGCTGCGCATCAACGGCCGCAGCGCCGGCGCCGGCGTGCTCGACCCCGGATGGACCAACTATCGCCGCACGGTGCTCTACGACACTTACGAGGTCGCGCCGCTCCTGGCGCCGGGCGCGAATGCGCTCGCCGTGATGCTCGGCAACGGCTTCTTCAACGTCGAGAAATTTCCCGGCCGCTACACCAAGCTTGTCGGCTCCTTCGGAAGACCCAAGCTCATCCTGCAGCTGCGGCTCTCGTTCGAGGACGGCTCCGAGGAGCTCATCGTGAGCGATGGCTCGTGGCGCACGCACCCCGGGCCCATCACCTTGTCCTCCGTGTACGGCGGCGAGGATTTCGACGCGCGCCTGAGCTCGCCCGGGTGGGACCTGCCGCGGTTCGAGGAGCCCCCGGGCGGCGGCTGGGCGCCGGCCGTCGAAGTCTCGAGTCCCGGCGGACAGCTGCGCGCGCAGAACGTGCCTCCGGTGACGGTGGCGCACATCTATGACCCGGTGCGGATGAGCATCCCGCGGCCTGGCGTCTTCGTCTACGACCTCGGCAAGAACTTCTCCGGCTGGCCCGTGATTGCCGTGCGCGGCGCGGCGGGAGGGCGGGTGAGGCTGCTTCCGGGCGAGCTGCTCGATGAGCACGGTCTCGTCACACAGCGCAGCGCGAACGCGGGCCCGGGCGATGCGGTCCTCTTCAACTACACACTGGCGGGCGAGGGCATCGAGCGCTGGCACCCCCGTTTCAGCTACTACGGCTTTCGCTACGTGCAGGTGGAGGGCGCGGCGCCGCCGGGGCTCGGCGCACCCGGCGACCCTGAGCTCCTCGACCTGCGGGGCGAGTTTCTGCACGCCGACCTGCCGCCGGCCGGGCATCTCGCCACGGGCAATGCGCTCCTCGATCGCATCCACGAGCTCATCCTGCAGGCGCTCCTCAGCAACACCTTCAGCGTCCTCACCGACTGCCCGCACCGCGAGAAGCTCGGCTGGCTGGAGCAGACCTATCTCAACGCCGACACCGTGTACTACAACGAGGACGCGGTGACGCTCTACGAGAAGATGCTGCGCGACATGATGGACAGCCAGCTGCCGGACGGCATGGTGCCCTCGATCGCGCCCGAGTACGTCGCCTTCCTCGACGCGGACGGGACCAGCTCCGCGTTCCGCGACTCGCCCGAGTGGGGCTCGGCCGTCGTGCTGAGTCCCTGGGCGACCTACCGCTACACCGGCGACCGCCGCATCCTCGAGACCGGCTACCCGGCCATGTGCCGCTACGCCGACTACCTGGCGACGCGCGCACGCGACGGCCTCATCGACTATGGCCTCGGCGACTGGTACGACATCGGCCCGAAGCCCCCCGGCCCATCGCAGCTCACGAGCCGGCGGATGACGGCGACTGCCACCTACTGCGAGCTGCTGCTGACACTCTCGAGGATCGCGCGGATCCTCGGGCACGCCGGCGATGCGCGCCGCTTCGCCCGCCGCGCGGTGCTGTCCAGACGCGCACTCAACCGCAGCCTCCTCGATCGCGAGACCCATCAGTACGATCGCGGCAGCATGACCGCCAATGCCATGCCGCTCGCCATCGGCCTCGTGCCGGCGGGGCAGCGCCAGGCTGTGCTCGAGAATCTGATCGCCGCCATCCGCGCCGATCGCAACCACGTCACCGCGGGCGACATCGGCTTCCATTACGTGGTGCTCGCGTTGATGCGCAGCGGCAAGGGCAATGTCCTTTATGACGTCCTGACCCAGGCTTCCCCTCCGAGCTATGGGTACCAGCTCGCCCGCGGGGCGACCTCGCTCACGGAGTCGTGGGATGCCGATCCCACCAAGTCGCAGAACCATTTCATGCTCGGCCATGCCGAGACCTGGCTCTACGGTGGTCTGGCCGGCATCCGCATCGACTTCAGCCGCACGGGCGCAGAGCGCATCCGCATCGCCCCGCAGACCGTATACGGGATCGAGGGCGCCTCGGCACGCTACGCGTCGGTGTTTGGCGAGGTCGCCGTCGCCTGGCGCAAGGAGGACGGGCGCCTGCACCTCGAGGTCGAGATTCCCGCGGGCGCATCGGCCACCGTCGAGATGCCCGCGCGTGCTGCAAGCGAAGTGCTCGAGAGCGCCCATCCGCTTCGCCATGCATCCGGGGTGAGCGAGATCCGTGAGGCTGGCGGCAAGGTCATCGTGACTCTAGGCTCCGGGCACTACAGCCTGAGCGCGCCGGAGACCGCGTCCTGAGGGCGAAGGCGAGAAGCCGAAGGCATGAAGGCCCAGCGACCCGAGCCAGGGGCGGGCCGGCGGCCCGAGGCGCAGCGATCTCCTGACCCGGCCCACGGGCCTGAGGTCAGCAGCCGCCGAGGCCAGGGATCTGCGCGCCTGTGCTAAGCTCGAGCCCGTCGCTCCAACTTATATATTGCCGGCCGGCGGCTGCCGCCTCGGCCCAGGCGACGGATGAAACTGCTGCTGCGGCTCAATGTAGTGCTCGTCATCGCCTTTGGGTTGGCGGGCTGGGCCGCGCACGAGGCCTGCGCCTCCTTCCAGCAGGCGGATGCCCGGCGAGAGGCGCTGAAGACGGCCGTCCTGATGCTCGACAGCGCGCTCGCGAGTCGGGCCTACACCGCGAGCCAGATCGACCCGCTCCTCGTCGACCGGATGCAGACCGACTTCCTGCCCCAGAGCATCCCGTTCTACGCGGCGACGGAGACTTTCGCCGCCCTGCGCAAGCTCCATCCGAGCTTCACGTACAGTGAGGCGGCGCTCAACCCCACCAATCCGCGCGATCGCGCGACCGACTGGCAGGCGGACGTCATCGATCAGTTCCGCAATCATCCGGGCTCGACGCAGATCCAGGGCGAGCGCGACACCCCGATGGGACGCTCGCTCTTCCTCGCGCGCCCGATACGCGCCCAGTCAGGGTGTCTCACGTGCCACGGGCTGCCGGCTCAAGCGCCCGCAGCGCTCATCGCCCGCTATGGCCGCGAGCACGGGTTCGGCTGGCACCCGAATGAGGTCATCGGCGCGCAGATCGTCTCGGTGCCGCTCGCGGACTCGCTCCAGGGCGAGCGCCGGATCTTCTCGGGAATCACCGAGGTCATCGCGGCGATGTTGGTGTTGCTCCTCATCGTCATCAACGCCGCGGTGTACTGGATGATCGTGCGCCCCCTTCGTCAGATGACCCGGCATGCGGATGAGGTGAGCCTCGGGCAGACGGCCGGCGTGACCTTTGCGAGCGGGCGGGGCGATGAGATCGGCGCGTTGGGCGAGGCCTTCGAGCGCATGCGCAAGAGCCTGGATAAGGCGATGAGGATGCTCGGAGGCCCGGGCCGTGGCGCGTGACGTCTTCATCAGCTACTCGCAGCCGGACCGCGACTGCGCCTTCGAGCTGACGGAGCACCTGGAGGCGGAGGGCTTCACCGTCTGGATCGCGCCGCGGGACGTCTCACCGGCGGCGGAGTGGGCCGAGGAGATCATCGAGGCGATCTCCGCGGCCCGCATCATGGTCCTCGTGTTCTCCGCCAGCAGCAACGAGTCAGCACAGGTGCGCCGTGAGGTCGAGCGCGCCGTTCACAAGGATCTGCGGGTCCTGCCGTTTCGCATCGAGAACGTGCTGCCCTCTCGCAGTCTCGAGTATTTCCTCAGCAGCCAGCATTGGCTCGACGGCTTTCCCGCGCCGCGCGCGCCGCATTACGAGCGGCTCTGCGGCCATCTTCGCCAGTGGCTGAGAGAGCCGCCCGCGCGGCGGCAGACGGGCGAGAGCGCGCCTTTGCCAACCGCCAGCCGGGCGCCGATGGTTGCCGGGCCGGACTCGGCGGCGATCGGACCCGCGCCGGACCGCTTCTCGGCCGGCGAGTTACGCGGGCTCGAGACGCGGCTCGCCCGCATCCTGGGACCCATCGCCGGTGTTTTGGTCACGCGCGCGGCGGCCGCCGCCGCGGATGGTCCCGACCTCGAGCGCCGCCTCGCCGCGGAGCTCGACTCCCCTGACGATCGCAGGCGCTTTCTGCAGTCACGCCAGTAGCCGGAATCGAGGGGCGATTGCGCCCTCCCGTATACTGGACATCTTTGTGGTCTCTCTCGTATACTGGACAACATGGATCTCGCCTCGATCGGTCGCATGATCGCCGCGCGCCGGCGGACTCTCGGCGTCTCGAGCGCGGCGCTGGCAGCCGCCGCCGGGGTCGGGCGCTCCACGCTCGCGGCGCTCGAGGCAGGCAAATTACCCGAGCTCGGCTTCAACAAGGTTGCGCGGATCTGCCAGGCGGCCGGAATCATCCTCGAGGCGCATCTGCCGCTGCTCGATGCGCCGCTGATGCGGCACAGACACCTCACCGAGGCGGCCGGCCGGGACCTCACCAAAGCGGCGGTCGAGGATGTGATCTTGCGTGGCGACATCAATGCCTGGAGGGGATTGGCACGCGCGCTGCGGACGGACAAGAGCGGCAGGCTGGCCGGCCGCGTGCGACAAGTCGCCGGCGCTCTCGGACGGGACGACCCGAAAGTTGCCGCCTTTGCCGTGCTGCTGCCGGGGATCCTTGCGGGCGCGCCGTCTCGGAACGGCACGCGTGAGTAAACATCGGCGCAAGCGATCCGGCAGGGTGGCGGACTGGGAGCGGCTGCTCGCGCAAGCCGCGATGCTGCAGACGAGAATCCCTGGAGCGGTACTCGTCGGCGGAACTGCGGCAGCGGTGCATGCGCGACATCGGATCTCGCTCGATCATGACCATGTGATCCAGGATCTGGCCAGGAACTACGATTCCGCCATCGCAGCCCTCGAGTCGATGGCGGGTTGGCGCACCCAACGCCGGATCAGGGGCAAGCTCGTCCTCGGAAGGATGAACGATATCGACGCGGGCCTGAGAAACCAGCGACGCTCGGCCCCGCTCGAGACCATGACAGTGGATGTCGGCGGCGGGCGCGGCTTGAAGCTGCCCACCATTGAGGAAATGCTGAGGATCAAGGCATATCTCGTCGTGGAGCGGAATGCGACGCGCGATTACCTGGATGTCGCGGCGCTTTCGCACCGCCTGGGGCTTCGCAAGAGCGCCACGGCCCTCGACCGGATGAACGAGCTCTACGCGGAATTCGCCGGCGAGGGGGGCGACATGTTGGGCACGGTGCTCGTCAAGTTGTCCAATCCCGACCCCTATGACCGCACTCACGTCGACTTGACCGAATACAAGGGGCTCATTGCGCCCTGGAACGACTGGCAATCCGTCGTGGGGCAGTGTCGTGCCCTCGCCCTGGCGTTGCTGGATGATGCGCCCGGCGGGCCGCAGTCATGACGACAGCCGCGGCCACCGCTCAGCCCCCCACGTCCGCGGTACCGGACGGCCGATTACCCATCGTCATCGGGGTCACCGGGCATCGCCATTTGCGCCCCGCGGACCTGCCGACACATCGCGAGCACGTGCGCGAGCTCTTCAGGCAGCTGCGCCGCCGCTACCCTTCGACACCGTTGAGGATCATCACCGCGCTCGCGGAAGGCGCCGACCGCCTGGTCGCCGAAGTGGCGCTCGAGGAAGGACACGACCTGCTCGTGCCCCTGCCGCTGGAGCCCGCGGAGTACGAGCGCGACTTCCCGGATTCCGTCGCGGAGTTTCATGCGATCCTGCGGCGCGTGCCGCCCGGGCAGGTCTTCGTGGTGCCGCGGGACGAGAACGACGATGCGGACCCGGGCATCGGGGGGCAGAGCCCTCATGATTGGCGCGAGCGGCGTTATCGTGCCGTGGGCGCATTCATCGCGCTGCAAAGTCATTTGTTGCTCGCGCTCTGGGACGGAGAGCAGACCGCCTCCAACGCGGGCACCTGCGCGGTGGTGCGCCTGAAGCTCGAAGGCCCCGCGGGCATGCCCGAGGCCGGCCTGCGGCCGCTGGATGCCGAGGACGGCGGCCCCGTCTATCACGTACACACGCCGCGCGCCGGCGACACGACGCATGCCGCGAAAGCGCCCCAGTGGCTCTTTCCCCAGGAAGGCGATGCGGCGTCGTTTCAGACGCTCTGCAGCCGCATGGAGCGCTTCAACGGCGAGTCCGTCCGCCACTCCATCGCCCCGCACCTGGCGCAGGCGGCCGAGGCGCTGCTGCCTGGCATCCATTCCCGCTCACCGAGCTCGCAATCCCTGGCCACCGCGTTCGCCACCGCCGATCTGCTCGCGCGCCATTACCAGCGCCAGACGCGAACCGTGCTGATACTCACGCTGCTCTTCGCCGCCCTGCTCGCTCTGACCTTCGAGCTCTATGCGGAAGTGCTGCACTGGCGAGCCCTCCCCGCCGGATATCTCGCCGCCTTCGCCTCGCTCACCGGCATGCTGCTCTGGCAGAGCCGGCGCGACGTACAGGGCCGGTATCTCGACTACCGGGCGCTCGCCGAAGGGCTGCGCGTGCAGTTCTACTGGCGCCTCGCCGGGCTCCCGGACAGCGCGTCCTCCTCTTACCTGCGCAAGCAGCTCGATGAGCTGCGCTGGATTCGCGAAGCCCTGCGGGCCGCCGCCGCCCTGCCGCCGCCCCGGACGGAGCATCCCGACCTCGCCCTGAAGCACTGGGTCGGCGGCCAGGCGGGCTACTACGCGGATCGCGCGCAATCGCAGCGCAAGCGCCTGCACCGCTTCGAGCGCGCCTCGCAGGTCTTCATGGGCGCGGGCCTCACTGCGACCGCGCTCCTCGTGATCCTCTGGGACCGCCTCGAGGCCCTGCCGGACTGGCACCACTGGCTGGTCGTGCTCATGGGCTTCGCGCCGATCGGCGCCGCGCTCTGGGAGACCTACGCGGAGCGGCTGGGCTTGCGGGCCCAGGTCAACCAGTACGCGCGCTTCGCGGGCATCTTCCGCCGGGCCGCACGCTTCGCCGAGCGCCTGGACCAGGATCCGTTGCAGCACGACCGGCGGCACGCCCTCCTCGCCCTGCTGCGCGAGCTCGGCCGCGAAGCGCTCATGGAGAACGGCGACTGGGTGCTGCTGCTGCGCGAGCGGCCGATCGTGCTGCCGAAGGGCTGAGGGCCCCGGCGCGCCCGCGGAGCTCCGAGAACGCGCGCGCTGCGCGATCGTGACTCGCTGACCGACATGCCGCCATCCCGCATTGCAGCACCGGATGGGTCCAGGACCTCGCCCGGCTGCGGCGGATCTGCATACGCGTCTCAAAGATCGGTCTGGCGGGCATCGGGTATAGTAATACCTTGCTTTCGCGAGGTATTACCCCATGAGCACGGTAACGAGCAAAGGCCAGGTCACAGTACCGAAAAGCATCCGCGACTATCTCGGGCTGAAGGCGGGTAGTCAGGTGATTTTCGAGCGCGGCCCGGGCGGTGAGATCGTCCTGCGGCCGAGCAAAGGGCGGACGAGGCGGCCGGCAAGCGTGTTTGCGAGGCTTCGCGGACGCGCCACGGTGCGCATGAGCACCGACGAGATCATGGCGCTGACGCGCGGCGCCTGAGCGCCATGCTACTGGTGGACACCAACGTCCTGCTCGATCTCTTCGAGGACGATCCGCGTTGGGCGAGCTGGTCACAGGAGCAGCTCGAATCGGCCGCGCTGACCGATCAGCTCACGATCAACGCCGTCATCTACGCAGAGTTGTCGGTGGCCTTCGCGCGCATCGAGGAGCTCGAGGCAGTCATCGCACAGGCTGCGCTGTCGGTGGAGCCGATTCCGCGCGAAGCGCTCTTCCTCGCCGGCAAGGCCTTCATCGATTACCGCCGACGGCGCGGCGGCAAGGACGGCGTACTGCCGGATTTCTTCATCGGCGCCCACGCGGCGGTCGCAGGCTGTGCGCTCCTCACCCGCGATGCGGCGCGCTACCGCACCTATTTTCCGAGCGTGCGACTCATCAGTCCGTCGTGACTGGGCACATGCCCTGATTCTGAGACCACGCCGGCGCCGCGGGACGGGCTACGCACTCCCTTGATTGTATTTGGTGGAGCCAGGCGGGATCGAACCGCCGACCTCTTGCATGCCATGCAGGTGTTGCATTCCCGAGCTGCTCGATGCGCTGGACAATGAGCTGCGCGGCCGGCCCGTCTTCAGCGTGGTCTTCCGCCGATACCCGGCAAGACTGGACCCGTAGCAACCGGCAGATTCCCGGTAGTCCACTCGGGCGAACCGGACCGGTGTGAATGAGATGAGCGCGTATCCGTGAATAGCCGCACAGCGCGGATGGGCTTGGGCTTGGCGGGGGAGCGCAAGCGGGTTGCGGTGCTATACTGTCGCTGCCAGTATCGGCCCGGGGCTGCGCGCAAGGTGCGCGTGGCGTGCCGGGGGGAGTGGAAACGTGATCAAGGCTCTCCACATGAAAACGCGAGCGGGCAGCTTCCTGCAGGGATTTTTACGCGGCGTAGCCTCGCCTGGCGAGGTGTTCGCTGTGCCGCAAATTCATGCGCCCGCGCGCTCTACCGATGATGCCATGCGGCGGGACCTTGAGAAGATCGGTAGCGACTTCCGCTGTGCCATTGAGCATGAGCAACGAGACGCCGCCGACTCAGCCAAATAGGCTGGAGCGCCAGCAGGCGGTTCTTTTTCAGGCGCAGCGGAGTGGCCCTCTACCTGCGCCGGCCGAGCTCGAGCATTATGACAGGATCGTCCCTGGTATGGCGGAAAGGATCCTCCGCTTAACCGAACAAGAACGAGCTCACCGAGAGGAACAGGAGCGAAACGCTCTTGCCGCGAACATCGCGAATGCGGGCCGCGGACAATGGCTTGGCGGTATCACCATATTGGCGGCCATCGTAGGCGCCGTGGTGATCGTCGCTTTGCACGGACCATGGCAGGCAGCCGTTGCCCTAGTCGGCGTGCCACTGCTTGGCGCCGTGCAAGCCCTGATCCGGGGCCGCGACGCGAACCAATAACTGCTAGAGGAGGGCATGCGCCTGGAGCGCTCTTTGCGCTCTATCTCGGTTTCGGTGGAGGCGCCACACGACTCTGAAACCAGGATTCCGCGCGTCAAATGCCCTTGCAGTCATCCCATCGACTTCGGCACCCAGATGGGATTGGTGGAGCCAGGCGGGATCGAACCGCCGACCTCTTGCATGCCATGCAAGCGCTCTCCCAGCTGAGCTATGGCCCCACGGAGAGGCGGGCGAAGGTACGGAAGCCGCGCCCGCCTGTCAAGACGGAGTCTTGTCCAACGAGGTATGAGCCTGGAGCAGGGGGCGTGATTCCAGCGAGGTGTGAGCCTGGAGCTGCCGAGGACGGCGGTCGGTCTGGGGGATGGGGGATCGATCATCATGCGGGATGGTGATCGATATGAACGAAGCTCAGGTGCGCACGATCGAGCAGATGCGCGAAGTCCTCGCGGGGACGCAGGCTCTGGAGTTCACGGCCTCGACGGACGATGCGGGGCGGTACGGGTGGATTGAGGGGGTGTTGCGGCGCATTCGATACCGTACCTTGCCGCGCGGCTCCCGAGGCACAGTCTTGGCGTACCTGCAACGCTTCAGCGGCTACCGGCGCGCCCAAGTGACCCGGCTGGTCTCGCGCTGGGTGGGGCGTGAGGCGCTGGTGAAGCAATACCGCGCTCCCGCCCACGCCTTTGCACGGCGCTATACGGCGGTGGATGTGGCCCTGCTGGCCGAAGTCGACCGCACGCTGGAGACCTTGTCCGGACCTGCGACCGCGTGCGTATTGCGCCGTCAGCGCGATGTCTTTGGCGACCCGCGTTTTGAGCGGCTCGGCTCGATCTCCTCGGCCCATCTGTACAACCTGCGCGGCAGCGCTGCGTATCTCGCCCGGCGCATCGTGCAGAACAAGACCCGCCCCAGCACCGCGATCACGATCGGTGTTCGCAAAGCCCCCGCCCCCCAGAACCGTCCCGGCTTCATCCGCATCGACAGCGTGCACCAGGGCGATCAGGACGGGACCAAGGGCCTCTACCACATCAACTCGGTCGATTGCCTCACCCAATGGGAGATCACCGCCTCGGTGCAGACGCTCTGCGAGCGGCATTTGCTGCCGATTCTCGAGCAGATCATGGAGCAGTTCCCCTTCCGGATCCTCGGCTTTCACGCCGATAACGGCAGTGAGTACATCAATCACCGGGTGGCCAGATTGCTCGAGAAGTTGCGCATCGAATTTACCCGCAGCCGCCCGCGACATTCCAACGACAACGGGCTCGCTGAAACCAAAAACGGCGCCGTGGTGCGCAAGCTCTTCGGCTACACGCACATTCCCCAGCACCACGCGAGCCGCTTCAATGCCTTTTGTGTCGAGTTCCTCAATCCGTATCTGAACTATCACCGCCCGTGCCTGTTCGCCACCGAAGTGCCCGACCCGCGCAAGCCCGGCCGCATCAAACGCAAGTACTCCCCCAAGGACGCCATGACACCGCTTGAGAAGCTCACCAGCCTGCCCGACGCCTCGAGTTTCCTGCGCCCTGGGATCACGATCGAGACCTTGACCCGCACCGCCTGCCAGCTCACCGACCTTCAGGCCGCCGAACAACTCTACAAAGCGCGCGCCGCCCTGTTCAAAACGACCCTCCGGCGCACCGCCTGAATCCAGGCGGGCGAGGAATGACTAACCCTTCCCCCCAACACCCCCCAACCTTCGGAGGCTGTGCCACCGCCCGAGCGCGCCACTGCGCACGGCAGCCAGTGCCATCGGAAGGATTTGGCGTCCTGCGGCTTGCACGGCGCATCCCTGCCCCGCGCCTGCCTGGTGAGGTAAGATTTTGACCAAGCTAAGACAATCGATCGATCCACCCAATCCACCGCCTCAGGAGCCCCCCAGCCCCCCGCTCCAGGCTCATACCTGAATTGGAAAAGACTGACGGGCCGGGGGCGAGGCGCCCGCCGCGGGGCCGGTTTCCCATTATCTCTGCCACGCCCCCTGAGCCATGCCGTGGCCCGGCGCGGGTCGCCAACGGGCGAGCGGGGTCCGGCATCGCCGCCCTGCCGCCCGATCCGCCCCCACGCGCCCGACCACCC